>JACPNA010000050.1 GCA_016185725.1 Candidatus Woesearchaeota archaeon | reverse complement strand
TCTTCTATAACTGATGCATCTTTGCTTATCTTCAATGTCACCTCAGAAGTTCCATCCTTATCCATCGCCGGTTTATCACACACCAACATTTGTTGATCAACATGACAATTAATCAATGCGCTATTGGATTGTTTTCCTGTAGGCACTTCAAACACTACCCCGCTGGCATCATCATCTTCATTGATATAAACATAATTCCCATCGGAACCTTTTTCTACAAGATTTATTTTAACCTGATCTGAATTTTTTGCTAATGATAATTTTTTCTCGATGACCTCTTTTTTCAAACACGCCCCAACATTCTTAATCTCAACTGCTTCCTTCTTATCTCCAAAATAATAACTGTTGCTGGTTTTATCATAGAACCAGGGGCTGACTAAATAAACGTACAATTTTTGCGCTCCGCTCAATGTTGAGACATTCACCGGTAAATTTATCGTTTTTTCTTCTCCCGGAACTAACTTAACTTCATTTTTAACATCATCAGGATAATGTTTTAGTGTTGCTCCACTGCTTGTCACCACGCCCGTTTTTCCATCTATACTCGCCGGCTGGTTAAACACCCATAATTCTGGAGTAAGACTGCTATTCCCATTATTAATTAATTTTATTTGCAAAGTAGCTATCGTATTGCATGTTAAATTATCATCATCTACACTAACCGCCTTAATATAACCGCTCTGAACCTTATAATTCATCTTGAATTGTAATGGCGGATTAGTAATATGATCCTCATATGCCGCGCCAATCTCATCCTCATCTTCTGCATCAATGGACACTGTAAATGTGCTTCCCGTATATTCAAAAGGCACAGTAAATGTGAACTCTGCGCTTTCCGTTATTCCTGGCAATAGATTCCAAACATCTTTACTATATTTAACATAATCAACTCCCAAACTATTAGCGCTTAATTTGATATATCCTAAAACTTTAGAAGCAAAATTATTCCCATACTTGAACTTGACCGTAATCACATCCCCTTGAGAAGCTTCTAATTTTCCACCCATAACATCGCTATAATTATACTTTTTGACAGTATTAACATAAATCTCCAAACTATCGTCTTTTTTAATCTCCAACGCCCGAACGGTGGTCAGATTAAATGTAACCGGCAAAGAATTTCCTAACCCATCACTAACTATTACAGTAATTTCTTGCTTGCCAGCATTACTAATTGTAGGAGTTCCATAGAGGGTCATTTTATCCTTGACTTTCAGCCAGCCTAAAGTAGAATCTACCTCTGAAATCAGCAGATCAGTTTGTAGATTATCAGCATCTGTAGCTGTTACTACCAAACTAAATTCTTGATCTTGTGTTGCCTTTTGTTCAGTAATTGTATTTATTACCGGCACCGCATTATCTGCTAAAGCCATACTCGCGGTTAACACTACTGCTAAAACCGCAAACAAAATTAATCCGATTGTTTTCCATTCTTTATTTATTTTCATTTTTGACCCTCGTTAGAGATTTTTGACTATTAAACATCTTCACCTTAAAATTAAACACTGCCTATATTAAAATTATTCTTCTAAACTCAATCCCTTAATAATAATACTACACACATCACAATTAACGCGATCACAAATACCACCGCTACGACAATCATTCCCAATAAATAATCATCAGCATTATACGGAGAACGTTCTCTTGTCTGCGCAATCATGGACACACCACTATCCGTTTTGATATTAGCCCTGATATTCTCTGCCGCCAATTCCTTTCCTGCTTGCGTATTCAAATTCGCTTGCGTTTGGCTGTTGGTAATCTCCGTACTTGCAACCTCATCTATAGCCTTACCCTTATCATCTACTGTCTTATTTTGCGCTTCTTGCACCGCTTCTTCTTTAGCAGTTGCGCAATCCTTTACCACTAATTGCACACTTCGAGCATCCCCTAATTGTGTATAATCATAGAATGCTTTAGCCTCAATAGTATATGTTCCTGGTTTTAAATTACGATCAAGATCCGCCCACGTCTGTTTAATAGCATAATTAGTATCTGCAGTCCCCTTATTCAGTGCAAAATTCTCATTAAAATTAATTCCTAACGCTTCATTAACAATACGTAATGCCGCATGTTGTTGGTTTATTCCGCCATCATTCACAACTTTGGAAGTAATCTGTACCTTTCTAAAACAGCTAACTTCTGTGGGTGAAACTGTCAAACTATCTACCCTAATATCATTATCCTTTCGCTCAATCTTAAAATAATCCTTCCATTCCGTTTTATACTTCGCCTTATTCTCATCTTTCCCCTCTGCTTTAATCGTAAATTCATATTCCCCATCTTCAGCCTTTTCCGGAATATCAAATATTAAAAAACCTTCATCAGTACCATCTAACTTCTTGCCTGCCTTAATAGTAAAATCTGCTTCCTCATCAATATCCTTGCTCAAATCAGAATCATCGCTGGTTACACTTACCGTAACATCCATCTCCCCATAATCATAATCCTCATCAAAATGATTATCCATCACAAATCGTAACTTTATCGTATCCTTCGGATTAATATACTTGACCGATTCCCCATCACCATCAATAGCTTTCTCTTCCACATCATTGATATAAGCATACACTTTTCTTAATTCTAACATATCCCCCACATCAGTATCAATATCAAAAACCTTCTCCGTTCCTGCATACGTCGCCTTAATTCTCGCTACAACTCCCGATTTACCCTCATTAGCATTTACAGGAACCTTTAAATTCAACCCCACTACTGCCCCTTCTGCTCCCACCACCGCCGAACTTTTATCCAAATTTAAAACATAATCAGAATTAACCGAAACAACTTCCAACGTAACATTCTCCGTCCCTGCCGTACTCTTGAGAGTAATACTCTTCGTAAGATATAAACTACGGCTATTATCTCTTAACTGACCATAATCTACGCTAAACGTAACTGTATTAGCAGCAGCTCCATCAACAATAACGTCTGCCTTTACAATATTTACCAATAAAATCAGTAAAACTAAACTTAATATTAGTTTGTGTTTAATAATCTCGACCCCCACGGAGTTTTTATTCTTAAGTAGTTACTTTATATTTAAATCTTTTGTAACAAATCCTAATATTTAGGTTAAGACAATATATATGATTATCAATAATTTGAATTATATTTTCTACACTCTCCTTTTTTTCTCTTTTTATTAAAAGAACTTGTTTTTTTCCTTGAAAACCAACATATTTACTGCCACACGAGGTTTAAATTTATACTTGTAGCAAATTTCATTAATTATTGAACATTGGTGAGATTTACTATTATTTATTTGCTCTTGCAATTTTTGAATATCTTCATTTAAATCTTTAGAAACCATCCATCTATTATCCTAATATAAACTTTTTTAAACTTATGAACTTATATCTAACCAATGAAATACATCATCGAACATTTGGAGCCAAAATTATACCCCTGGTGCATATTAGAATACACCCACATCTCCCAAATTGTCGGAAAAGAACATCTCCTCTTCACCAATATTTCTTCTCCCTCAGAACAACAGAAACTAAAATCACTGGGCATAGTCCACAACCCCAGCATTAGAAACATCTCCTTGCCTCGTGCTTGTATCCTCGATCCTTTTGCAAAACAACCTCTCACCTCAAAAGATACAGAAAACTTTGATTATATAATAATAGGCGGAATTCTTGGTGATCACCCTATGCAGGCTCGAACTAAACAAGAACTGAGCAACCTCTGTAAAACCCTTCCTACACGCCATCTTGGCAAAGAACAACTTCCTACCGATAATGCTGTCTACATTGCTAAAGAAATTCTTGAACATCGTCAACAACTCTCCGACTTCCACTTCCAAGACACACTTGAGATAGATATAGAAAAAGGCGAATCTATAATCTTGCCCTTTCGTTACGTTCTCATTAATAACAAACCACTCTTAGCCAAAGGTTTTAAAGAATTCTTAAAAAAACAAAAAATGTTTTGAAAAAATAATAAATTTCTATTTATGACCCGCATAAAAAAACTTCTCAATAGAAACATCTCCCACATTATATCCTCCCGAACGCGGATGGCTTGCTGGAGCTGAACTGCTTCCCTGTGCGCTGGCTGGCACAGATACAGTTCTTTCTGGTGATGCCGATTGTATTCTAACTTCACCAGGACTAGAACTTTGAGCAGGAGCCGAAACCCTACTATACGTCATTTGATTTCGTAACGTTGCCATTTCCTTTTCCATTGATTCTATTTTCTCTTGAAACTCTTTAAACTTGGTAATAATAAACGTAGTATTCTTTTCTAAAATGCCTTTTAACTGATCTTGCGAAATCTCTGGTGCCACTCCTGCTGTCTCCGCAGGAACATTATTATTTTCTATGTTATACCGTCGTACTTCGCTATTGACACCTTCCATTGTTTGCCGCATAGAACTATATCCGCCATCTATATCACGTCCATGATACACCTTCTCTGCTTGTCTTACCGCCTCCTCTCTATCATTTGCTAATCCTCTTTTCATTAAATCTACTGCCAAAGCATTTATTTTTTGAATTTGTTCTATATCCATTGTTCAAACCTCTTCTCTTTTTTTAATTAATCGTAAAAACTCGAAAAGCTCAATCTAGCTTCTCACCGCTTTTTTAATTTTAAAATCAACAACACCTTATAATATTTTCTATTCTGCTAGATATATTAAAAACAAACCGAAGAATTAACACAAAAACGTCAAATCTACAGGAATAACCTTAGTTCTGCTTAACACCACTAAAATCCAACTCACAATTATTCCTACCACTGCTCCAATCCATAAGAAATGCCATTCTAACTGTATCAATTGTCCTTTTTTATCGCTAGGCATAAATACTCCGCAAACAAACGGTACACTTAAATTCCAAGGCAGCATTTTTTTAACTCCCAATTTAAGTAAAGCTGAACCTATAACTAATCCCAAAAAAAAACCTATTAAGAAAAACTTAGCTTCTATAATTCCTAACTGCCCTCTTTTTTCCATAACTCCAAGCAAAGTTTTAACCTATTTAAACTTTTCGCTAATCGCAAAACCAACCAAAACATTTATAAACCATTATCTCAAACAATATATAAAACTAACGTTATAATTAAGATTGCGATAAGTGTTTACGGTATATACCATGTTAAGAAAATCCATCAAAGAATGTCCTGAATGCGCCAGCAAAAACATCTTTCGTGATGCAGAGAAAGGCGAAACCATCTGTCGCGATTGTGGTCTTGTCATCGAAGATCGTATGATTGACTTTTCCCAAGAATGGCGTGACTTTGAGGATGATGGTGGCGGATCTAAGCGCCGAACTGGTGCACCGTCCTCCCAAACCCAATTTGATCAAGGTCTAGGCACTGAAGTTGGTACAACTTCTGATTTTTATAAACTCGGCTCAGATCGTGAGCGTGACAAATTCTTCCGTTTACGTAAATGGAATATTCGGATTAGCACCGCCATCGAGCGTAACTTAAAAGTAGCCTTAGCTGAACTCAAACGCGTAAGTTCCTTCTTAAAATTACCCAAATCTGTTGAAGAAGAAGCCGCGCGTATTTATCGTCTAGCTGTCCAAAAAGGTCTTGTCCGTGGTAGATCCATGGAATCAGTCATCGCCGGTGCTTTATACGCCGCCTGTCGGCGTCATGAAATCCCTCGAACCCTCGATGAAATGGGTGAAGCTTCTGGCATCGAAAAAAAGGAAATTGGTCGAACCTACCGCTTTGTTACCCGCGAATTAGGCATTAACATTAAACCCAGCAATCCTGCAGACTATATCCCTCGTTTTGCTTCCGCATTAAAATTATCTCCTGAAACTCAGTCCAAAGCCGTAGAAATTTTAGAATTAGCGCGAGACATAGAATTGACTTCCGGTCGAGGTCCAACTGGAATCGCCGCCGCCTCTTTATACGTTTCCAGTTTAATCCATGGAGAAAAACGCACTCAACGAGAAGTCGCTGACGTTGCCGGTGTAACAGAAGTTACCATCAGAAATCGTTACAAGGAATTGATTAAGAAATTAAAATTAACTAAAGACGTCGAGAAAAGCAAAAAAAAATAAGCATTGTTTGATGCTCAAATCTTAGAGTGAATCCCAACAGTAATGGAACATTATGCTCTGCGATTTACTATTCTAGCAAATCTCACCAATGTTCAATAATTAATGAGATTTGCTATCAGTTCTAAAAAAGGGTGTGGCATTTGTTGATAGAAGATATAATCATCCTCTAAATATCCTGCCATTCAACATGAACAACGCCATTCAAAATTATGAACTACTTATTTTTGATTATACCCCTACTTTACGTATCATCGGAACGTATCATGCCTTGCATAATCAAGACAGAGAAAATTTAGAAAACCTTATTCGCGTATCAGATTTTATTTCCTTAGAATATGACGAGTTAAGAAAAGAAAGAAGAGGTGCAATTCCCATATCCTATTCTCCCACAAAAAGAGGATATTTCCCGCAAGAAAAAACATTGTACGTTGGCCTATCTAATTTAATATACTTAAGCTTATTCTGCCATCTTAATCATCATCTTATAAAAAAAGGGAATATCCTCTTTGCAGAAGATAAACAATCCCGCAACACCTCGCAGCTCGAATTTGAATTTGCTATTAACATTGCAAAAAAATATCATAAACAAGTACATCTAGTAGATATGCCTAGTCATAAACTATTCGAAAAACTCATTGCTCTTGACTTTGAAACAAAACTATCTCATCTCAAAAGCATGTTAAACGCCGATTGCCTCTCTAACTACCCTCCTGAAATAGCCAAGCTGTTATGCTCAGAACGAGAACACTACATGCTCCAACAGCTGGAAAATATCTACCATTGCCCCTTGCCCCGAATAGATCAAAAAGGTCTCTTAATTGTCGGCATGACTCATGCCCTACACTATTATCAATCTCTCCAGGAAAATAATCAACGCAATACTTTATAAAATATGCTTTTTCCACCAGTGTGTTTCACTGGTGGTACACATCCACTAACACTTAAAGTGGAAAAAGCATGGTCAGAAAACCGACCCGAGCCCGCAGACGAGCATGCCACCAGTCTATTGACTGGTGGTGATCGGTTTTCTTTGACATTAACCCTCCTCTGCTTCGTATCCTTGCCATTATGGAACTACCCACAGAATTAAAAGCGCAATTAGCCGAACAAAAGAAACAATGTATCTTCTGTAAAATAATCTCTAAACAAACACCAGCAAATATTATTTTCGAAGATTCTAAAACTCTCGCTTTATTGGACATTTATCCTGCCGTTAAAGGTCACACCCTCTACCTTCTCAAAGAACATTATCCTATTCTACCCTACCTTTCAGAAGAAGAATTAGCCCATTACTTTGGTGTTTTACCCTTGTTAGTAAAATCAATAAAATCAGCAGTAGTTGCCACTGCCTTCAACATTTTCATTGCCAATGGCGGTGCCGCCGGCCAAAATTCTCCGCACCTCACCATTCACCTTCTACCCCGAGAAGAAGGCGACGGTTTTTTCAATTTTCTATTCCACAAAAAACAAAAACCATTGCCTGAAGATAAACGTAAACCCTTAACACCAAATATACAATATTTAATGCAAAAATTCCAGCAGGAAAATTCTTTAACTATTAACACCTCAGAATACCTTCCTTCTTACCTAGAAAAACCAGTAAAAGAATCTCTTATCTTATACCAAGACGAAAAAATCATAATCCTCCTGCCCCCATTATCATTAGCCGCCGGTCACATTGAGATCTACTCTAAACTAGAAGAAAAAAACTTTGAAAAATTATCCTCTGAAGATTCTATTTACTTATTCCATGCCGCTTCATCTATCGCTTCCTTATTATTTCAACTACTGCAACTTCACGGCACGAATATCATTCTCAAATCTGGATATACTGATGATAATAAAGAGGGTAAATTAAGCCTCCATATTATCCCTCGAATGCAAAATGATTCCCTGCAAAGTTTAATCTGGACACCGCAGCAGCCAAAATACAAAATAGAAAGCATCGCCGAAAAAATCAAAGATAAAACATGGAACCTAAAATATCATCCTAAAAAGAAAGAACAGAAAACAGACAAAAACTCTCCTCAAAATAAAGAAGAAAAAACAGAACCAAAAGAACCAGCAGAAAAAAAAGAAACAAAGGAATGGTCTAAAGAAGAAACAAAATCATCCTTCTCTACCTTTAAAGAAGAGATAACTCACGCCATTTCTAAATTACAGAAATAGATTCATTTCTTTTCCTTCTTTCTACTCTTCCACCAGATAACTACTATAAAAATAACAATCTACCATAATTAGCCATCATAAACCATTTGTTGCCCCAAGAAATCCCATCAACCTTCCAATCAGAAAATGGTCATAAGAATGGCGTAGGATAAAACTTGTATGAATGCGTCGGAATATCAATAATGATATGTCCTAACCATGCTAACATTTCCCCAACAAATCTTCCTAAAATAACATAAACAACTAAAATATGCTTTTCCCACCAGTGTGTTTCACTGGTGGTACACATCCACTAACACTTAAAGTGGAAAAAGCATGGTCAGAAAACCGACCCGAGCCCGCAGGTGAGCATGCCACCAGTCTATTGACTGGTAGTGGTCGGTTTTCTTTGACAAACAATTGCAAAAATGGATATGCTATGACTCAACTCATATAACGTCGAAGTTACAAAAGTAATCCAACTAGTATCCTTAACTGCCGGTTCATGTTTTTCCCAATCCCCTATCTGTCCAGTTCCAAATAGCGCATTAAAGATTAACCATCCAAACAACAACGTAAACGCAAATAAATCCGGGAACATTCCCCATAATACTGTTCTCCACAGCTTAATTTTGCTTCCTCTAAGCTGTGCCGCTTTCCCGCCAATTCCGCTCCAAATTCCATGCGCAAATATATCCCTCTATCCTCCTTGAAATTCTACTAAAAAAAACGGTTTATAATTTTTCAATCTCTCCGTTCCTTTCAATTCCGGCAAATTCACTACAAACGCCGTTCCTTCAACAGACGCTCCTAACTTTTCCACTAATTGACACGCCGCTAAACAAGTTCCCCCTGTCGCTAACAAATCATCGACAATTAAAATAGTGTCCCACTTTTCCAAGGCATCTTTATGAATTTCAATTTTATCCGTGCCATATTCTAACGCATATTCTTGAGATATTGTTTCATAAGGCAATTTTCCTTTCTTGCGAATCAATACAAACGGCAATCCTAACTCGTATGCCAATGCCGCTCCAAAAATAAATCCTCTTGATTCAATACCTGCAATTTTATTAATATTCTTCCCACTATACCGTTCTTTCAACTTCTCAATAGAATACCTGAACGCTTCTGGATTTTGTAATAAAGTAGTAATATCTCTAAACATAATTCCTTGTTTTGGCCAATGGGGTACTGTTCTTATTGTAGAATGCAAATCAAATTCCTTTTTAGCTCCTATCTCCTGCCCGCCGACCACTGCCGTTTTGATATCCTCACGGCACTTGCATTCTTCCTGTCTAATCATCATCATCGCCTTCAAAAATAATTGTATTACATTTTCTGCATTTTTTGTAAATGTCTTCACTATTTCTTCCCAAGTAACTGCCTCCGTAGATTCTCGCCAGCAATCATAATCCGTTGCCATCGCTACCGCAGCATAACATATCCCTGCTTCTCTTGCCAACACCACCTCTGGAACAGTTGACATATTAATGACATCTGCATCCCAAGTTCTAAACAATTTTGATTCTGCTTTAGTAGAAAATCGTGGACCTTCAATAGTGATTATCGTCCCCTCCTTATGAAAACGTAATCCTAATTCTTTAGCAGCATCAGCCAAAACATTTCTTAATTTATCGCAGAATGGTTCTGCCATGGGAATATGACACACCCGATCTTTCTCATAGAACGTTTTTTTCCGTTTCGTCGTTCTATCAATAAATTGGTCAATAAACACTAAATCTCCCGGCTTAATTTCCTCTCGCAGCGAACCACATGCCGTCGATGCTAAAATATGGGTGCATCCCTGCTCTTTCAACGCCCAAATATTCGCTTGATTATTCACATTGCTGGGCATTATCGAATGATCACGCCCATGCCTTGCTAATAAAACAACATCAACATCATTAATATTACCTACTTTCAATGAAGAAGAAGGCTTTCCATAAGGGGTATTAACATTAATCTCTCTAGCATTAAGCAAAATAGTAGGATTATCTAATCCTGATCCCCCAATAATACCAATTTTTACCATACAACTTAAACTAATAAAACCTATTTATAATAATTGTGGAGATTAAAATATGCTTTTTCCACCAGTGTGTTTCACTAGTGGTACACATCCACTAACACTTAAAGTGGAAAAAGCATGGTCAGAAAACCGACCACCACAATCTATTGACTGGTGGTGGTCGGTTTTCTTTGACATATAACTGCTCAAACCACTAATTCTTATTCCACTCTCTCCTTCAACTCCTCTGCATCCAAATGTTTAATTCGCATTCCTTTCTGTTCCACAACTTTAGAAGCAAATAACGAACCTAACTTACCACACTTCTCCAAAGACCATCCACAACAGTATCCATATAGAAATCCTGCAGCATAAGTATCACCTGCTCCTGTAGTATCGATAACTGTAGCAGGAAAGGGCGCAATGTAATGCATCTGCTCATCACCACAAATAATCGAACCTCTTTCTCCAATCTTTACTACCGCAATTTTCACAAATTTACTTAACCCCAATGCCGCTTTCTCCTCTTCTAAATCCGTAAATTCCTTAGCTTCCTTCTCATTCACAAATAAAATATCAACATAATCCCGCACAATTCTGTGCAACCATTTTTTATTCCGCCTGATCACACCAGGATCAGCTAAATCCAAAGAAATTAAAGTATTATTCTTACAGGCTATTTCCATTGCCTGCAACACTATCTCTTTAGTATCTCCTTCTAATTGATACCCTTCCAGATGTAAAATTTTACTGGCAATGATATCCTCTTCCAATACTTCCTCTTTTCCTAAATGTAATGCTGCGCCTAAATGCACTGAAAAAGTTCTCTGAGCATCTGGCGTTATAAATGTGACCGCATGTCCTGTCAATTTATGTTCATGCTTATTTATTCTGGTATTGACGCCATGCTCTTCCATTTGTTGCACATAATTTAATCCCTGCTTATCTTTACCCACTTTACCACACAGAATAGCCTTGCCGCCTAAGAATGCTACACCTTTCAACGTATTCGCTGCTGAACCGCCAGGCACAAATTCAATTTGCAATTTTTCTTGCTCAATCTTATTAAGAATTTGTTTAGCTTTCTCTTCCTCAACTAAATGCATTTCTCCCTTCTTCAAACTAAACTCCAGAAGCGTATCCTCGCCAACTTCAATCAAGAAATCCATCAAGGCATTTCCTAGACCAACAACATCATTTGTTTTTGACATTTTAAAATCCTCATCTTTCCATTTTCACTTCCTAATATTTATGTTTATCTAAAAATAATATTAAAATATGAGTTTTCCACCAATGTATAGTTTCACTGGTGGCATAGCCACCAGTGTTGAGCCCGCAGGCAATCACCAGAAATGTGAGGGATATCACATTTCTGTGCTGAAATGAAATCGATGTTTCATTTCATGCACCAGTGGTTGGCGGTTTTCTTTGACAATATCCTTCCTTTTGTTTTGTTAAAATTGCTCTCAAATTACTTCCAAATCGTTTTACAAAACCAATAATTTCTCGGTTAACCTTAGTTAGCAAAAATTTTCTTACTGCCTAGTAAGTTCACTTCGTTCCAGAAAATCATAAAAGATAGGTGCCTTCGTTTAGCAGTCCAACGAAAACGAGACGAATGAAATACCATACTTCATCTAACATTTGCTAAACGGTTACGCTTCGCTTCACCCAAATTTTTACTTACTTTAAACGGGTGGAATTCCGTAACGACGACTAACGAGGGAGCGAGAAAACCTATTTACTAACCCAACCTTTAGCAATTAATTCTGCTTGCTTCAAAACTGTTTCTATTGCATTCTTTTCCTTATCTGGAGGATAACCATATCTCCTTAAAATCTTCTTGACTTTCAAACGCATTCCTGCTTGCACACTTTCTCTTTGAGTCCAATCTATGGTTACACTATTTCTAATCATCTCAGTTAATAGTTTTACAATAGAACGAGGAGTATAGAACTGCCCGCCTTTCTTTCCTTCAGCAGAGGCAAATTCTCCTAAAAAGTATTCATAGACTCTTCCAAGAATATCTTTACTTCTGTTTTCTTTATCTCCTAAACCAATTGTGCCAATTAAATCAATTAATTCTCCTAATCTTTGTTTGTTCAATCCTGGACGAGCATAATTCTTAGGAAGAACACCTTTGAGTGAGGGATTATCTCTTTCAATAATATCCATAGCTTCATCAAGAAATTTTCCAATCTCTGGCTTTTTGGCATTGGCTTGAAGATTTTCCCATCTTGCTACTTTTGGAACAAAGAAAATTCTCCGAGAAACATACTCATCAACATCTTCTGGATCTGAATCTTTCTCTTTTTTCAGTTTTTCATAAACTTCAGTAAAAGCATCAGAAATATACTTTAAGAATATCAACCCTAAAACAACGTGCTTATATTCAGCAGCATCCATATTGCTTCTTAGCTTATCAGCAGAAGACCATAACTTTTGTTCAAAACCAAGATTAGCCCCATTATTTGACATTTTCTCGCCCCCTCTTCTCTAACTCTGCTTCCATGCACTTCTCAAACTGACGAGATACTATCCAGCCTTCTTTCTTACATATCTCTCTATACTTATCATAAAGTTCAGAGTTTACTTTCAATGTGATGTTTTTTGTTTTCATTTCACCCCACCTAATAAGAAATACTTGCACATACTTATAAATATTGCTGTTTTCTCGCCCCTAACTACTGAATACTAAAACTCCCACCCGTTCTTTTACAAAAGAACCAAAAACAAACGGAATTCCCCCCCCACGAACGACTAAACTAATGTCTGCTTCGCAATTATTGATATTAAAGTAAGTAAAAACTACGGCACCTATCTGATTTTCGGCAGTAAGAAAACTTCTCCGCTTTTTTTCTGCAGAAAAAAATGCTCGACCCCGTTGCACTCTCGCTACGCTCGGGTCGACTAACAGCGCATACGTTAAATGCAATCATAAAACCAGCCTTCTCCGTCGTAAAACGTTCCTAAAAATCTGTGTGTTGTTGCCTTCATTTAGTGTGACGAAAACGGAAAATATAAAATTGAAAACTTTGCCTAACATCCGCTAAACGATTCGCTACGCTCCCCACACGGTTTTTAATTTGCTCCGCAGATGAGCTATAGAATCACTATGCAAAACTCCTATAAGAATTCTTATTACCTACTACGACAACAACACGATTTTTAGCTGGTTTTATGACCTCTTCATCGCTTCGCTCCTCGACCACGCTGCGCTCTCGTTGCACAAGAGAGATATTGATAACTAATTTTACACTCGCTCACTCCACTCGGGGCATTTAACAGCATTGCATACGATTGAATAACATCAATCCACGAATTTGAAAAGAAATGGTCAACGGAAATCTTAACTAAAGAAATAAATAGAATACAAAGATATAATCAAAATAATATTTAGTATCTATAATGTTCCGCCTTATACGGCCCTTCCTTATTGATTCCTAAATAAGCCGCTTGCGCTGAAGTCAACTCCTCAATTTCCACTCCAATTTTCTTCAAATGTAATCTCGCCACTTCCTCATCTAATTTTTTTGGTAACATATACACACCAATGGCATATTTCTTAGTCCATAAATCTAATTGTGCTAATACTTGATTGCTAAACGAATTACTCATCACAAACGAAGGATGTCCTGTCGCACAACCCAAATTAACTAATCTTCCTTCGGCTAAAACATAAATCTCCTTTCCCTCAGCGAATTTATATTTATCATACTGCGGTTTGATTTCTTCTTTAACCGCCCCAGAATTATTATTCAACCAATTCATGTCAATCTCGCAGTCAAAATGCCCAATATTGCAGACAATAGCTTGATCTTTCATTGCTTTGAAATGTTTATCTACAATAATATCCCTGCATCCCGTCGTCGTTACAAAAATATCACCCTCACGCACCGCTTGATCCATTTTTTTAACTTCATACCCCTCCATCGCCGCTTGTAAAGCATTTATGGGATCAATTTCTGTTACAATAACTCTACATCCATACCCGCGTAAAGATTGGGCGCATCCCTTACCTACATCTCCATAACCAGCGACTATCGCAACTTTCCCCGCTAACATTACATCTGTAGCTCGTTTAATACCATCCACAAGACTTTCACGGCAACCATACAAATTATCAAACTTTGATTTAGTCACCGAATCATTAACATTAATTGCTGGCACTAATAATTTTCCTTCTTGCAGCATTTGATATAATCTATGCACACCAGTAGTTGTTTCTTCCGAAATACCGTTCATACTTTTTACGGTTTCATTCCACTTATTTTTATGATGACTTAACTCTTCTTTTAACAATGTATTAATAATATGCAAATCTTCACTACCCTCATTATCATTCAAAATACTTGCATCATTTTCTGCCGCATATCCTCTATGCACGAACAAAGTAGCATCTCCCCCATCATCAACAATTAAATTCGGCCCCCTTCCATCATGAAAATGTAATGCTTGTTGCGTACACCGCCAATATTCTTCTAACGATTCCCCTTTCCACGCAAATACGGGAATACCTGCTTTAGCAATCGCCGCCGCCGCATGATCTTGTGTAGAAAAAATATTGCATGATGCCCATCTAACCTCCGCCCCCAATGCTGTTAATGTCTCAATTAAAACTGCTGTCTGGATGGTCATATGTAAAGAACCCGTAATTTTAGCTCCTCGTAAAGGCTTGGCCTGTACATATTTTTCACGGATAGCCATTAACCCCGGCATTTCTTTTTCCGCAACTTTAATTTCCCTTCTGCCCCAATCAGCTAAAGATATATCTTTTACTTTATAATCAGTATTCATGTATAAACCATCCTCCTTTTCATGTAAATATTCTCTTTGGCAAACATAATATATATAAAGATTTAGGAATTATACACCACTATGCCTAACCCTGGAGACAAAGTACAAATCACTACAAAAAAAGAAACAGTAGAAGGCATTCTTATGCCTAGTTTTGATAACAACACCATAATCTTAAAATTAGAAACAGGCTATAATATAGGATTTAATAAAAAAGACGTAGCCAAAATAACCCTTATTAAAAAAGCGCAAGAAGAACATAAACCTATTTCTCCCATTTCAAAAAACCCAGATTTACCCACCATCTATATTTTACATACTGGAGGAACAATCGCTAGCAAAGTAGACTACCGTACCGGCGGTGTTGTCGCCAGCTTTTCTCCCGAAGATCTTATCAAAATATTTCCTGAACTAAATTCAATTGCTAATCTCCACTCAGAATTAATTTCTAAAATGTGGTCGGACGATTTACGGTTCAAACATTTTACTTTAATCGCCGAAAAAATTGAAGCTCAAATAAAAAAAGACGTCAACGGCATCATTATCGGTATGGGTACAGACAATTTGGCTGTAGCTTCTGCCGCTCTCTCATTTATCATTGAACAAACCCCCATTCCTATACTCTTGGTTGGTTCCCAGCGCTCTTCCGATCGTGGCAGTTCTGACGCTGCTTTAAATTTACTGAGCGCAGCACATCTTATCGCTCACTCTGACTTTGCTGATGTTGCTATTTGCATGCACGCTTCTGAACAGGATACTGATTGCTACCTTCTTCCTGCCACTAAGACCTATAAATTACACTCTTCGAGAAGAGACGCCTTTCAGCCGGTGAATACCCTTGCTCTCGCCAAGATAAATTACCAAACAAAATCCATCCAATTCCTCACTAAAGATTACAAAAAGCGCTCTTCTCTAAAACCAATAATAAAACCAAAAATGGAAGAAAAAGTGGGTTTGCTCAAAATTCATGTCAACATGGTTCCTGAACAATTTTCTTTCTTTGAAGGGTATAAAGGTTTGATCATCGAAGGCACAGGTCTTGGTCACACCCCTGGTCAAGTTCCCAATCCTGAATGTGAAATACACAAAAAAATATATCCTGCAATAAAAAAACTAACCCAATCGGGCTGTGTACTAGTTATGACCACTCAATGTTTATATGGAACAGTTAATATGAATGTTTACGATAAAGGTCGTGACCTTTTAGAACTCGGCATTATTTCTGGCGAAGATATGCTCGCCAACACTGCCCTAGTAAAATTATCTTGGCTGCTTGGCAATTATAAACCAGAAGAAGTAAAAAAATTAATTTCTCAAAATTTACGTGGAGAAATAAATCTAAAACATCAATACGATACTGAATTTGTAAATATAAAATGAAAAAATATAGTTTACTTATCTTTTCAATCCTTTCCCTCCTCCTTATATCCTGCACTCCGTCTATTCCCTCAGAAAAATCATGTACTCAAGACTCTGACTGTGTTCCTGCCACCTGCTGTCATGCAAATCAATCAATTAACAAAAATTATGCTCCCAATTGTCAAAACATTCTCTGTTCCATGGGTTGTGAGCCAAACACCTTAGACTGTTCTCAAGGTGAAATTAAATGTGTTAATAATGAATGTACTATTTTATTTAATAATTAACCACTAGATAACTTAATAACCCCTTATCCCCAGTCAAAAAATTAAATCCATACCTTTTTATTCTCCTAATTATTTAACCATCATATGCAATCAATCTCCCCCGAATTCTTCAACCGAAACACCCTCATCATAGCCAAAGCTCTTCTCGGAAAAATAATAGACATCAATGACATACAAGCAAGAATAGTAGAAACTGAAGCGTATCGTAATGATCCTGCTTCCCATGCCTATACTAAAACAGATAGAAGTAAAATAATGTATGACACTTACGGTCATGTTTACATCTACCTTATCTATGGCATGTATAATTGCCTTAACTTCACCACGGAAACTCACGGTCAACCTGGCGCTGTTCTTATCCGCGCCGTAGAACCACTAACAAAAATCGCAACTATGCAAAAAAGAAGAAACACCCTTAACACATATAACCTTTGCTCCGGCCCCGGCAAATTATGTCAAGCGTTAAACATAACTAAAGAATTCAACAACACAAAAATAGGAGATAAAATAAAAATCTATGATGATGGATTCAAAGTAAAATCGATTGGAAAATCAAAAAGAATCGGCATAAGTAAAGCAACAGAATTACAATGGCGTTTTTATATTAAAGATAATAAGTTTATGAGTAAATAAACAATCCTCCCCAAAAATTATTTAAACTTCAATATTTATCTCAATAAAATATGCTTTTTCCACCAGTGTGTTTAACTGGTGGTACACATCCACTAACACTTAAAGTGGAAAAAGCATGGTCAGAAAACCGACCCGAGCCCGCAGGCGAGCATGCCACCAGTCTATTGACTGGTGGTGGGCTGTTTTCTTTGACAATAAATTTAATTTCATACTCTTCAATTACATCCCGCCTTTTCTTCCTTCCTCGCTTCCTTAACTAATTCTGAAAAATCTTCTTCCAATTTTCTTCGTTTGACCTGCTCTAACGCTTTTCCAAACCACTGCTTTAAAACAGACTTAGTATTCTTCACTGCACTATTCATATCATCTTGTGTAATCAATCTTTTTTTACCAGTGTTTAAACTTTCTTTCAACGGAATATCCGTAGCCATTTCACATACCGCTTTCAAATCCGCTCCAGAAAAACCTTCCGTTATATCTGCTAGTTCATCATAATCTAATTCTTCAGTTGGTCTATTCGCTAAATGCAATTGTAATATCTCTCTTCGCGCCTCTTCATCGGGAGGTGGAACAAACAAATTTACTCCAAACCTGCCTTCTCGACGCAATGCCGGATCAACCGACCACGGTTCATTCGTTGCCGCCAACAATAAAATCTGTTGATCTTTCGTATCCATACCATCCATCTCTGTTAATAATTGTGCCACTGCACTTTTATCATGTGCTGGTGCGTCTGTTCTATCTCCACCTAACGCTTCAAACTCATCAAAGAAAATAATCGTTGGCTGTTTTTCTCTCGCGCTTTCAAACAATTCCGCAATATTTTTTTCCGTTTCTCCCACAAACTTACTTTTCAGATCAGAGCTTTTAACTTGGATAAAATTCGCTCCTGCTTCATTCGCGGTAGCTTTAGCAATTAAACTTTTTCCGCATCCCGGCGGCCCATACATCAATATCCCTCCGCCTGCCTGCTTTCCATAAAATCTAAACAAATCTGGTCGTTTAAACGGTTCGATAATTTTCATTCTAATCTCTTGTTTAAGATCTTCCAATCCGCCGATACTATCAAAATTAGTTTTACCATTGCTTTTAGTAACCTTTCTAATCTCCGCCGGTTTGGCTTTTAACTCTCTTCCTCTTAGAAAACTCCTTTGCGCTAATTCTAAATATTTCTGTTCCTCTTTCGGATTTTCTTTCGCCCCCTGCACTAATGCTTCTGCCGCTAAAAAATACTGTCTAGCCGCTTCTTTTGGCTGAGAAAATTCTAGCTTCTTCGCCAGTTCAATCATCGTCATAACTTCTTCTTTGTTGCACATTTTAAACTCTAAGCAACTGTTCTATTTCCCTTAACACATCTCCCTGATGCCTATGTCCTTCCATTATTGTTCTTCTTGCCAACTCCTGTTTAGAAAAATCTTTAATATCTTTATCTCCTCTTAACAATTGCGCTTGCTTATAGCAGATGTTAGCATTTTCAATTAATTTATCTTTTTTTAATAGTTCAGCATTTAACACATAAATGCTTGCCGCTTCAATATAATGTTCAATCGCTTTATCTTTATTACCCTCCCCTTGAAAAATCATTGCCAATTTTTCCTGCCGTTGTGCTTCTTTCAGATTACACATGCTGCACCTGAAAGTTTAATTGTGCCAATTCTTGCTCAATCAAATGAGCTAAATTATTTTTATCCCAATCCTTAACATCTAATCCTTTAGCATCCTTATTTGCTAATGGTTGGTAAATAATCAATATTGCATATCCTCCCGGAGAATAAGTATTTGAACCTAATAATCTTAAAAGATCTCCTCCTTTATTATCGCCAGATTTACCGCTTTCATTACCTAATTGTTTTTCTAATCCTTGTTTAGGCGCTTTAAAATATCCTGCTGGTGCAGACAAACCAAAATTAATCCCTTTTTGTGCTATTGGGAGATAACTTTTGTTATATCCTGCTAATTCTTGTGGATTATATTTGGTTAGTGGTTGGTATTTGGCCGCTTTAGTTTGATAACTAGTTCTAGGTTGATAATTGCCTAAACTGCTTTGTGATGCATAATTTTTATTTGTCATATAACCTCCAATACTATTTGTATTATACTGTTGACTTGGAAATGCAATTCTATTCATTGTGTATTGATGTGGACTGCATACCATAAATTCCTAGTGCGACATTCTCATTTTATATAATGCCTATAAGTGAATTGAGCTTATATCTTTTTCTAGAACAAGTGCGACAAATTAATCATTAATTTTTCGCATTACTTTTTTAAATACACTCCCTTATCAACAAACTCATGCGGGGGTAGGAAAGCGGTCAATTACGCATTGTTAAAACAATCGTCGACTAGATCCGCTACCTTGAGGGGGTAGTCCCTTAGTGGGTTCGCGTGTTCGAATGCAAGTAACCTATGCAAGTTACTCAAGTGAGGTATTCTTTCAGAAACCTCACGATGTAAGCAAAATAATTACAGCTCGAAAGTCACGTCCCCCGCACTCATTTTTGTTTCCAAAACTATATTTTCCAAAACTATATAAACACTAAAATTCTTCATAGAACTATGAAATCGGATTGGGAAATAACCCCAGAATGTAAAACTCTGCCCGTCTTGCACAATCCTCTGCTGATTGAAGGACTTCCCGGTATTGGTAATGTAGGTAAGATTGCTGCAGACTATCTAGTAGAAGAACTTAATGCTAAATTATTATACTCCTTCTTCTCCTATAAATTTCCTCACTCTGTTTTTGTCAACGAGAAAAATCTCATTGAAATGCCTAAATTAGAATTATACTACAAAAAATTTAATTCTAAAACCAAACGTGACTTATTAATCTTAGTCGGCGATATCCAGCCCATTGATGAAGAAAGCTGTTTTTCTTTTTGTGATGAAATAATTAAGATAGCTAAACATTTTAAATGCACAGGAATTATCACCACAGGAGGCATTGGCTTGCAGCAAATTCCCGAAAAACCTCGTGTATATTGTACTGCTAATAATTCAAAAATTCTTAAAGAATATCAGCAAAAAAACATGTTGGTGGAAAAAGATATTTTTGGCATTGTCGGTCCGATTGTCGGCGTTTCCGGTATTCTTCTCGGTCTTGGTAGAAAACGTAAAATGAATGGTGTCGCTATCCTGGCCGAAACTTTTGGCCATCCTCTATACTTAGGAATTAAAGGGGCTAAAGAAGTAATTCGTGTAATTGATACAAAACTAAAATATAACATTGATTTAAAAAAAATGAGTCGTGAAATTTCCGAAGTCGAGAAAGAAATAGCTAAAAAAACTCATGATTGGCTTGCCGAAATAAACCAAACTCAAGCAGCCGGCGCTCAATCTAAAAAGAAAGAAGCAAGTTACATTGGATAATTTTCACCATTTCCTCCTTTTTTTATAGACGTCAATCAGCACAAGCTTTATAAACCATTACAATATCCTTCTCCTATGAACAAAAAGAGGGTAGATAGCTGTAACACTAGCTATATTTTCAGCAACAAAAAAGCTCAAGTAACTATTTTTATAATTCTAGGAATAATAATTTTGTTAGCCATATCTTTACTCTTGCTTTTCCAAACAGAAATATTTCGTTTTAAGACCGAAGAAATAATTCCAACTGAAAAAGGTAAAATAGAAAACTACCTCACCACCTGCATTGAACAGATTGGTGAAGAAGCTTTATTCAAAATAGGTCTGCAAGGTGGTTACATTGACATTCCTTCTGATATTGCCCATGATGCTTCACAAAATTTACGTCTTTCTCCTAACCTCGTAGTTCCTTATTGGGCTTACGGTCAACAAACACGAATACCCTCTTTACAAGATATCAAAACAAGAATAGACAATTATATGAAACAGAACTTGCGTTCCTGTCTTTTAGATTTACAACCATTCCAAGAATCGTATGATATTATAGAAAAAAGTGAAATTGAACCAAACACCGAAATTACTGCTGCTAAAGTAATCCTTAACGTCAGATGGGATATTGAATTAAAAAACAAAGCCGGTGAAACCATTGCGGAAGTTATTGATCATCAAGCTGAATCTGATATAAAACTAAAACAAGTTCACGAATTAGCTGCTTTAATCATTGATCGAGAGATGGCTACTCTAAAATTTGAAGATATTACCCAAGACCTTTTAGCTTTAGAACACCCCGACGTTCCCACTGCCGGCATGGAGTTAAGTTGCACCAAAAAAACCTGGGATATTTTCCAAGTTCAATCTTCCTTAAAAAAATTAATTCACACCAATATCCCCCAAATCCAGCTTAAAGGCACCAATATTATTGAATATCCCAAAACTCTTCCTTACTATAAAAGTCACTACCTTTGGGATATTGGTGAAAATGGTAACAACAACAAAATTAACGTTTATTTCAACTATGAAGAAAACTATCCCTTTACCTTTGCCGTTACTCCTTTATCCGGAACAAAACTACAAAGTTCTATGCTTGGTGGTACGGATCAGATTTCCTTTTTATGCTTGCAAAACTGGAAATTTACGTACGATCTATCATATCCTGTTTTAGCTAGAATTCGTGATGAAACTACCGGCTACAATTTCAATCTTGCCTTCACTGTTCATATCATAAAGAACAATCCTAATCGTAATGAAATATTTTCTCGTCCATCTCTCGCTATTGAGACTATTGACTCTGAAGAATTTTGTGCTAACAAACGGATTCCCATGACTGTCAAAACATACGAATTAATAGAAAACGATTTAGGTGTATTCAATCGTGAAGAAATTTCCGGAGTAAACATTTCTTATACTTGCCTACGTTACAAATGCGATCTCGGTCAAACTTCGTTCAATCCCTACACCGCATCTTCTAAAATAACTACTAACTTTCCTTATTGTGTTGGCGGTATTTTACGCGGTGTAAAACAAGATTATAAAGAATCCTGGCAGCGTGTCATTACCGAATCAAATAAAGAAACAGAGCTAAATTTAATTCCAGTATACCATTTACCCGCATCTAAACTAAAAATAGTTAAACACAATTACGAATCAGAACAAAATATTGGACCACCAAAAGAACTATCCAAAACAGAAACCGCTCTTATAAAATTACGCATATTTAAATCCAACACCACTCAACCGTTCCACGAAGCAACATTGTTATATTCTCCTACGGATAAAGAACTGCAAGAATTCCAAACCCTGTCTTTGCTTGCAAAAGCTGATTACACCTATGAATTAGAAATCAATGCCTTTGACCAAGAAAAATTCATTGGTGGGTATAAAGGCAAATGGACCTTACCCTGGTCAGATTTATCTCAAGCTAACCAGATAACTTTCCATATCGCTTCTACCGATTCCAGTGATGAGAATGTAGTTTATGGTCTAATGTTATCCCTGCCTCAAATAAGTACCTCTCTACCTGATCCGGAGATAAAATGAAATCAAAAATAACCCCCATCAATAAATTATTATCAATCCTAATTATCTCCCTCTTAGTTAATTTAACCTTCGTAAGCGCTTTAGAAATATCCTCCGTGCAATCTACAGATATAACTGAAACTTCTGCCACTGTTTCTTGGAATACTGACGAACCATCTGATAGCTTTTTACATTACGGCGCAAATAAATCTTCCTTGCAAACAATAGGCGATGCTAATCCTATCACCTCCCATCAATTCACTCTTGAGGATTTAACTCCTAAAACAACATATTATTACCAAGTTGAAAGTAATTCCAAAATTTCTGACAATAATGGTTCTTTCTATACTTTCCAAACCATTACTCCTGACACTAATCCTCCTCCCTTACAAGTCTCTGCTCCCTCTTCCATAGCCGGAACTAAAGTATCCCTTAATGGCACAACCGAACCCAAAACAAAATTAACTTTATTTGTTAACAACATCTCTAAATCAACTATCACTGCTCCCCATCAGGAAATCAAAAATAACGTCTCTGCATCCTTATCTCATTTTATCTTTCCCGATATTTTTCTAGAGCCAAATAAACAAAATTATCTAAAAATAGAAGCTCTTGATACCGCTGACAACAAAGCTGTCTGGACTGGCGCCATTTATTCCGACAATAATCTCCCTATACTTAATTTAACCGCATTACCTACTATTACTGACAGCAATAGTTTCCCAATTAATGGTACTATCACTAAAAATAGCACTTACGAAATTTTTGTCAACAATAAATCTCAAGCCAAAGGCCAAGGCCAAAAAATATCTCATCTTATTAATTTACAAGAAGGAAAAAATAATATTGTCATTACCGTCCAAGATACTTCCGGCTTTGTTATTACCAAAGAATTTACTATGACTGCTGATGTCCAAGCACCTGTTGTAACTTTCAATTTAGAAAAAGGCAATAGTTATTATCAAGGCCGTGCTGAGTCTTCTATTAGCGGTAAAACTAAACCTAACACCAAATTATACTTCTTTTTATACCGTCAAGTTGGTTTCCAATACACTCCTAAGTTTGATAAAGCGTGGGCGGAAACAACTTCTGATAGTAAAGGCGAATTTACATTTAAAGACATTAACTTTGATAGCGAACCTTTCAAACAAATCAATCCTAATTTCAAATTAGTTCCTGCGGGTATGGAACAAATTTCCATCTTTCCTTTAGAACAAGCCGAACAGCAGCAGCAATGGACTTATTATCTATTTATAGTTGCCGAAGATCAATTAGGTCGTAAAGGTTTCCAGCAAACTACCATTACCATTAATACTTGTTACTCTCCTAATTTTGATTTCCAAATTTCATCTATTCCCCAATTTCAGGCTCCGTTGCGTTTAAATCCGCAATTGCTTGATTCCGGTCGAGAAGTTGCTACTGCTGTTTTTAACTTTAGTTATCGTGGTCAAGGCACTCCTAAAATTGATCTTGCTACTGGTCATGTTCTCGAATCTGGTTATCTTATTCAAGGTGTACAGTTCGAACGTGCTTGTACTCAAGGCATGCTCAAAGATAACTCTTTTAAAATTGGTTGTAACATTTTACCAGCGAGCCTTAAAACCATTCCTAATGGTGAAAAAACGTCTTGGTATGTAACCTCTAATCTTGCCGCCTCGCAAAAATTAAGCGAAACAAAAGAAGACTTTTGGAACGAGTTCAAAAAACGCCAAATCATGTTTCCCTTAAAGATTCGTGTAGATTATCAAGAACGTGATCCTAACGGCAATCTTGGTCCGATGAAATCTCAAACTTCTTGTTATGACCTTGGCTATTTTGTGGATATACCTATAGACAGTAAAAATATGCTTCCCGATTTCATTGCCGACGAAGGTTTAAAATCAATTGATTTCACAATTAAACAAATTGAGACAATTCAACCCTATTTAGAAACTGCTATAAAAATTGCTGGTGCAACATGTTTATCCTCTATTGGCGTGCAGACAATTGTTAAATGGTATCGCCTCTTTATCTCTAATGTAGAATCCTACTATGGTGCTAAAGATCTTACTAAAAAAAAGGAAGACAGATGTCCTTCTATAGTAGAACAACAAAATCTATTTTTAGACAGCACTATCCAAAAATGGCAAGTGTTAGCTGACAAATCAAATTATTTTGATAATACCAACAATCCTATTATTAAATATAAAATTGACCCTAAAAATCTTAAAGCCAGCTCTTTAAATGAACGCTGCCCGTTAACCGCTAACGCTTGGCAGATTGAATCTGGAATCGACCAACTTTACCGCTACTCCTGTGATCGTTTCCTTTGTCGTAAAGTTCCTGCTCGTTGGACTGCATCTAAAACACAAGAAGAAGTCGGCGCAGTTGCCTCTGCCCAACAACAATGTGCGGTTACCAGTTTAGGCATTCCCTTAACTAAACGTGAAAATTGTCAAACCTTAATCCAAAAAGGCACTAATCAAAATCAAATTGCCGTAGAAGTCTTAAAAAATGGTTCTTTTGATTGCTATCAATATCAAAATAAACTTTATGTTATCGATTCTAAACAACAAAATAAAGAATCTCCTCTCATCAAATTAAATCAAGTTGAACAATTTGGTATAACTCTTGAAGCACTACAAGAAAAATTTGCCGGCTCGGGAGATTTATTTGCATATCAGCCTGAAGGTTCAGAAAGTTTTATTGTCGGTCAAGATCGTAGCTGTGAAGCAGTCTGTAAAAATCCTAAATTACCGGGATATAAAGCCGATAAAGATGGTGGAACAACTAATAATTTTAAACCAGAAGGCGCTTCTACTCCTGCTTCCGGCAAATATGGATGCTATCGTGAACAACTAGATGCTTCTGGTAAAATAATTATTCAAGGTAAAAATGGTCCAATAAAAAGTGATGAACAAAAAGGTCCCGTTCGTAAATCTGCTGGTTATACCGCTGACTGTTTCCTTGATTTAGATTCCGAAGGAGAACCAAAAGGATTGGATGAAGCCTCCCGCACCACTGGTTTCTTACAATGCGTCTGTATTACCGATAGTAAACCAACCACTAAAATTCTTGGAGCGCGTACTGCTCAAAAAGAAATTGACAATCTAGCTGAAGATTGGGACTACCGTGAATCACTAAAATTCAGAGAAAGTAAAGGTGTCTTTGGCACTTATTATCCCGAATGGCGTTATTATAACAATCGTGATTTTTCTTCAGCCTTTGGTCAGAACTCTATCCTCGATGCGTTTTCCGACAATAAAACCTATCACGAAATCAATCCTAATACTCAACATACCGGTGCGTTCCAAACGGTTTGTCTTACTGGTATAAATGCTCGTTTAGTAACGTTGAGAAATATTTTAGTTGGCTTAAGTAATTGTATTAAAGAAGCAAAATATACTGGCTTGCAAGATGTCGGTGTTTGTAAAACAATATTCTCTCAACACGTTTGTGGTTTGATTTATCAATCATTAGCATATTTTAATAATGGTTGTAGTACAGATAATTTTCAAGATGAACTTAAAGGAACAACCATTGAAGACATCGGCGTTATTGCCAAATCCGGTTTTGCAGCCATTCCTCAAGCCATGCAATCATCCATAAAGACAGTACAATCAGATTACCAAAATGCAAAATTAAATCAATACTTTGCTCAAGGATCGCAAGGAGTTTCTCAATCCATTTGTATGGCTGCCTTTGGTTACGATTGGCCTATCGGCATGGATTTCATTATGGACACCGCCAATTCCTTTTCCACAAAAACTGATGTTATTGTCGTACCTGCGCAGCGTGAATTATCAACGTATAATCCTACCGCCGGAACTGCAGTATACAATTACAAAATCGGCGCCATCTTAATGCCTGGCTGTCGTATCCGTAGCGCTGACGTTTATTTAAAATGTATCGGTCCAGAAGACATGGGTCATAAAGGAATAGAGTGTGGTCCGCAAGGTTGTGATTGCCTGCATGCCACACAAAAAAGTGCTGTTGAACAAGAAAAAACCAAATTCCTCGACAACGGTCGAAAATTCAATCTTAAAGGCGGCGATTTTGTCGACATGAAAATCCCTGCCCCGCAACGTATAAGTTCTAGCTATCGCTACGATCATGTTGTCGTCGACATAAAATTAGATCCCTATGAAAAAGCCGAAACTTGTTTTGATGAAGGGTATCGTGACGGCAAATTTTATTTCCCTATTACTGACGTCTCTCCCGAACAGCAATTATCTTGTCAGGTTGAACCGCTGACTGGTCGCTTCTTATGTCCAGAAGTCTTAGCCTTGTTTGGCGGCGGCGGTGCTTATTTTGAAGACCCTTACCTGAGTTGTTGGGACGAAACAACTAAAGCTTGGTCTGATTGTAATACACCTAATTTATTTATCAAAGATCGTCCTATCCGTGTCAATAATCATTTAATGACTGATGGTAAAAAATATTGTTTAAAAACAACTATTGCTGGCTTAAAAGATACATTTAGTCAATTAACTCCTCGTCCTTTACCCGAATTAAGCGGTCCTCTCACCATTCCACTTAATCTCGGTACAGTTACACCTTCCCTATTCTCTGGAGAGAATTCCGTTAGACTTTCTTCTGAAAGTGATCCTGGTTGTAGTAATAATATCCTCTATGAAAATTCTCCTGCTGGAGTGCAGACCAAAAATAAATATCCCTTCAGTTATGAATTGGATTCTGAAGGTAAATATAAAATAACTTTACCTAGCGGTGTTACCGCAATGCCTCCCTTCCAAGTTACCAATCAAATCTTGACATCTAACGGCAATCCATTTCTTACAACCGGAGAATTATCTACGGTCCGTTTCCAATTCGAAGGATTTACTGTTTACAACTTAATTGGCTCACCAAAACTTCCGCAAAATAATCCTAAAAAAGCATGTACTTATGAAATCGTTCCTGCATCCTCACAAGTTCAGGGAGTTAAGTCAATTACAATAACTAACGAACTATTACAACCAGACGCTTCTGGCGATTGTTTCAATGCCTACATTCCCGTAAAATCTCCTGCTTACGGTAAAAATAAACATACCCAGACTATTACTTTACAATTAGAACCATTTGCCTCTAAAATAACCAGCAAATTCCATTCCGAATTTATGCTCGGCAATTGCGGTTATGTGTTAGGCGAAGCTCAACAACTCATCAACCGCCGTGCGAATGACATCGCCGATGCTAACGCATTATACTATGCCATCGCTTGTTACATCATGCAAGGTCAATATGAATGGACAACACAATACAAACAACCCATTTGCAATTACTTAAATATATTTTTTAATAATAAATACGTTACCGGAGAAATTCGTGAACCATATCCTGAAAAAATAACCAATACCGCAGAATATCAAAAGATTTACCAATATCTAGCGCAGATAAATAATAAAATAAAGTGTGAGGGCATTACACCAATATCTTCAACCTCATTAGGAACTGGTAAAGGAACAACGTGTGGATCTACACATATAGTAGAAGATTTTATCGAACCTGCTAACTGGAATAAATATGTCTGTCGTGAGCCGGACACAAGTTCAATATGCTATGATGCTTCAGATTACTCTACGAAAACTATTGCTAATCAATATAACCTGCAAAACGGCTGTCCTGGAACGCAAAAATGCTGCGAACCTAAAGCCGGAACTCCTTCAACTTCTACTCTAGGAAAAAAATGTGGCGATCCTTCTGCCAAATTTATTTTTACCGTTCCTCCTTCAGATTATACTGATCAAAACACTCCTCCCGCAAAGTGGAATCAATATACTTGTCAAACTCCAGTTTTAGCTGATAAGATTGCTAAAGATGATAGTGGAAAATTTCAATATAATAGCTTTTGTTTTGATTCCTCTCAATATCAATCAAAATATCAATGTCCATCGGGTCAATTATGTTGTCCACCCACAGAAGAAATAGAACAAACAATATTCATAGAATAAAAATGAACAAAAAAGCCTCAACCATCATAGAATTCCTTTTGATCTTAGTAGCCGTAGTTCTTACCAGTGCAGTCATTCTTTTCTTGGTACAGAAAGGTGTTGTAACTGTTAAAGCCGACACTTCACCGCAGCCTATCTTAAACACTGAATTTATCCCCTTCGCCCGTGAAGGAACTTTATCTATTAAAGAATTTCAATTCTGTCAATACGTTGACGAACAATATCAATGCCTTGAACCAAAACAAACTTTCGTAAGAGGTGAAGAAGTCCATTTCCGTTTCGTTGTCGAATCAACAACATCTAACGGAGTAGTAAAGATAGTAGAAAATTATCGTATTACTTCCCCATCTGGTCAAATTATTCTTGATGCTAATACTGAAAACAATTTTGATTATGACACCGAATCAAATAAAAACAAAGAATCTCTAGTATTCAAAGACTACTTCACTCTTGGCTTTGGTTTACAACCCGGAACTTATAGTTTAGACTTAATCTTAGAAAATCCCTATTTAATAAAACAAGTAACGTACACCAAAACATTCATAGTAAAATAAATCGATGAATAATGAAATTTAATCGCCAATTAACAAAAAGAATTTTCATTTTAATATTTATTCTACTTTTATCCTCCTCAGCACTTGCAGAAAAGATTTTATTTATTGGTGATTCTCATAGTGTTGGCACTTATGGCACAGAAATCAATAAATTGCTTAGTAAAGATAATACTGTTCGCCATTATGCTATGTGTGGTGCTTCACCTTCCTGGTGGTTTAATAACCAGGCTGATAGTTGTGGCTCTTTATATATCACTGAAACAGGAAAAACATCAACATTGTCTAAAACACCAAAACTTGCCGATTTAATTTCTGATTTCCAACCGACGATCGTTATAATTACTATGGGAGGTAATCCTGCTGGAAAAACACCTTCAAATTATGATAAAAATGTGGCTTCTTTAGTGAAAATCATAATTGATCAAAACATTAAATGTTATTGGATTGGTCCGCCCGGTAAAAATGATCCAACTGAAGCAGCTCAACGTGATCAACGTTATGAAGCTATAATTAAAGGACTTAGTAATAATTGTATATTAATAGATTCACGGGATAAAGTAAAACTAAATAAAGATGAAATACATTTTAGTGATAATACCCGTCCAACACAATGGGCCCAAAAAGTATACGACGAAATAAGTCCAGGATTGAAATACGGTATAATGGGTGATATCTACACCGCTGCCTTGCGAGGAACTGCTTCTGCAACTCCCGCTGCTGCCGTATCAATTTCTACCATCTCCTCAACCCCTTCAACTACTACAAAAATTACTCAACCGCTTTGTCTCAACTCTCAACAATGTAAAGAAATTGACGAAGCTTGGGCTTCTCGTATCAGTGCATATGTCAATCCGGATTTAAGTGATAAAGTCTATGCCGTTCCTGGCGGCTGGGTACCTTATACAACATTATACACCGAACCAAAATCAGTGCAAGCCACCGTCGATACTTATGTTGCTTCTACAACTAAAATTAGTTATTGTGGTATTGCTAACGTTGGCAGTCCTGAATACAATGCCTTACTCGATACAATTGCCTGGGCTGAGGGTGGAGATTATAATGTACTGTATGGTGGAAAAAGATTTGAAGATTTAAGTGTTCATCCTTGTGAAAAACAAAAATTAAATCCCAGTGCCTCTGGTAGATATCAATTTACCTGTACCACCTATAATAATTTAAAGAAAAAAGGATTATTTCCTAATTTTGGCAAAGAAGCGCAAGACAAAGCCGGTCTTTCATTAATAACAGAAAAAGGAGTTTCTGAAAGTGATATAAAAAATGCTATTTCTTCCAAAGATTTTATTCCTCTTTGGGATAGATTAGCACCTACTTGGGCATCTCTGCCGAGCAGTTCCAAAGGTGGAAAAAGTTACTACGGTCAACCCTATAAAAATAATAATGATTTAACTAATCAATTCCTTAAATGTTACGAAATTCAAAAGAACAAATAATTCTTAACAAAAATGAAATTAAATCATCTATTTTTTATCTTTTTAATTTTAATAATAACTTTATCCCTCTTCTCCTCCGCTCTAGAAGAAGAACATCCTGAAGAAGAACCTATCACCGCAATGGAAGAAGTTACTCCGCAGATAACACCCTCAAGAGAAAGTAGCGCCGCTAAAATATGCTTTTTCCACCAGTGTGTTTCACTGGTGGTACACATCCACTAACACTTAAAGTGGAAAAAGCATGGTCAGAAAACCGACCACCACAGTCTATTGACTGGTGGTGGTCGGTTTTCTTTGACTTGATACCGCCACAAAATCACTTCCAGATAAACCATCTATTTATACTTGTCTTAATTCTCAAACCTGTAAAGAGATTGATGAAGTCTGGGCTTTTAAAATAAGCACTCACGTAGGTAATAACATTAACCAAATATTGGACACACAAATTTCGCCAGCACAATGGAAAATCTTTGCCGAAGTTTATGAACCACCGCATCAAGCTCAATTAATCTCCCCTTCTCTTCCTAAATATTCCGGCACCAGTAAATGCTTTCCCCAAGTTTTATCCACCTCCGAACAAACAGCTGATTCTAAAATAGGCTCATTAACCTTTCAAGGCAATAATATCAAAGTAAATAAAGTAATCATTCCCTTACTAAAAAAAATTGACCAAGAGATCAAAACCGAAAATCTAAATTATAAACTAAAATTAGGCACGCCTTATACCTGGCGCTGTGTCAATTCTCCTAAAGTTAATATTGTAGATAAAACTACTTGTTTAGATAATAAAGGCATAGTACAACGCAGTAAACATAGTTATGGTTTAGCTATTGACATCAATCCTTCTACCAATCCCTTCTGTTTAGTCCGTCCAGATGGCACCAATTATTACAAAACAAAAGAAGGCATCGAAGTAGAATGTAAAAAATATAACGGCAAATATTATGACCTGCCCGAAGAAATAATTCAAATATTCAAAGCTAACGACTTTCGCTGGGGTGGTGATTTTTCCGATGCAAAAGATTACATGCATTTTGACTGGCAAGGTAATCTTGGCGACTTTAAAGGCAATGGGAATATTGAACCATATTCCAATTCTAAATAAAAAAATTTATTTTTTTCTTTTATCTACATCTTTGCTCGCATTAACTAAATCTTCAATAACCTTCAAAACTTCATTAGGATTATTAACATCCTCAATCAAAAAATCATAACCTTGCGAACCGCTTAAAGAAACCGTCCCATAACCCAACATCCTTTGTCCAAAACTCTGTCTGACTTCAAAATCAGGAACATACGCCAATGGGTGGAAATAGATATTCTTTCTATATTCATTAATCAACCCTTTAATGATTACCATTTTACTTGGCGTTATCACATATCGTGTATACCTTCTGGAAATTTCCGCAAATACCACAATCCCTACAATAAGCACTATCACCCCCCTAAACATCCAACCCGGAATAATAATTTTATTCCAGAAGAGCATCAACAACAAAAAACCTAAAAATAACGCGCAAACATATTCCACCAGAAAAGCCATTCGTGATTTCTTTAATGAGGTCAGCACTCGTTCCTCCTTATCGTGGAAATCTTCCATATTCATTTAAAAGCGCAAAAACTTTATATATCTTGCGTATTACATTTAACATACTATGCCCGAACTACCTGAAGTAGAAACAATCGTCAACCAATTAAACTCAGAAATAAATCATAAAACTATTTTAAGCATAGAAAATCTTGACCATAAAGTTGTCGATAAAAAAACATCAACCATCAAAAACATAAACATAAATAACGTGTGCCGTCGTGCCAAATATATTATTATTGCCTTAAACAACTCTCAATATATTGTTATCCACCTGCGTTTAACCGGCCATTTTCATTATTTCAAAAACAAAGACAAATTTACCAACGAAAAATTTTGCGTTGCTAAAATCTATTTTAACGACAATTCTTTGCTAACATTCCACTCTATCCGCCGCTTCGAACGATTCGATATTCTCAACCAATCAGAACTTAATACACTTACAGCTCCTCTTGGTCCAGAACCTTTAGATAAATCTTTCACCGCAGATAAATTCCAACAGCTTTTCCAAAAATCACCCTCCGCCAACATCAAAACCAAGCTAATGAACCAAAACATCATCGCTGGTATCGGCAATATCTACGCCCAAGAATCATTATATTATGCAGGTATAAATCCCCAAAAGAAAATCCAAGACATTCCTTCAGAAAAATTAACCAACTTATATCACGAAATTCAACGCATCCTATTACAAGCAATAAAACACAAAGGCACATCCGTAGATGATTATGAACATTTAAACGGAGAAGGCGATTTTCAGAACTATCTTGCCGTATACCAAAAATCACACTGCCCCAAAAAACATCCTCTTAAAAAAATAAATATAAGCGGCCGTGGCACTTTCTACTGCCCAATATGCCAAAAATAAATAAAAAGGTGAAACTATGTTCAGAAAATGGATTAATAAATTAAAATTAAAAAAACTATCTTCGCAAGAAAAGAAAGCAAAAACGAAGATAAAATCACCCCATAAACAACTTAAGAAAACAACTCTATCCCTATTTCAAAAAAAACCAAAGGAATATCCCAACCGCTTCCTTAAATTTTATCATGAGAATAAATCTCGTTTGAACAAAGAACGCCGTTCTTTCTATTCTGAACACAAATCTCGAAGCCTTTGTGTGCGTTGTCATAAAAAAGCCCTGCCCAGAATAGTTTTCTGTTCTTATCATCAACAGAAACAAAAAGGATATAACCAAAAAGCTCGTGAATAATGAACGATAATAAACCAACTCCAAGAAAGCGCAAGAAAAAAATTAATCATTCAGATAATGATGAGCTTGATGAAACCGCTGACCACCCTGTTCACGAACCATATACTCTGCCCAAACCATATAAAGAATAGAGAATTTTTCCTAGAAAAAAATGGATGGAGTAAACGACAGAATTATACCCCGTTCTCAATAATTTATTGTATCGTAACAATATTCTTCACTTTCCCGAAATCAAACACTTCTCCTTTACTCACTACATATACTTCAAAATTATTAATCTCCCCTAAAAAAGGACTTAATAACTCCTCTTTCAAAATATCCGTTCCCTCCAGCAATGGATTAAATGAAGGCACGACAATCAATTCTTTGCCCTTCCATTTTCCTTTCAGAAAACATTTATATTTCTCCCTTTTACCGCCCTCACGAATCGTAATCGCCGTATGTTCATGCCCTATTATCACGATCTTCTCTTGACAATCAATCAGTTCATCACCATGCACAATAATTACATCGCCGACTTTATATTCCTTAACTAAATGAACCCCTTTACGTATAGCTATTGGTGCTAAAATAGGATCATGATTGCCTTGAATGATAATAACTTCTTCGCAATTCTTCTGTAAAAAATCCATCAACTGCAAAACTTCCTTCCATTCCTGCCTTAATACCTTCCCAAACTCATGTTTAACATCCCCATTCAGCACAATTTTCTTAGGTTGTACTTTAATAATAATTATCTCCAACAATGATATAATTTCTTTAATCTGAAACTTTGGCACAAATATTCCTTTTTTATGCAAAGCTTCTTCATACCCAATATGTAAATCATTAATTATCAAGATTTTTTCCTTACGTAAAAACAATCCTGTTTCTATTATTTCAATGCCCTTGCTGATTTCCATAACTCCCCATATATAGTAAACGACATATAAAATTATGCTTTAATTATGTCGTTTACTATCTAATGAGCGACACAATTTAATGATTTACTTATGTCGCTCATTAATATATCAAAATCTTTATAAATAAATTGCTCTCCTAACCATCTACGCCCCTGTGGCTTAGCGGTTAGAGCGGATGGCTGTTAGTTCCCAACAGAAAAAGAGACCATCAGGTCACCAGTTCAAAAATTGATTTCCATTAACATAAGGACATCAGTTAGAAAGTCTGGTCAGGGGCGCTTTTTCATTCACCAATTTCCCGAAACAGTTGTCAAAAAACTATCCTTTGTACCATCAACAGGATTTTCAAAAGTCCAGCTTTTCTCATACGTTCGGCCATCTTGGAATATTAATTCAATTATACCTCTCCCCTTGCCTTCTTCTACCATCTCTGTTTTCCGTATACCTTTAACCGTTTTAAACGCATACCTATACTCACACCTCGATTTTTCCAATAAATAATCTAAATTTTGTTGAGAGCAAATTTCTACTCCTTTTTGCGTATCATTTAAATAAAAATCTCCTCTTACAAAGTCTTCATAACTTAACAATGCCTTTCTCTTTTCCAGCTCTTTCCCTTGCTCATACACTTCAATTCTTTTTTCTTCATCTATGGTCAGAACTCTTTCTCGTGTTTTAATACTCAACGTATGAATACTCGGTCCAAAACTGAATAGTTCTGAACCATGTGTAATAACTCCCACAATTTTTCCTTCTCGTTGATCAACATACACTCCTCCGCTATTTCCCGGAATAATTGCAATATTCGTTACAAACTTATTTCTTCCGTTCTCCGTATATAAATATGTAATCTCCCCTTCTTGTATAGTTACCCTCTCTTCATTATATGTAATCAATGCAATAGGCAATCTTTCTATAATTGGCTTATCATAAAACTGTAAACTCGGATGAGCCATTACTTTAACATTTAGATTTATCAACGCAATATCCGCAACATCATCAGATTCAATATTTTGAACCCAATCTCGAATTCCTACCAAGCCGCCATCTTCATTTTGAATAATATATTCTAACGTCATGCTGTTAATGACATGATACGCCGTCAATACTTGCGTCGGATTAATAAGTACCGCCGTTCCTCTTAATAATCCATTTTCAGAAACGGAATATAACCGTGTTAAATTCAATACTGCCTTTTGATACTGTGGTTTTACCTTACTTAAATCTGTATACCTAAACGCAATTGGCATTGCTTCATTTTCCTGAAAAATAACCGGTTTATGATCTTCCTCTTGTATTTCTTTATCTCGTATAATATTATCTAATTGCTCTTCAAATTTACAAGAATAATTCATCACTAATGCCACTAATCCTGCCCTTGCTAATCTCCCATATCTCATCGCCCTCTAAGCAATGAATATCTTTATAAAATGTTCTAGACGTTTACTACTCACAAAAGAAAACTACCCTTCAGCTGCCCACACAAGATGAAGCAAAAGCTTCACAAGAAATCAAGAAACTACCTAATTTCATACCTCTCTACACCAATATAGTAACTGTGAATTATTTTCGTATATTTGTTCACAATTACTAATAAACAAATGTGTGAATAAAAGTACGATTATTTAACACATTTGCTATATCTAAAATGAAGCAGTAACTTCATTTCTTGTGACCAATATAATCTTCTATTTAAAGGAGAAATAGTAATAACAATACACTTGATAGCCCTGCCCTGTTCCTTCTTCCCTACTCCTTCTCCTCTATTTATCCCATTTTCTCTAAAAAGAGATATATACTATTATTCGTTTCTTCCATTAATAAGGACAATTCGGTTGCTCTGAAAAGAGTGTTACCTTAGCTGCCTATGTCGGGTATTTAGCCATTAATCTGGTGGCTGGACTATAACTCACCAGACGAAACCTGTACCCGTTAAGCTTGATTAAGGAACGAAGAAGATAACCTTTAAAACAAGCCGACAGGTTAAGTTTGTAGTTGGTGGTTGTTTAAGGCACTTTTTCACCGAGTCCAGTCTTATACAATCCTTTATTAAATTTCCACGATGAAAAAAATAAAACGAAAGAAGAAAGCTGTAAAAAGCAAAAACAAAGGCAGGAAAAAAAGCACTAAAGGTAAAGAAACAAAAGTCGCCAAACTAATAAAACTAGCTAAAGCACGCCATAGAAAAGGGATAAAAGGTAAAAAATCACGCCTAAAAAAGAGAAAGTGATGCTTCATTATATTTATTTATCCCATTACTTAGGTAAAATATTAAATTCTGTAGGTGTTTTATCACCACCATGGGACAAATTATAAATATTACACCGCTAACCAAAGAGAAGAGCAGGTATACT
>JACPNA010000055.1 GCA_016185725.1 Candidatus Woesearchaeota archaeon | reverse complement strand
GTGGATTCTCTGAGGACAAGAAAAGAACGGGATGGAGATTTGCTCAGAAAAGAGAGGAGCGTATAGATACTGCGTATGGGCTCACCACATTATGGCATAACCTGTTTTGGATAGGAGCATAACTTTACTGTCCCACAGCCTGTTGAGGACAGTGTTTTGAGAAAGTTTAAATAGAATGTTTAGTTTTTTGTTTTTTATATGGCTGTTGATGTTATGTCCATCGTTTTGATTGTAGTAGGTTTATGTTTATTTGAAACTATCAGCAGTATTGATAATGCTGTCATCAATGCGGAAGTTTTACGGACGATGTCCAAAAAGGCACAGAAGTGGTTTTTATGGTGGGGTGTTTTGTTTGCGGTATTTATTGTAAGAGGATTATTACCGTGGGTAATTATTTGGATTTCAACTCCTTCGTTAGGATTTTTTGGTTCGTTGACGGCAACGTTTAGTTCTGATCCAATAGTTGTTAAAGCGATAGAAGCATCGGCTCCGGTATTACTTATGGGAGGGGGTATTTTTTTAGTGTTTCTTTTTTTTCATTGGTTATTCTTAGAGCCAAAGATTTATGGTCTGCATGCAGAACGATTTTTTGCTAAACAGGGAGTTTGGTTTTATGCGGTAATTTCCGTGATATTAACGAGTTTAGTTTGGATTTCGATAAAAAATAATCCGTTAATGGCGCTTGGCGCAGTTATCGGTTCAACGGCATTTTTTATTACGCATGGTTTTAAACAGAATGCAGAAAAAGTTGAGCACGAGATGCTGCACGGAAAAGGAAACTTATCTGATATCAGCAAAATAATGTATTTGGAAGTTATTGATATGACCTTCTCTATTGATGGTGTTTTGGGAGCATTTGCATTTACATTAGTTGTGCCTTTAATCCTAATAGGAAATGGTTTAGGAGCGATAGTAGTTAGACAAATGACCGTAGGAAATATTGAACGAATCAAGAAGTATAAGTATTTGAAAAATGGGGCGATGTATTCTATTTTAGGATTAGGAACAGTAATGATTGTAGATGCGTTGGGAGTGCATATTCCTAGTTATGTTTCGCCGACAATTACCTTTGTAGTATTAGGATTTTTCTTCTGGAAATCGAAGAAGGAATTGAATGGGGGAGTGACGAATAGTTTAAATAGATAAATTAATTTTTGTTTTTTAGGTGATAGTTATGGATAAAAAAAGGCGTAAGGATGATTTTAATTTTAAAATACAGATGGTGGCAATTGCTAGTGCGGCAAGGGCATTAGAATATAGAAGAGCACACCCACATGTTCAAGATAATGAGGTTATTAAGTATATTACGAGTGTGGTGGATGAAATTATTAAGCAATGCGATGCGTAGGTTGGAGGAGAGTGATATAGAGAGGAATAGACTCTGTAGAAAATCTATGAAAAAGTTGCCTTGGCTGTAAAATAAGTGCTCCTTTGGAAGTGTTTTTGAAGAGGAACACCTATTAATTCTCATTTAGAGAACTTTGAAAAACAGTTCTTGTTGTCAAAGAAAACCGACCACCACCAGTCAATAGACTGTGGTGGTCGGTTTTCTGACCATGCTTTTTCCACTTTATGTGTTAGTGGATGTGTACCACCAGTGAAACACACTGGTGGAAAAAGCATATTATATATTGGTCTAGACCGCGACTTTTTCTACAGAGCCAGGAGAATAGAAGGTTTTTTATATCGTATAGTTTTCCTTATTTTCAAGATGATGATAGGCTTACAGTGGGTAAAAAGGTTGATTATAGGAATCATCGGATTATTAATTTTAATTATTGTTTTAGGATTGATTTTTAGTTCGTTAATATTGCTAATACCTATAGTGATTTTGCTTATTGCCATTGGTTTAGTAGTTAAATTTTTTAGAAAAACGAGAAATATTAATATTAAGAAAAATAAGGGGTATATTGATGTTGATTATAAGGTTAAATAAATGAAACCGTTAATATTAATTAATTTTAAGAATTATAAGGAAAGTGTAGGTTTTTCTGGTGTAAAATTAGCTAAAGAAATGTTTTTGGTTAAGAGTAAGAAATATGAGATTGCTATCGCGCCATCTATTGTGCTGTTGAAAGAATTATCTGAGTTAAAACAAGGTAAGGTATTTGCACAATATGTAGATTATCATATGCATGGGGCGTATACAGGAAGCGTATTACCAGCTGAAGTGGCAGAAGTAGGTGGTTATGGAACTATTTTGAATCATTCTGAGAAAAAAATACCGTTTGGTGTTTTACAAAATATTATTTTAGAATGTAAGCGGGTAGGATTGAAAATTGTAATTTGCGCTTCTTCACTTGCAGAAGTGTCACTGATGGTTAATTTAAAGCCGGATTATATTGCGTATGAACCGGCAGAGTTGATTGGCGGTGATATTTCAGTTACGAGCGTGAAGAAGAAGGTTATTGCTGATGCGGTTAAAATTGTGAAGAAGAAAGGTTTTCAGACGAAGATTTTATGCGGGGCAGGTGTGCATTCTCGGGAGGATTTGGTTAATGCGTTAAAGTTAGGCGCGTCGGGGGTATTATTAGCTCATGGGATTGTTTGCGCGAAAGAACCGAAAGAGAAGTTGAGGGAATTACTTCGGTGAATGTCCAGGAAAACCGACCACCCATGCTCGCTTTGCTCTGGTCAGTTTTCTGACCATGCTTTTTCCACTTTAAGTGTTAGTGGATGTGTACCACAAGTGAAACACACTGGTGGAAAAAGCATATTTTAAGTATTATTTTGATAACGAGTTGGGGGATAACATTAGGCAAAATATTAGATAAAATATTATTCGTTACGGCTATTAAGGAAATTTCTCTTTCAATTTTTCAAAATATTTTATATCTTTTTTGAAAAGTTTATAGTCTACTTTCATATATAATGAGGCTTCTGCCGTTAGTTCTGACTTCTTGCTGCCAAGAATAACTGTTGCTTTCATATAATGAGATGGTTCAGAACATAATGGATCGAATGGTACATAGCTCCAATCACTTATTTTATAGAATTGAGCGCTAAAATTGGGTGAACGTTCATCACGGTCATCAATGAACTTTTCTACACTGTACCATCCATCTTCGTTATTAGAATTTCTAAAAATTGAAAGTATCCCGCTATAGTAACAGATTGAAGCATGAACTGTTGATAGGGAAATAGTTCCTTCTAATTTAAATGTTTCTAATCCTTTGGGTGGTTGATTTAGTGTATACAATAATTCTTCTAAATCATGCATAGTTATTGCAACCGTTTTCATTCTTTAGAGAAAAAGCCTAATTTTTATTTAAATCTATTGTGCACTGTTCTGTCATACTCCTCTTTCGTCTTACAGATTTAGATGTCTCAAAACTGCGTTTCTCTGTCGCCTAACATCGTTATTTCACATTTACATAGAATTTTTGGGTATTGCCATATTGACGACCGTCGTTAAGGATAACTTTAGCGTCGAAAATATATTGACCTGTCAATGCAGAAGTGGGAACATTAACTAGAATGGATAGTTTGGTATGTTCATTTTCTCTCATTATTTGTGGTTCGCTGTCGTAAAGAAGCCATTGGTTGATTTCTTCTTTAATTACTTTGCCAGTAATATTCTTGTTTTGGAGATCAACAAGTTTAATGAATTCGGCTCGCATAGTGAATTCTTCGCCAATGTTCTTGCCATTCAGCTGGCCGCCGATGTTTAAGATGCCTAAGCCAAAGACATGATTCTCGCCACGGGGCACATCAGCAACGTGTAGAGGTAAGGAAACTTGTTTGCCTTGGTCAACTAAAAGACGTTCGAGTTCGGCGTTAGTTTGTGTGTCTAATTTAGTTTTTATTTCTTCAGCTCCACCAATGAATTTATAGAGAAGGGTTATTCCAGCGGAGAGAATTACTATAGAAATGATTATTATGACTAAAGTATTGATAGACAATTCAATTGCGCCTTTGTTGTGCATTTTGCTTAGTAATAGTTTTTTGTATTTAAATGTTTATTTTTTAGGTTGTTTTTCTTGTTTGATTTTTTTTTTCGGTGAGGCAAAAAATAAGAAAAAAGTATTTAAAGGGTGTTTATAATTCGACAACTATGAATTTAGAACAGATTATTGTACAAAAATTGTTTGGAATAAGAATGCTTCCTCTTATTAGTGTAATATCATTATACGCAGGAAATGGCTGCGGTGTTCAAGAACCAGCAGCACAAAATGCAAGTCTAGGACAATATTGTTTAACCGATTCTACGTGCGATGGACAATTCGTGTGTGAAAATCAACACTGCGTCAGCGGTAAGGGAGGGTACTGTTTGAATGATGGAAATTGCAGTGGGGTGTACATCTGTCAAAATAATCGCTGTATTTTAGGCAGTAATAATAGAAATGATACTAATAATATAAATAACAATCAAACTAATACTCCCTCTCCATTTCCTACAGCAAAGACACCACAAGAAGCGTATTCTCTATTTAAGGAGGCATTGCAGAATAATGAGTTGAATGGAGCATTGAAGTATATTTCGCCTCATGTGCAAAATAAATATAAAGATTTTTTTTCTAAGATTAATCTTACAGAATTAGCTCAAGCGATGCCTTTATGGCAAGGCATGAGTCCTTCCTATCAATCACCAACGTTACATTTTTGGGAGTATAATATAATTGTGAAGGGTGAAGAGTTTCCAATCATCGTTCAATGTGATAATCATGATGCATGCACAATTAGATTTTAAGAAAGGAATAGTAGCAAGTGCGATTGCGGTAGCAACAGCGTTGTTTCCAACACAAAGTGCTTCGTATTCTCCGGGAGCCATAGATGGAACGTTTTGCGGGAAAGTTGTAGAGAAGGGAACACATCCCTTATTAACAAGAAAAAGTGTAGAATTATACGAAACGTTGTATCCACAATATACATTTACGGAAGAAGAGAAATTATTGCTGGAAAAAGGGGCTATTGAAGAAGATAGTCCCGAATTCTGTTTTATCCGTTCTTTTAATCATTTTACTGAGATGGGTACGGGAAAAGGAATTTGGAGTTTTCCCAGTTCGCAGCAATGGGGTCAATCTGCAGAAAAACAATTAGGGGATATTCCGTTTGATGCCATGCCCCAGGGAATACGACAATTTTATCAAGTGCTTGTTGCACAGAAAACGAAGGGGAAATATCCTTATGGCGACAACAGCTGGCAGAGGGTGGTGACAGAAAAAAATCTCGAAAGTTTAGGGCATGTTTTACATTTATTGCAAGATGCGACTGCGCCGGCGCATGTGCGGAATGATGCCCATCCTGGTCCAATCTGGTTAATTACACTGGAAGATTTTAATATTCATTCGTATGTTCATGGGGATAGTTTTGAAAGCTGGGCAGAGGATAACAGTAAACTGGCGTTATTGACACCGAGTACGATTACCAACTACAAAACAATAGATGATATTTTTAAGGATGTTGTCCAGAAGACGGGAGAAAATTTTTTTAGTGATGATACTATGGGTAATTATGATGCGCCGGCTGTTGCTGATCTGGCGGCTAAAAAAGAGGGTAAGCGAACGTATTATTATCATACTATTGAGGGAGTAGAAGTGCCGATCGCACGGAAGAGCTTCTTAACGGCGTTTATGGATGAGAGAAAAATACCACATAAACCGCATTATGTGTTAGATACTAAAGTATTAGAAGCGCAATGGGAGATTCAAGGTACTCGAGCGATAGAGATAGGAGCGGCAGCGATTAAATTGTATGTTGAGAATGTCGCTGATAAATGTGTTACTCATGCTTCGAAAGTTTGTGAGGGTAATAATGTATATTGGCAGGATAGCTGCGGGAAGTTGGAGAATGTTTTTGATTCTTGTAATTCAAATGAAAGTTGTGTGAATGGAATGTGTATAGAAAAACTATCACAACCATTTCAAGATTTAGGTGATGGAACAATTAAAGACATGATTAATAATAGAATTTGGCAAAAGGGTTCGGTGTCAAATAAAAATTGGACTGAGGCAGTTAATTATTGTAATAATCTTTCTTTGGGAGGGGATAATAATTGGGAATTACCTACAACATTAATATTATTAGAAATTATAAATTACAAGGGAAAAGAAAATTGTAATTTTTATCCAGAATTTCAAGGTAATTGTGGAATGTACTGGACGGATAGTAAAAATGATCCTGATGGATGTAATGGTTCAACAGAAGTGGTAATACATTTTGAGAATAATATCTCAGATTATTTTTCATGTTATAGTATAAATGCAAAAATGGAAGTTAGATGTGTTAAGAATTAAAAAAGTTATTTCCAAATCTCATATTCTTTAACTATCAAGATTAAGAATAAGAGTAGTACAATTGCACCGGCAATCATATACCATAAACCAGCTAAAACACTGGATTGGCTCAGGGATTGATACATGCCAAAGCCCATGATGATGAAGCCTAGCCAAAGAAATTTATCTAAGACTAATTTCATGATCTCAAATTCTTGCTGTGCGGTCATTCGTTTTTTTATTTTTGCCATGAATCTCACCTATGATGTTTTGATGAAGAAGGTTCTTGAATCAAATTCTTCACCGGTTCCTGCTTTTTTAATAATAATTTTGTAGAGGTAATTGCCTGTTTTGTCTGGCGCGGTCATAGTAACCGGGAAAACCTTAGATTCTCCTGGTTTTAGTTTTTGAGTGCTGTCATCCCAACTGATCTTAGCTTTGACATCGATTGCACCGTTTTTAAACGGTAAAACTTGTTCAGACTTAAAATCTGGAAAATCATTGCCAGATTTAACTTGGAAACCAATAATCACTTCCACGGGACTATCCTCTGTATTTTTTAATCCGATAGCTTGAACAGATTCTTCATTGGTAGCTAAATTTAATTTTGTAGCTGGAAAACTTAGTTTTTTATTTCCTGTTCGAAGGTCATCGAGAATTTGCTGGCTGATTTGTTCTTGAATAGAACTGGCAGTTTTACCTATATCACCAATTTGGGTTTTAACAAATGTCAATCCTAGACCAAGAACAGTAAACGCAATAACAACTACGACAATTGCTTCAATGGATAGGTTAAGAGAACCTTTCTTTTTCATATTTACACCTCTTTTTGAATGTTATTCTATGTTTTGAATATTATGTCTGATTATATAGATTATAGGTGATGATTATTTTGGGGTTTAAAAATGTTTTGGAATATTGGGCTGTGGGACAGTAAAGTTATGCTCCTATCCAAAACAGGTTATGCCATAATGTGGTGAGCCCATACGCAGTATCTATACGCTCCTCTCTTTTCTGAGCAAATCTCCATCCCGTTCTTTTCTTGTCCTCAGAGAATCCAC
>JACPNA010000054.1 GCA_016185725.1 Candidatus Woesearchaeota archaeon | reverse complement strand
TTGCAACAATTTCTATTTTGATAAAATTATTTTATCCTCAGCATATTTCAAAAAAAGATTTGAAAACAGTGGCTAAAACAATCATGGCAGAAGAGGATATTAAGGAGTCTATGGAATTGAAAAATCATCAGGAAGATGCAACGTATTCGATTTCTGTAGAATATGAACCTGGTTTAGCTGAGAATCTTGGTGAAAAAGCAATCTATTTTGTGAATAAAGTGGAAAAGATAATTAGAGAGAAATAGTTATTTTTCTTTAAACTCTATTCCTCTCTCGGAAAGAAGTCTTGTGCTCGGACGCCTTTCTACCATAATAGCATATACCTTTTATATTCTAAATAAAAAACATATATATACTCCCTCTACTTTATTTCCTTTGTGCCCAACAACAAAATGGTATAATTTCCTTTCTTTGACTATCACGCACACTACTCTTAAAATAAATCTATTCAGAGGTGATCCCCGCAACCCTTACCAAAAAACCCTATGCTTTATGCGCAGAGTGTGACGATATAATTACCCAGCCCATCTGCGCCGAATGTCTAGCCCAACATATGCAAGTTATGGTTAGTGAGTATAATCCTCGCTTAGCCAAGAACATTTATGGCTATAAACTCCCTGGCGACGTTTCCTGCCTTTTCTGTCATCAACCCATGGCCATCTGTGCCCATTGTTTTAGTAAAGATATCTATGAATACATAAACACTAAAAGCAAGAAGATCGCTCAAGAATTCCTCTCTCGCTTCGATTTCGAACTCAGAAAAAGTATACTAAAATAAAATATGCTTTTTCCACCAGTGTGTTTCACTGGTGGTACACATCCACTAACACTTAAAGTGGAAAAAGCATGGTCAGAAAACCGACCCGAACCCGCAGACGAGCATGCCACCGGTCTATTGACTGGTGGTGGTCGGTTTTCTTTGACTTGGAAATTACATCCTTGGTTAGTTTTTTTAATCATGTATCATTTATTTTCTAATATAGCGGAGAGTTCAATTTTATTCGTTGGTGGGAGCGAGAAAACCTGCGACTTTATGGTGGAAAGCTTTATATTTTGGAACAGCAATAGCTGACATTACCAATTTATTGAAATTCAAATATGTTAAAAAGGTAAGTTCATATTGAGGAGCTTGTTATGTGTTGAATGAGGAGCGAGGAAGAAAAAGTGAATAATAAGGATAAAGCAAAAGAGGAAATTAAGCTTCTTGTAGAAAAATATAATCGTTTAGTTGAAGCTGGAAAAGTCAAATCTTATAATGAAGAGATGACCAAAAAAGATTTCATTCTTCCATTATTTAGGGCATTAGGTTGGAGTGTAGAGGATGGCGAAGAAGTTACAGCAGAAGAAAAAATATCTAAAGGAAGAGTAGATTATGCTTTTCGTATTCAAAGCATCCCCAAATTATTTTTAGAAGCTAAAGCTATCAAAGAAGATTTAGATCGAGTTGAATTTGCTGAACAAGCCATAAATTACGCTTGGCATAAAGGAGCAACGTGGGCGCTATTAACTGATTTTGAGGGGATTAAAGTATTTAATGCCGAGTGGAAATCCAGCAATCCATTACAAAATCTTTTTTTTAGTTTGAGTTGTAATCAGTTTTTAGATAGATTTGAGCAGTTATGGCTTTTGTCAAGAGAAAGCTTAGAAAGCGGTGTGATTGATACCGAAGCAGAAAAATGGGGTAAGAAAGCTAAAAAAGTACCTGTTGATAAACAATTATTAAGCGATTTAACGAGATTTAGGGAATTATTGACAAAGAATATTCTTAAAAATAATGCTTCTAAAAATCTAAGCGCTGAGGAATTAGATGAAGCCATCCAGAGAATAATTGATAGACTGATATTTATTCGTACACTTGAAGATAAACAATTAGAAGCTCCTATTTTACAATCTCTCATTAGAGAAGATCGCGCCAAAAGAGTGTACAAAAAGTTGAACAATACGTTTAGATATATTGATGATATTTATAACAGTAAATTATTTTCGTTTCATCTCTGCGAAGAGTTAAACATTGATGATGACATATTGGAGAAGATCATCTATGGATTATTCAAAACTGCTGATGAGACAGTTCATTATGACTTTTCTGCTATTGATGCCGATGTTTTAGGAAATATTTATGAGCAATATTTAGGATATATTCTAAAGAAAACTGAAAAGAGAGGAAAATTAGTAGAAGGCAAGGCTCACCGCAAAGAGCAGGGCATTTATTACACTCCCACGTATGTAGTTGATTATATTGTTAAAAATACCATTGGTGAATTGGCTAAAGATAAAAAGGTTGATTTATCAAAGATTAAAGTTCTCGATCCTGCCTGCGGCTCTGGTTCTTTCTTAATGAAAGCATTTGATTATTTGGTTACGCTGGATAAAAAGAAAAATAAAGATAGCGATCAGATGAAGTTAGATACTTCTGGTGTTTCTGCAACGTATGGGCGGAAGATTGAAATTTTAAAGAATAATATATTTGGTGTTGATTTAGATCCAAAAGC
>JACPNA010000053.1 GCA_016185725.1 Candidatus Woesearchaeota archaeon | reverse complement strand
TGATGATAACCATGTTCACATGGTTCTTGATCTCGGGATAAAAAGCAAGCCTGAGCTTGCTAAAAAAGTGAAAGGGTTTGTCGGTCGTAAGTTCTTTATGGTTTTTCCAGAACTGAAGAAATCTAAAGCAGAAGGTGGTTTATTCTGGAATAGTGGTTTATGGAGTCCAGCATCATATGGTGGAACTCCCGAAAATGTAAAATTTACTGTGAATTATGTTAAACAGCAAAAATATGGTTCGGCTAGAGGTCAAGCAAAACAATATAGACTAACAGCGTTTGTAGACTAAGTGGTCATACCACCACGTCTATTGACTGGTGGTTATTGATAGTTCGTCCTATTTTAAAAGTCGGTTAAATTTTTTTGTTTATTTTGTTTTTGGATGACGGAGTTGATTAATTGGAAGTCAGAGGTCATTTGTTTGAACATTTCTGGATTTCTGCCGTTGTAGAGGTAATTGGCAGGATGGATGATGGGAATAACAGAAATTTCTTGGTTGTTGATTATAGCGGGATGAACTTTTCCTCGTAGTTGGGTAATGCCTTTTTTGTTGAGGATTCTTTCGGTGGCAAAGTTGCCAATAGTGACGATGACTTTTGGCTGTATGACTTGGATTAATTGGTCTAGACGTTCACGACAGTTGTTGACTTCTTCTTGTTCAGGGTTGCGATTATTTTCTGGATGGCAGAGGATAGTATTGGTAATGAAGATATCTTCTCTAGTTAAATTAATGGTGGCTAAGAGTTGTTGGAGGATTTGACCAGACATGCCACAGAAGGGAATGCCTTGTTTGTCTTCAGTTACACCAGGAGATTCGCCGATAAAGAGGATTTTGGCATTAGGGTTGCCGTTACCAAAAACTACTTGCGAACGGGATTGACAGAGTTTAGGACATTTGGTGCAGTTGTGGTATTGTTGTTGGAGGAAGTGGAAGTTCATAGCTTAAATAGAAGCAGGATTATTTTTAAGTATTTTGCGGGTAATTAACTATTTTTTCTAAAGGTGATAAATCCCATTTTTCTCTTAATGAATTAGTATTGGTGTTAAGAAGTATTAGTGTTAAGAGTTAAAATACTTGCACAGCGATGACTTAGTATAAGAATACCTTGATTATTCAATGGATTTTGGTATGCTTCATATACAAGTAGAGTGATAAAAATAAGCCAGTACTTCTAATGAACTGCGTGGCATAATATCTTAAATAATTACAATTCATAGGGTTGAAACGAGGGATTATATTTTAAACTTAGCTTATTTACAATAGTTATTTTAAAAAGAATAGTAAGGTTTATAAAGCATAAGCTTTGTTTTAGCGTAATAATGGAAGAGCAGGAGTTCGAGCAGGTTCAACAGCAAGGAAAGTTGAAACGTTTTATTAAGGAAACGGGGAGAGTTTTAAGAATTACTAAGAAGCCGGATTGGACAGAGTATAAAAGTTTGTTGAAAGTCACGGGTTTAGGTATTGCGGTTATCGGACTATTAGGATTTGTGATATTCCTCATAAAACAATTATTATTTTAAACAATGGAAACACACTTATACGGATTAAGAACAGCGGCTAATAGAGAAGATCAAGTGGTAGATTATTTAATATCGAAATTACAAAAAGACCCTGCTTGTGGTATTTTAGCAGTTATTAGATCGCATGGTATGCGTGGTTATATTTTCATAGAGGTTACTTCTAAAACTGAGGCGGAAGCGGTATTACAAGGCGTACCGTATGCACGAGGATTATTACCGGTAGAGATTCCGTATCAAGAAATTGAGCATATGTTAGAACAAATTAAAGTTGAAATGAATATTCGCAAGAATGATATTGTGGAAATTATTTCTGGCGCATTTAAACGGGAAAATGCAAAAGTAATTAGAATAAATAAACAGAAGGAAGAGATAGTGGTGGAGTTATTAGAGTCAGCCGTTCCTATTCCTATAACGGTTAAAATGGATGCAGTTAAAGTTATAAGACGCGAGGAAGATTCTACGGAAGAAGAGAATTAAAATTTACCCATTTTTATTGTTAAATAAAATTTTAGGATAATAAATATACGGTTGCCGGGATTTTCAAAAGTATATTTATTGAACCCGGGTCACAAGCTTTTTCCATTTTGCCCCGAAAGGTTTGTTTTGATGCAACTTTCTTAAAAGTTGCTTGGGAAGCTCGGATCATGCCGTTAGACCACAACCGTATGAATAGGAATTAATTGTTAGTGAGCTTGAGTGAAACGAAACTTACTTCAATGTGAATGAACGAAACCATTGGTCTACAGTAGTATGATTAGGAGTGGACGCGTCGGGATTTTCTGTTAAACATCTAATCGTCGCGGAAGATTTTACTTATAACCATCCATTTCGCTTAAGATATTAGCTTTTGAACCCGAAACCTCTTCGTTGCGAACGAAGCGCTCTATTACGCTTTGTTTAAGCAAAGTACCGTTGAGCCACGCGCCCATAAATTGGAATTAATTAGATTTTATTTATTAATTTATAGGTGATTAGATAGAACAAAGGGAGTAATAAAAAGATAGCTTTTTAAACTATAAGATTTTACTACCAAATATAAAAAGAGGTGATTATAATGTGTTGTGGAACTTGTGCAAGTTGCGGACATTGGTTATGCGGCAGATGGAAAGCAGTTAAGAAGTTGTTTTTTGGACTTCTGTTGCTGATGAATGCGTATGTTTGGCCATTGTGGGACGGAATAGACGGCTGGGTAACTTGGGGAGCTTTATTAATGACTGTTTGGGGAGTTATCGGTTTTGTAAGAGCTGGTACTGCTTGCGGTCAGTGTTGCGGTACGTCAAGCGTCAGTGCTCCAGCAACAAAGAAAAAGAGAAGATAATTTTTTTTTGTATTTTTGTTTTATTTTTTTTAGTTATTTTTATAAACTGGGTATGTTCTTTAATTGTTATGCCAGCATCGCTTAATCCGGTATAGCGTCGGATGTTTAGAGACGAATCTCGAACTGGATGATGAGCTAACCGATTCCGCAAGGAACTCCCGGAGATTTTTAGGAAAAATCTCGTAAAAACAGGGTTGGTTAAAGTCCACCAATTTACTAAGAAATCCTATTAATCGGGAAATTCAAATCCGGGTGCTGGCGCCTTTCTTTAAAAAATCATAGTAATGATGTAGAGAATGATTAAAAGCAGGCTTATGCCAACACCAAAAAAGTAAACGCGCTGATGAAATTGCGGGTTAAAAAATTTTTCTTCTTGGTCATAAGCTAGATAAGCCATATACATCATGATCCAAAATAAAGGATTTAAAGAACCGAATAACCAGCCTAAAATGTAAAATGTCCATTGTTTTAGTCCATTGATAGATAGGTCTTCAGGCATGGTTAAGAGGGTTTATTTAAGAATATTTAAAGATTGTTATTCCTCACCGTGTATCTACAATATTAGGGGATTCTTTATGTTTTTTTATAAAAGAAGGAATATTTGCCAATAGGATTAGTTGTATCTCTTCAATCTCTTGTGTACTTAATATATCTTCAACTATAATTGTTTTAGCGGGATTTAGCGTGGGTAACTCTAAACAAGGAAGAAGATTAATAATGTCATCAATACTCATAATATCTGTTTTATGATTGGTATATAAGTCATAGCGTTCAGCAAGTTTATGCGCGTTTTTTAATTCTTGTTTTGAGAGATTAATCTTTTTCCCGTTTCTTTGGTTGAGTATACCATTAACACTATCAACGAAACTACATCCCACATCAATATAGAGGACATGGGGCGAAGGATGTTCAAAATAGGCAAAATTTTGTTTTTTACCAGAAACATCAGAGATGAGAAGAAGGTCACGATATATTTTTTCCTGCATTAATGCTTGGTGTAATTCTTCTTGGTCTTCTTGTTCGGGAAGGGTGATAAGTTCAGAAGCAAAATAATAGGGTTTATCCTCAGATAGTTTTGGCATGCTGTGTGTATAATTAAATTTAATTTTTCTCTTATTATTTATAATGATGTAATAGCTTGGGACGATAAGACCAAGACGTTGGCATAAAGCTAGAGTTATAGCTTCATAGAAAGGTTGATGTTGAGCAGTAAGATAGCTATCATGGAGATGAGAGAGATTGCAATATTTTATGTACGATGATGTATCTAGACCATAAATTGAAATAGAGCATTTACCTCCTGGATTAGAGCCTTTCCGTTCGCTGGTGATGGTTATTTCTAAAGACATTTTCAAATAAAAATAGCGGTGTATTTATAAAATGTTGTATTGTAACTACTTAATTGTAACAAATAAAACCTAAAAAATGGGGGAGAATCAGAGTATAATAATTAAAAAAAATATAAAATTGAGCGAAAATAAACTACTTTTTAAGAATTAAATATCAACCATTTCGATTTCGATGTTTAATCCTTCTGGAATAGGCACTCTCATGACTAAACGCAGAGTTCGTTCGTCGGCGCCAAGGTCAATCAGTCGTTTATGGATACGCAATTCGTATCGTTCCCAAGATGCTTTTCCTTCACCAGAAGGAGATTTTCTCGTTGTTACTTTTAATTTTTTAGTAGGAAGAGGAATAGGTCCTTTAATGTCAACACCGGTTTTTTGCGTAATGTCTTTGATGTCAGAACAGATCTGATTGATTTTTTCAATCTCAGTACTTGCTAATTTAATTCTTGCGCGTTGTGCCATTTTTTTAACTTAAAGCATGGTGATGATACTTTTCTTCGTCATGCTTAACTATTGTTTTTTGAGCTTTTATATAAAGCTTTTCTTTTTCCC
>JACPNA010000052.1 GCA_016185725.1 Candidatus Woesearchaeota archaeon | reverse complement strand
TGAAGATGAAGTGGAGGAAATCTTTGAGAGGAGAGTTACACCCTATGGGAATGGAGCAAAGATTGATGCTCAGAAAAAACAAATTGGGAAAAGAGTGTATGTAATCATTCTCAAAAATTAGATTTTACTGTCCCACAGCCCGATGAAAGATAAACATTTTTAAACAAGGTAATTATTCTGGAAATTATGTCTTATGAGGGGTTAGATATTAGATGCAGAATTAAAATTGCAAGTAAATATACTTACTAACGTTCGTGACTTTCCTCACGGAAAATATGCATGTTAGGTCAGAGGGATATTCGTAAGGCTCAGTCCCTCGTATTTAAATTAAAGAAGACGTGAAGAGATATGGGGATAATATGAAAAATTCAGGATTGAAGTGTGGAATTGAAATTCATCAACAGTTGGAGGGGAAAAAATTATTTTGTGATTGTCCGACGCTGCTTAGAGATGATCAACCGCATTTTGTGATTAAAAGAAAATTGCGAGCTTCGGCGGGTGAACGCGGTGAGGTGGATATTGCGGCTAGGCAAGAACAATTACGTAATAAAAATTTTGTTTATGAGGGTTATAAGGATACGAATTGTTTAGTGGAAACAGATTCTGAGCCACCACGTGAAATGAATAAAGAGGCGTTATACACGGTGTTGCAGTTTTGCACGATGGTTAAGGCGGAAGTTATTCCGGTGGTGCAAGTGATGCGCAAGACGGTGATAGATGGTTCTAATACTTCAGGGTTTCAAAGAACGGCGTTAGTGGCATGGAAAGGAAAAATAAGCACTTCCGAGGGAGAGGTAGGTATTATAGGAATTAATCTTGAGGAAGATGCATGTAAAATTATTTCAGAAAGTGATGAAGAAAAAAGATATAGATTAGATCGGTTAGGTATTCCTTTAATTGAAATCGGAACGGCTCCGGATATTAAAAGTCCAGAACAATGCCAAGAAACGGCGAAGAAGATAGGATTGTTATTGCGTTCTCTTCCCGGGGTGAAAAGAGGATTGGGAACGATACGGCAAGATTTGAATGTTTCTATTCGCGAAGGTACGCGGGTGGAAATTAAGGGTGCGCAGGATTTAAAGATGTTGTCGACATGGGTGGCGTTAGAAGTTAAACGACAGGAAGAGTTATTGAAGATAAGAGAGGAATTAACGGAGGTTGTAGTTAAACCGTTAGAAATAAGTGATGTTACTCCATTATTTAAAAGCTCTATTTCTACCATAATATTAAAGGCATTAGGAAGAAGAGGAAAAATTTTAGCGATGAATGTAAGAGGATTTAAGGGTTATATAGGAAGAGAATTACAACCGGGGTATAGATTGGGTACAGAATTGGCGGGAAGAGCTAAAATCAAAGCTGGTGTGGGAGGTATTTTTCATTCTGATGAGTTGCCAAATTATGGGATAACTGCCCAAGAAGTTGACGATATCAAGAAAGAATTACAATGCGGCGAAAACGATGCGTTTGTGATGGTAGCGGATGTAGAAGAAAAAGCGCAGCGGGCGTTAGAAGCTGTATATGAACGAGTGGTGGAAGTATTTAAAGGAGTGCCAGGAGAGGTTAGAAGGGCAAATCCTGATGGAACTACATCTTATATGCGACCAATGCCGGGAGCGGCAAGAATGTATCCGGAAACTGATGTGCCGTTAGTGAGAGTCAATATAGAGAATGTAGAAGTACCGGAAGCGTTAGAGAATAAGATGAAACGGTATCAAGAAGAGTGGGGATTAAGCAAGGATTTAGCGGAGTTTGTGGCTAAATCGGATTTGATGAATTTATTTGAAGAGATGACGACAAGGTATGGAGTAATTAAACCAGCGTTTATTGCTGAAACATTAATCTCTACGCCGTTAGAGATTAAACGAAAATATACGTTAGACAGTGAGAAATTGCAGGAAGATGATTTTAGATTATTATTTTTTTATTTGGATAAGGGAAAAATCCATAAGGATATTGTGCTTGATGTATTAATAGATATGATTAATGGTAATTTTGATGTGAAACGGTATGAGGGATTATCAACAGAAGAATTGCATAAAGGTATTTTAGAGGTTATTGCGGCTCAGAAGGGAGCACCGATATCGGCACTTATGGGATTGTGCATGAAAAGGTTTGCGGGAAAAGCATCGGGAAAGGTTATTTCTGAACATTTGAAACGGATTTTAGAAGAGGGTCATGGGTAAAACTTAGTTCGAATAATTTCTTAAATCAATATTTTCATAAGCTACTTTATTGTTGTCAATGGTAACCATGCCAATCATAAGACGGTCTAGACAAGAGGCGTTATAGAAAAGATGAGAAACGAATAAACCTTCTTCGAGGGGATTACCATAAGAGTCATGGGCTTTTCCAGCAGATTCATGAAAGTGGCCAGTAATATTTTTGGTTACGCCTAATTCTGTATATAGTTTTTGTAAAATTTCATTGCCACGATTTTCTCGTTTAAATTGAAGAGGGGCTCCTTGTTTAGAGAGTTGATCACCAACAATCTTAGGGAATATACTCCCTACGTCAACTGGTTTATGATTTAATTGGAATGGTTGTTGAGCTTCATAAAATTCTGCAGTGTCTACTCCGGTCTCAGGGTTGGAAAACCTGCGGGGGATGTGACTAAAGAGAATAGTTTTATCTGGTTCGGTTACTAATTTTTTTAGGTCGTGAAGATTGAATACCCGAATATATTGGTCTTTATGTTTGTAAATGCCAGAACCATTTAATTCTTCTACGGAATAACCATGATTAACGGCATCGCCAGTACGCCAATCAGATCCAGGAAGAAAAATTAAGTGATGATCATTTTGTTCTACTTTTTGATAATCGCTAGTATTGATGATATTATTAAATTTCTTACTGAAATGGTCTACCACCGGTTCGAAGAGATGAAATTCTTCATGGCTTCCGGGAAGGACATAGGTTTCTAAATCAGATTCTCCAGCGTAATTGAGGATAGTAGCAAGATAATCCTGGGGATGGTAGGTGGTTTGATCGCCAATTAAATCACCGTTTAGAACGAGAGCGTTTATTTCTTCTTGTTTGAGAATGTCAATTGCTAGAGAAATAATTTGTAGATTAGTGCAATGCAAGTCAGAAATTATACCATAGGTTTTAGACATGATATGCTGAAAAGAGAGCCTATTTATAAATCTTTTTACTTCTTTTTAGTAGTTAATAAAAATTGGTGTTAGAAAATAGTGTAGCTATTAATGAGTAATAAAATTATGGAAATATTTATAAATATTAAGCATTTTTAAGTTAAAATAGTTGTTATAAAAGGGAGGAATTTAAAATGAATATGTTAGAAAAATTAATTGTTAGTGCAGCTATTTTAAGCGCAACGGGATGTAGTACAACTGAAAATGGCTATGTTGGAAAATGTGCGGAAGCAACTGAAAGTACACGAAGGATGTTTCAAGATACGTGCGAGAAAATAAATTCTGATTCTGTTTTATATTCGGGTAATTTTGAAGGGATTCTATTAATGAGAGATGCTGTCTTGCAAAATGCAGGTTGTGCATTGGGCGCAGAAGGATGGTATTGTGGAAGAGGAGCTTACGGTGGACCACAAGAAGGCTATGGAATGCAGGTAGATAAGCTGAAAACTATCGGGAATTAATTTTTTCTGTGTCAAAAAAATCGCCCACCACTGGTGATCGCCTGCGGGTTCAACATCAGTGGCATATGAAAATAAAAAACTATTTGTTTTCAGTGCTGAAATTTGATAGTTTTCAAATTTCATGAATGCTCGCTTCGCTCGGGGCGATTTTTCGGCCATGATTTTTCCAATCTATGTGAAGATTGATGTGGCTACGCCACAAGAAATGAAGAAACTACTTCATTTCTGTGCAGACAGGAAAACTATCCTGTCTTGCACCAGTGGAACTATACACTTGTGGAAAAATCATATTTTACTTTATTTTATGATTGTTTGTTGCCAAAAAATAAAAATTTGTTTGAGGAAGGTTTTATATTGAATTTGTCAAGAAAAAATGATGATGAAAAGACCAAAAGTTAGACGAGGAACTTTAGCAGCGATATTAGCAGCGGGAACGTTAGTTTTAGGGGTTCAATTTTGCAGTTCTGAGCAGAATGAAGAAAAGTTAAGAGAAGGAAGGGAAATGAGTGATGTTATTAAGTTTGACAATGTTAATTTTAAATTAAAGGAGATATATGCAAATGATGAAGAGCTAATGAGGAGAAAAATGTTTTCTCCAGAGCAAATTGTAGAAGGAAGAAGGCCAAATAGGTTCTATGGTGAGGTACCAAAACAGGACTTGAATGTATTATGGAGTTTAATTGAAGATGAGGGCAATATCATAGATAAAAATATTATTAAGGCGATAATTTATCATGAATCAAAAGGTAATTTTAAGACTAAATGTAGAGGGGAAAAAATACAGGCATGCGGATTGATGCAACTTCAACCGGAAGTCATTGTCTCGGGATTGCGAAAGTTGTATGGAAGTAATGAAAAATTAGATGATTTTAAACAGAGATATGGACAACAATTAGATAGAAAGAAAATGGCAGTAAATAGTTATAACAATAATTATTTTATGTTGTTGGAAGATTTAGAAAGAAAAATAGGAGAGAGGAGGAAGAATTTGAATAAACTAGGAGATAAGGAAGAATTAAAAAAAATAAAAACCTTAGAAAGAACAATCATTGAGGGGTATTATGTTACTAAGCCAATGATGGTTAGAAATAATTCGGCATATTTAGAACGATTATGCAAGAATAAACATTTTAAGGATTATGTGGTTACGCTTACTGGTAAAGATGTTAATTGGGAGGATATTCTGCAACGACAGCATAGAGAAGTTAAAAAGATGATACGTTTAGTACACGATAATCATAATCCGGATATCAATGTTGGTTTTGGTGATTTATATGTTGCTTCTTTATGGAATGAATTTGGGAGTTTGCCACGGGGATTAGGATTTTATTCTGGGGGGTATAGAAACATTGGTTCGAAACGATATTACAATCTTCTTACGGAATTAGGTAAAAAACAATTATTCTCAAAACATAAGCACGAAAGGATATATTAAGCATAGGTTTTATATAAGAGAAGGTGGTTTTGAGAATTTTTGGAGGGTATGAATATGAAAAATGAACAGGTTAAGAAAGGAGATATAGTGAGTTTAGATTATACTGGTTCATTGCAAGATGGCACTGAATTTGATTCTTCTAAAGGTAAAAGTCCATTACAATTTGAAGTTGGAGCGGGAGAAGTTATTCCTGGTTTTGATAAAGCGGTGGAAGGAATGAAAATTGACGAAGAAAAAACATTTACAATTCTGTGCGCAGAAGCTTATGGTCCAATACAAGCAGAGCTTATGCAGGAAATTCCCAAGGAGAAGATGCCCAATACGGCAGAATTAAAAGTTGGTATGCAGCTGATGATGAATGGACCGCAGGGAGAAAAAGCAGTGATTACAATTACAAAAATTTCTGACAAGACAGTTACAGCAGACCTTAATCATCCGTTAGCAGGCAAGGATTTAACGTTCAAAGTGAAAGTAGTGGGGATTAATTTGCCTAGAGAAGAGAATGGTTGCTGTGGCGGTGGATGTGGAGAGGGGAAAGAATGTAATCACGAGGGGTCTACAGAAGTTGGCTGTTGCGGGAGTTGTAAGTAGATAGATTTTTATTCTTGTTTGTTTTTATATTCATATGAAATGTGATGGGTTAAAAATAATATTTTGGATATTCATATTTTTATTTATATTATTATCTTCTTATGAAATAGTGTTGAGGACTAATTCTTATACTATAGAACAGGAAAAGTGGCTGAATTATTTTGCGGGAGGAAATAATGCGGATGGGGAGTATACTTCACTCGAATTTTCACATATGGAAGATGTTAAGAGAGTTATGAATGGTGTTGATTATATTTTTTATATCTGTTTAATTTTGGTTTTAGGTGTAGGTTTATATTACAAGAAAGATAAAAAATTGTTAATTAATTTAAGTTATTATGGCGGATTAGTTTCTGTAGGTGGGATAGTTTTGTTGTTATTGATAATCTTAGTTAGTTTTAATTTTTTCTTTGCGGTATTTCATCAGATATTTTTTCCGCAAGGCAATTGGCAATTCCCAGCGAATTCTTTATTGATTCAAACGTTTCCGTTAGATTTTTTTACGGGGTTAAGTGTGAAGATATTTCTGTTGGCTTTGGTTTTAGGATTGGTGTTATGGGGAGCAGGGTATTATTTGAGAAAGAAAATCAAATTTAGATGAGTTCTTATTTTGTCAAAGAAAACCGACCACCACCAGTCAATAGACTGTGGTGGTCGGTTTTCTGACCATGCTTTTTCCACTTTATGTGTTAGTGGATGTGTACCACCAGTGAAACACACTGGTGGAAAAAGCATATTTTAGTTAATTAATGAATATAATTTTACTGTCCTGCACTAATAAGAGACCATAAGATTTATAAATATGTGTGAATTATAATTCACATATGACAGAAAAGTGCCATTTATTTTTTGAAACTTTAGGAACGGGGTTAAAGATACGGATAATAACTACACTAAAAGAGAAGGCGTTAAGTGTAAATGAATTATCAAAACAACTGGGTCAAGAAAGAAGCAAGTGTTCACATGCGCTGAAATCACTATGGAAATGCGGTTTTGTTACAGTGAAAAATAAGGGAAGAGAGAGAATTTATTCATTAAATACCGATACGATGATACCATTATTGGATATTGTGGAGAAGCATATTCAGAAATATTGCCTGGTTTGTAAAAAGGAAAGGAGGATGAAAAAATGAGAATTTGTTCAGAAACTTCAAAAATATTATCAAGTGAGCATGAAAATATTTTAAAGGTGGTCGGCGCTTTAGAATTAGAAGCAGGACATTTAAAAAATAAGATAATTGATACAGAATTTTTCGAAAAGGTTATTGATTTTATCCGGAATTATGCCGATAAATTTCATCATGCAAAGGAAGAAGATATTCTGTTCAAGGAATTCAATAAATGTGCAGAGGAAGGGTGTGTGCATTGCAATCCGGTGGAGCAGATGCTGGTGGAACATGATGAGGGAAGGAGATATGTTAAAATGATGGAGTCTGGTTTAAATGAGAAAAATAAGGATACATTAATCGAAGGCGCAATTGGCTATAGCAATTTAATTAGGGAGCATATTTTCAAGGAAGATAATATATTGTATCCGATGGCGGATGAGGCATTAAGTAAGAATGTTGAGAAGGCAATGCTGGAAAAATTTAAAGAGATAAATAATACAAAGAAAAAAGAAGTAGAAAGATTTGAGAAATTTGTTAAAGAGGTAATAGAACGATGAATGAGTATAAGGATATTCTGGAGATGATTGAGTATCCAAAGAAGGGAGTTTTAAGTAAAGATATCTTTAAAGAAGGGAAAATAAGCTGCTCATTATTCTGCATGGCTTCTGGAACTGAAATTTCAGAGCATACGTCAATAAAACAGGGGTTGGTTTATGTTCTAGAAGGCGAAGGAAATTTTAATCTCCAAGGCAAGGATATCAAAATGAATGAGGGTGTTTTTATTAATATGGAAGAAAATGTTGTTCATTCATTAAAGGTGAGGGAGAATACTTCGTTTATTCTTGTTTTAATATAATATAAAAGAGATACCGTAAGTTTATCAAAAAATTTAAATATTAAGATTATTATGTATGACTGAGGTGAATATTATGGATGGTTATTTTGAATTAAGTCGAGGAGATTTTGGGGATGGTTTCTATCTTCAGAGAAATTTAAGAGGGGTGGAGAGATCAATTGCTAACTCCGCAGGGAAGCCTGTACTACAATATGAATTAAGGGTAGGAGGATATAAATTAGGAGCGACAGGCTTTTCATATGAAGAAGCATTGAAGATATTAAAAAAACAAATAGTTAGTGTTTATACTATTTTAGAACGATACAGAGAAGAATTAACTCCTCAGGAAGAAGCGAGAAGGAGAGAATTGTCTGATTTGTTTACTGCTGTTCCGGCGAATAAACCGGAGGGGAGGATTATAAATTAAAGATTTCTTTTAAATTTACTTGCTAAAGAAGAGTTTGCATAGTTAATATAGCAATTGTGAATTATTTTCATATAGTTCGAAATAACAAAAAATGGAAAAGCATTTTCTAATTGTAAATAAGGGAGCTCATACTTTATTTACAATAAAGAAACTGAGGAAAAAGTAAATATTTATATAGATTAATTTAATCATTATATTTATGACAAAAAATATTTTAATAGGGGTTATAGTCATTTTGTCTGCTAGTTATGTTCTTGCATTATCTCCCTGCCGGTCAGGAGATCTTACGACTGTCGTGAATAAAGAGTATCAAGTGACTTATTCGGAGGAGGATTTTCTTCAGGTCAATAATATGGACTTAGTAAAAGATGTAAGCCAGCTTAAGGATTTGACCTGTTTGCAGTATATAGATGCAACTGACAGGACAATTAAGGGTGATATTGTTAATTTGAAGAATCTGAAAAATCTGGAGGTTTTTAGTTTTTATTCTAATCCAGAAGTTTTCGGAGATATATGTGTGCTAGCCGGAGCGGTAAAATTAAGAAGCCTGAAATTTGCTTTTGACCCGCAGATAACAGGTGATGTTTCATGCTTAAAAGACTTGACCAAGTTAGAAACCTTTGCTATGACTCATACGCAGATTTCAGGAGATATTTCTGTTTTTGCAAACATGCTACATTTAAAAGCAATTTACATCAGTGGTACTAATATTCAGGGTGATATTTGTGCCCTGAGCAAGTTAACTAGTCTTCAAGAATTGGGGATAGCAGATGAATATCCTGGAAATCCTGGTATAACTGGAGACTTATCCTGCCTTCGTGATTTGAAAAAGCTCACTAGGGTTTCTTTATATAATACCAAAGCAACTAATTGTGAACAGTTTACTCAAGATCATCCCAATATTGAACAGGGAGGATGTTCTAAAGAATCTATGAAAACAGTGGTAGATTACGCTCAAAAGTATGAAAAGAAAATCGGCAAAGAAATACAGACAGAAGTGAAAGGGCAGCCAGATTATCAGCCTGCTGGTGTTGTTCTTGCAAGCGAAGAACTAGATAATAGAGGTTTCTTTGCTAAGTTATTTGACTGGATTAAAAATTTGTTTAAAGGTTCTCCTAAAGGTAATGGAATTACTGACCAATCTAAAAAATCTGAAGATATGAATAAAATAAGACCTACAGCAGGACCTGAGGGATGTAAGACACAGGTCGAGTGTGATGTTGTTTGCAGTAAAACAGAAAACAAAGAAGTATGCTCTACATTTGCTCCGTCTGCCAGTGCAAAGGAAGGAAAAGGAGAATCAGATGTCCGTCCTAATTTAGAAACAGGTGAACTTGGTGGATGTAAAACTAGAGCTGAGTGTGAGGAGTATTGTTCAAATCCAGAAAACAAAGAAGTATGCTCTACATTTGCTCCCCGAGGTGAAGAGACTCGACCATCTGTACAACAAAATGGTCCTCCTCGAGATGTAGTCAAGGTTTCTAAGCTTGTATGCAGAGTATCAGTTCTGCCGTCAAGCAAGGGTGATGTTCCTTACCAGGCAAGAGTTTGTGTGGACAACCCTGACGAACGTATTCAACAAGAGTATAAGGATTATGTGGACTTTGAGGGTGACGGAAGTTGGAATGAGTATGAGAACGCTAAGCATGGATGCCACAGCTACACTTATCAAACAAAAGGAACTTTTTCTCCAACAGCAAAAATAGTTGACATAAAAGGCATTGAAAGTGATATTTGCCAGACAACATTAACTGTTAGTTAAATACGGCGATTGATTATTAATAGGGAAAACTGCCCTATTCAAAATGTTCTAGTAAACTCCAAATTAATTGGACTTAACGATGTTAACTTCCCTCCGCTTTATGCGGAGATGCGAAGCGTAGTGGAGCAAGTTTTTTGCTACCGTGCGTGAAGAGATTGGCACTGTAGAGTTTGGTTAAGGGGGTGTTTTTTTGTTAGGGAAACGTAGCGTGTTGTCCACAAATTGGAAAGGTTTATATATGATGTGGACAATAATAATATTATGGCCTACATCGATAAGATTAAGTCGGGGAAAAAGACGTTTTATTATCTTGGAAAGACTATTCGCATAGGAGAAGACAAATGGAAGAAGATACGAATTAAGTTAGGGGAAAAAGAGCCAACTAGAGAAGAAGTTGGCAAGAAGCTTAAAGAACTTCGACTAGAGGAATATAAGGTTTACAATGAAGATTATTTGGATGCTCATAAATTAGAGGTTATTGATGATTTTAAAGAAGTGTACAATAATCATCGTAAAACAATACCAAAAACTGTTGCTGATAAAGAAGAAGCAGATTTTTTAATTAGATTTACCTATAACTCAAATGCTATTGAGGGAAACAGGCTCACATTACGAGATACTTATTTGATTATTAAAGAGAAACAAATACCTTCTGGAGCCCCACCAAAAGATTATAACGAAGCCATTAATGGAAGAGAAGCGTTTGAGTTTATCAAGAAATACAAAGGAAAACTTACGACAGAATTTCTGGAAAAATTAAATGGAATATTAACGCAGAATACAGGAGTGGTTTATCCTGGAAGAGTACGTTTCTTTCCTGTTAAAATTGAAGGGGCAGAGCACACCCCTCCAGAGCCGGAAGAGGTGAGGCCATTATTAAAAAAGATGATCCAATTCTATCATGACAATAAGAAAAAGATTCATCCGTTTGTGTTGGCTTGCTTGGTTCATGCGAAATTTGAAGAGATTCATCCATTTGAAGATGGGAATGGAAGAACAGGAAGAGCGTTAATGAACTGGGTTTTGATACAAGCCGGCTATCCAAAAGTCTTTGTGCCAGTAAAATTAAGACCTAAATATTACGAAGCTCTTGATTTTTATAATGTAAAAAACGTGAAGGGGTATTGCGAGAAGATGTTTGAAGTGGTGGTGGAGCAGTTTAAGGGGTAGGTGTTGTCCACTTCTTTTATCACACTTTCATGTTTGTGGACAATAATTGGTAATAATAGTTACGTTCTTAAAAAGAAGTGTGTCCTAGTGCAATGTTTTGCAAAGTAAAAACCAAACTAAGAGTTAGGCAATTCTGATATGTTTAATGATTCTGTATGGCACATTCGATTTTTCTTTCATGGCAATTGTTAATCTATCCCTTAAAATATTTTGAACTGGATTTTGATGAAAAATGGGTATCCGATGTTTTTTATTCCATTTGAGAAGAGGGAAGAATATTACATGACATTAGAAGAAGCGGACAAAGAGAATTTTAAAGAGTAGGTGTATAGAATATTACGGTTGATTATTGACCAAGTGAGAAGTTACGGGCACAAAGAGAAGAAAGAATGAGTGTGTATGGGCACACCGCTTCATTCTATCACTATTACTAAGTAATTAAAACATAGCAAAGTTTATAAATGCTTGATGTTTGTTTACTTAAATGATTAGCCTAGGTAGGCTAATATGAAACCCTCCTTCTAAATTCATAAAAAATATAAAGTAGTTCACGTCGATAAACGTTTAACCAAAAACATTTTAACGACGAGGTGAACTACAGATGGAAATAATAACTTCTAAATATAAAAAAGTTGCGGAT
>JACPNA010000049.1 GCA_016185725.1 Candidatus Woesearchaeota archaeon | reverse complement strand
TTATTGTTGGTTTAGTGGTGTGGTTGGTAAAGAGAAAACAGAAGCCACAAAATTGGACGAAGAATTGGGATATCAAACATAGAGGCAGATAACACCCTTATTCTTTTTTATTTTTGTTCTTATTTTTATTTTGGTTTAATATCTTACAGTTTGCTGTGGTGGGGAGGGCTTAATTCAACTAAAATGATTATAACAATTTTCTAACATGGGGAGAAATAACTGTTAGTATTGTTGATTTTTTTTAGAATAGAACTCAGTTCTAGAACTAGAAATGTTTATATACTTGTTAATTATTCTTTTTGTAAATTAAAGTTTATTACAATTTATGTTAGTTATTGAAAAAGTTATTAAAAAAAGAGGTTGAAGAAAAGATGATAGGAAAAGAAGGAATGTTGTTTATGTTAATTCTGGTGTTTGTTAGTTTGTTTTCAATGTTTGCAAGCGCATCGTTTAATTTTACGGGCATTACCCATAACCAATCAGGCACAGTGTTATCAGCAAATGTGAGTTTAGAAGTTTATTCTGTTACTAATATGATGACGCCGTCAATAATTTTATCAACTCTTTCTAATGGCACTGGTCATTTTAATATTACAGTAAATGATACATACGCAACAAATGGTTATATGTTTAAGCCGGTATTAAAAAATTATAGCAGTGATAATTATAATGTAGCGTGGATCGGGCAAGTGTTGCCAGCCTTTCCTTATTCTGAATTTAGCAGTTTAGGTGTGATACAGTTTTATTTATTCCCAGCAGTAACAATGAATCTCTCGGCGGTGAATAGTACAGGTGATATTATTAATTTTAGTTATCAATTGAAAGATGCACGGCTGGGATTTCCTATTGCGGCTAGTTTTATTCCGGCAAATATGGTTTATAATGTTACGTTGAGTTTTCCTAAAAGTAGAAATTATTCGATAATGATTTATCCGGGCAATTCATTTCCGTTAGGATATGAGTTGACAAGTATGACGGTAAATAACACTTATCAGAATAGTACGCAAAATCCAGATCATATTAATTTACGATTTAATACTTCAAACACAATTAGAAGAGTTTCAGGGAATATAAGCATAAGCGGGGCAACTAATTTTACGAATATAAAAATAATTCCTTATCTTTTAGAAACGGGAAATTTAGTGGCGCTGAGTCATCCTTTGCCGTATAATATGAGTCTATGGCGAGCAGAATCGGATACATATAATATTTCTGATGGGAAATTTAATATTACTGTGCCAGGAGCAACAATGGATTTTAAGATGTTATTGTTTGCTACAGCGGTTAAAGATGGGGTTTATTATGGGGCGTTTAGAAATTTGACGTCGAGCAACTCTAATGTCGAATTGGTTAATTTTACATTTAATATGACCACCCTGGTAGGGCAGGTAAGAAATATTACTTTATCAGGAGCTCAGGGAGGAACAGTTGATATTCAGACAAAGGAAGTAGCTTTTAATATCACTTCTGGAGGAAGTAGTTTGAGTAATGGAAATGTAGAAATGGATTTAGATTATACTTCGGGATTTACAGATGGGTATGCGTTTACGTATATGGAGAGTATTAATGGAACGGTTTATTTGCCATTATTGAATGCAAGCGTTAAAACAATGAATATCTATACTTCTTCAGCGGCACCGAAGGAGAAAACTTATACGGCAAGCGAGTTAGCTTTGGGTAGTGTGAACATAGCTTTAACAGCATTTAATCCTGGAGATATTAGCGGTGCAAATGTTTCTAGTTATTTACAAGTAGGGTTCTATAAAAGTGATAGCAGTTGCAGTGTACCTTATCCAGGAGCTTCATGTAGTTTGTTAAATGCAACTGATTTTGGCAATTTTAATCCGTTGACTCTTATTATGGGAGGAGGGAAGATTGATTTTGAAATGAAATTATCAAGCAGTAATTTGACGGTACGGTATATTGATGTGGATATGATTGCATCAGGACCACCCGATGCGTTATTTGATAGTTCAGCAAATTCTTCAAGCAGTGGAGCAAATATGGGGAGTGTATGGAGATTTGGGAGTTTGGGACCAGAAATTTATAGTTTGGTGTTAGTAGGAATTCCTTATGCTACAACAGTTGACGAGTTGGCGCCGTTTAGTGTTGTATTAAATAAATTATATGATGAGAATTGGGGTTCTGTCTGGAATACTACCAGTAATCCTAATGGCGCCGGTTATAATACAGTTGCAAATGCAGGTTATGCAGATTATAATAGAAGTTGGTTTAATTTAAGCGATGGGGGAATGCAGTGTAGTTTGACAGATACATTAGCACCATGCTATGTGAATACAACATATAATATGATGTGGTTGAGAATACCTCATTTTTCGGGTATTGGACCTACGGCTAATTCAGTAACAGCAGGAAATGTCTCCATGAATACTACTACATTAGCGGTGGATTGTACATATAATTGTACGATTTATTTTAATGTTTCAAATGGTAATTATACGTTATCAACCAATTTAACAAATATTACCATAAATAATACACAGAGTGGTTCGCTGATAAATACGACGTTGTATTGGTATAATGGAACAGCTTTTAAGTTCAATGGGACAAATTCGACGATGCAATTAAATTACAATTTCACCTTGTCTAATGGCAGTGCTAGTACAATACATCAATATCAAATTTATGTGAATAAGACGAGTGTTACTACGGCATTTTTGAATTTGACATATAATATTAGCGGATTTGGGTCATTGTTACAGTTAAACTTCAATTTAACATGCGTAGAAAGCTGGAGTTGTGGGGAGTGGGGGGTTTGCTCGGCAGAGGTACAAACCAGGACATGTACGGATGCGACGGGATGCGGAGCAACAATCAATAGGCCAGCCATTTCACAATCTTGCACTGCCTCAAGCAGTTCTTCTTCTGGCGGCGGTGGATCGACGGGAACAGCTGGAGGAGTTTCTAATAGTGTAGCTGGTCAATATGAAAAAAAAATTTGGACTTCCATTAACAAAGATGAAAAGGCAGTAATTAGTGTTAAAGATGATAAATTAGGAATAACGGGAATAGAGTTT
>JACPNA010000048.1 GCA_016185725.1 Candidatus Woesearchaeota archaeon | reverse complement strand
TCCCGAGATCAAGAACCATGTGAACATGGTTATCATCAAAACCAAGTTCATTATCTTTACATCGTATTTCATAATTTCGCAAAGCTTTCAGGAATAGAGCATGACAAGCATTACGATAACCAAAATTATCAAAAATCTTGTAACAATATTTTATTTTAAACATAAAGTGTACCCCCACTTCACCGACTTGAGAACTATATCTAGTTGGATTTAATTTCATAAGAATCACCTTTTTATTTTTTTAATTTTATTATTATAGCTAAAGCTATACAAAAGATTTAATTAGAAGTTAATCGTAGCTTTCCACGGATTATGTTTGACCCTCAGCTCTGTACGAACAGGGTTCAGAGGGTATTTTTTTGCTTTTGGTTAACTTCAAAGAGAAAAATATTTTAGAATACTTAAGCCTGACGCCACCAGTCACCGCTCACTGCGGTTCGCTATAGACTGGATGGTAAAGAAAATTTATCGTATCTTTATCAAACAAAAAAGCATCATAAACATACCTAACTAACTCTCTCGAAAAAGTAGTTTTACCACTAGCCGGAATTCCTGCACCTAAAATAAGCGTAGGTACAGCAAGTTGTATTTTATTCATACAATATTTAAAATGAATCCCTCTTATTTTAAACTTTATGTATTAACAATCTCCTTCACTACATCTAATAAACTTTTTTCTGAAGTAACTAAAATAGTTCTTATTCCTGCCGCTTCTCCTGCCGTAACATCTCTTTCATCATCACCTATAAATATTGCTTTACTTAAATTAAGATTATTTTCTCTACCTGCTTGATAAAACATCCCTGGTTTTGGCTTCCTGCATTCACACCCATCATCCCAACTATGGGTACAATAATATACCTTCTTAATCTTTATCCCCTTATTTTCTAATAATTTCATCATATTATTGGTTATATCTCTTAAATCCTTCTCTGTCATCATCCCTCGAGCCATGCCCGGCTGATTAGAAATGATATATATTTCAAACCCTTCATCAGTGAGCTTCTTCATCGCTTCTATAGAACCGGGTAAAAATTCAAATTCAGCCCATTTCTTAACATAATCGGCTTTGGGTGCCTTTTTATTTATCACGCCATCCCTATCTAAGAATATTACTTTTTTCTGCCTCAAAAAATCTTCAGTTATTGGCAATCGTTCTAAACTACCAACACTATAATAGCGGTGGTCAGTTAGATAACCAGCTAATTGTTTCTTTTCAATTAATTCAGGGATTATCTTTTTTTCAAATGAAAAATTAGTTTCTGGCATCATTCTAAATATATCTTTACTTAGAATATAAAACCCTATCTCTACCCCTGAAAGATTCTTTTCTTGTCTACTCTTATCATACAAAACAACATATCCTTGCTCATCAACTTTCATATTACTTTTACTAAAATTATCTTTATTAGTATAAATCGTAACGGTAGCCAGAACATCATGCTTATTATGATATTCTACCAAATTATTCAAATTCAACGGCCAATAATTATCACAATACATCAATAAAAAGTTATCCCCCATCAATTCTTCCGCAAATTTAATTCTTTTACCAGTTTCAAAAGAAACCTCACCAATAGAATATTTTATCCTTAGACCAAATTTAGAACCATCTCCAAAATAATCGCAAATCTTTTCCGGAAGATAACCTAAAAGCAGAACAACTTCTTCTATTCCATTTTCCTTAAGCATCCCCAATAAATATTCGAGAAAAGGTTTACCATTCATCAAAATCATCGGTTTGGGTATAGTGTCTGTAATCGGTTTTAACCTTGTTCCCATCCCCCCCGCAAGAATTACCGCTTGCTTTATTTGAACCATGTTTTTCACATATTTTATAAACTAATTCTAGAAGAAAAATGGTGGTTTTGTTTGACTAAAACTTTTCCTTCTAGACTCTTATCCAGAGGACCGAACTCAATAGGGACTGCTGCAGCATCTATTGTTACTTTATTCTCAAAGTAATGCGTAATCATTCTTCTGTCATTGCCATACAATCCACAATCTAGAATATTCTCATCAAACGGCATAACTTCCATCTTCTTACCCTCGCGCAATTGAAGCCTTTCAACGATTTCATAAGTAATATCTGCACGAGTTACAACCACCAAATTGTCTCTTCCCTCAAGTTTGTATATTTTAGAATCAACAAAAGGAAGGAATACAGCAGCTTCCACTCCCAGTCCAAGCTCACAAACCATCTCTCGCTGGATTGCCTGATCGATTCGCTCAACTTTTGCTGCATCAAACTGAGGATAATATCCTTTGAACCATCCTGCAAAAATTTGCAAATTACAATCCGCAGGCTGATCATCACGATATTGCATTAAGCAAAATCCTGGTGCTGGAGCAAGAATAACTGAAACATTTCTTGACCATTTTTCAGTTGACCGCCCTTCCCATTCTTTTGGAAGCAAAACATTGATATGTTCATTCATGATTTTACCTTTAATTTAACGGAAAATATTTCATTTCAAATCATTTATAAACTTTACGCACTCCTGGGCTTAGTAGAAAAAGTCCAATGATGGCAGCTCCTATGTTGTAGGCGATAAGCCTACAGAACATTTCTGCGTTGATCATGGGACTTTTCTGGGACTTAACTGTGTCTCCAAAAAGCCTCTTCAATGCCGAGAATAGACAT
>JACPNA010000045.1 GCA_016185725.1 Candidatus Woesearchaeota archaeon | reverse complement strand
TGTCTATTCTCGGCATTGAAGAGGCTTTTTGGAGACACAGTTAAGTCCCAGAAAAGTCCCATGATCAACGCAGAAATGTTCTGTAGGCTTATCGCCTACAACATAGGAGCTGCCATCATTGGACTTTTTCTACTAAGCCGTTTCTTCTCCCAACCAATAACCAATGGAAAGGGGTAAACATAGATGAATAGCACGAATAATTTCACGCATATACGAGATGAACATTACGGTGTTAGGGGTGCTTTTCTCAAATAATGTTTGATTTTGTCCCATTAATTGTTCACGAAATTTACTGATTAAACTTAGCTGATTAAAATCTTTAGCGTAAAAAGCGTCATAATAGGTGTGAAACATTTGATTGATGCCAATTAAATAAAATTGTAGTTCAGGGTTAAGTTTCTTCTTTTTTGCATAGGCGTATTGATACATATAATAATAAGCATGATTTACTAAGGATAGTTGGGAGATTATGGAATAGAGAAGGATTGATTTTATTTCGCGAGAAGGAGTACGGAGGATAGTTCTTCGACAATAATTGGTTAGCTTGTCTATTTGGCTTTTTGTTTCATCCAAATCATGCAGAGATAATTTATTCGTTTTGAAATCTTCGGTTACTTTTTCTGATAGGTCAATAAGCTGAAGAAATAATTTTTTAAGGATTATGGCAAATTTTTCAGGATCTGGTTCAGAAATGTTTTGCAGGATACAATTGTTTTTTTTATGTTCAACTATTTCAAAACCAAGCAAAGTTTCTTTAGTTGTTTCTAATATGATCTGATATTGAGCTTCTGAGGAGTAGGTTAAGTTTAGAGTATCGTATCCTAAACGATAACTTTGATTTAAGAAGTTTAAAATCATACGTTGGTCGTAGTCCTTTAAATCAAGGGTAATAATTTTTTCTTTCTTGTTTTTTACAGCAGAAATGAGTACGCCTTCATCAATTTCAGAGACATCTACCTCCGCGCCAGGAATTAAAGAGTAATTGCGGACCCAATTGATGGGCAAAGTCACCGTTATGCCACCTGCTCCTTGCCCAATCAATTTCCGCTTCATTATCTCACTTATGGAGGAGTTAAAGATTAACTATTATATAAATCTTTCTGTTTTTATATTATTCATATTAATTAAAAAAATTAATATAAATTAAAGATGAAGACTAATTTTAAATATAAAATAATTGATTAAATAAAACAAAGAGGAGGATTATGGAGAACAGAGCGATAGTTTAGGAAGAAGATTATTTTCCGTTATTTTATGATATTTCCCGTAAAAATATTGTGTTTGTCTCTGCCAATTTTTATTTTTACTTTCTTTTCTTTTTGAAACATGCAGTTTGGTATAGAGATGTCACGATTTTTCGCTACGGCGATGCAAGTATTAGGAAAGCGATCAGGACATTTTAGAGTGGCAGTGAGAATATCTCCTTCTTTAAAGGGTTTAGGCAAATCTTTCGTTTTACGAATGCTAAAGTCTTCTTTTGATAATTTTAATTTGATATGGTGCTTTTTCTCAAGCTGATCGAGGAGAGTATAAAATTCTGGCCAGGGCAAGGACTTAGCAGGATTGCGGCCAGTCTTATAGATAAGAAAGTTTTGGATGCCTAGAGTAGGTTGATGGTTTAATGATTTAATAAACAGGATGATTTTTTCCATTTCTTGTTCATTTATTTTTGTCATTAATACGGGAGCAACAATAACTTTAAATTTTTCTGCGGCATAGGAAATTTGTTCTTTAACTTGATTGAGATTATATGTCTTTGCACCAGCTATTTTCTTAGCTAAGGTTTCGTCAAGGGCATCAAGAGAAATATTGAATTGCAATTTTTCGTTTTTTGATAATCGATCTAAAATATCCTTGCTTAAGAGAGTACAATTAGTATCAATAGAGATAGTAGTTATCTGTTTGATTTTGTTAAGGTCATTCAGAAGGTTTTCCATATCGGCGTAGAGGAAGGGTTCGCCTTGGACACCTACATGAATCTCTACCGGCTCGTTGATGAAGTAGAGAAGTTTATTTAATTCTTCAAGGAGGTAATCTTTTTCAATGACAAAATCGGTTTTTTTTGAGCTTAATCCTTCGGAGATTGAGCAGTAAATGCAGTCAAGATTGCACGATGTGACGGGTTTGATTTCAATGATGGAGGAATTGCGATAAACTATACCAAAAGCGATGTTGCCGATTAAGGGGATACCGGAGTTTTTATGGATATAAATTGCTTTATTGCCGGTTAATTTGGTAGTTAAGTCTGGGAGATACTTTTCGAAGAGGAAGAGAAATTTCTGCTGAGCTTTTTCTTGGGGCAGTTTCGTAAATTCGAGGGTGTGAGGGTTGATGATATTAAAGGGAGAAAGAGCGTTTAGTTCTTCTAAGGGAATTTTTGTCTGGAAATGTTGTAAAAGAGTGATGACTAAACAGTCTTGTTCTTGCTTGAAGGATAACGTTTCAAAGGATAATTTAGCCATAGAATAGCAATTAAGGATATTTTTTATAAAGATTTTCTATTTTGTCAAAGAAAACCGACCACCACCAGTCAATAGACTGGTGGTGGTCGGTTTTCTGACCATGCTTTTTCCACTTTATGTGTTAGTGGATGTGTACCACCAGTGAAACACACTGGTGGAAAAAGCATATTTTACAGAAATCTTCGCAGAATTTATCTAAAATATTGCGGGTGCTAACTTGTCTGTCCATGAGAAGTTAATATTGTAGAAATTATATAAATGTTCCTTTGAAAAAAAGGGGACAAATATACATACTCGTTTTTGACAACAATAATCTTTAAAAAAAGAGTATTCTTGGAATAAAGTGTGGCAGAAGATAACCAAAATAAGGGGATTTTGGACATTGATCCAGATAATTTAACTCCAGGAATGAAGCAGTATCATGAAGTGAAGAAAGCGCATCCGGATTGTTTAGTGATGTTAAGGATGGGCGATTTCTTTGAGATGTTTTATGAGGATGCCATTACGGCGGCTAAAGAGTTAGAAATTACGTTGACAGCTAGAGGAAAAGGAGAAAAAAGAGCACCACTAGCAGGAGTGCCGTTTCATGCGATGGAAAGTTATTTGGGGAAATTAGTAAAGAAAGGACATAAGGTAGCAATTGTAGAACAATTAGAAGATCCTAAATTAGCGAAGGGGTTAGTAAAGAGAGGGTTAGTAAGAATTGTTACTCCGGGAACGGTTATTGAAGCATCGATGTTACAGGATAGGGAAAATAATTATATTGCCTGTTTAAGCAGGTTTGGCGAAGAATATGCTCTGGCATTAGGGGATATTTCTACGGGAGAATTTTTTACGATTAGTTTAACTCAATTGCAGCAAGTGGTTAATGAACTGATACGATATACGCCTAGTGAATGTATTTTGCCAGAAAGTTTAGCGGTAGATAAAGAATTAGTGAATAAAGTTAAAAATGTAGGATGTTTTGTTAATTTTTTTAATGATTATGCATTTAGAAATGATAAGGCTAAAGAATTATTATTAATGCACTTTAAGGTTAATTCTTTAGACAATTTTGGGTTGATAGATAAAAGTTTGAATTTGAGTGTATGCGGCGGTTTAATTAGTTATTTGATTGAAACGCAGAAGAATTCGTTGGCGCACATTAAAAAAATTTATTTTAAAGCAGATGAAAGCAATATGTTATTAGATGCAAGTACGTTAAGAAATTTAGAATTATTAAAAAATATTAGAGATGGTTCTTCTAGAGGCAGTTTATTAGGGGTTTTGGATAAAACAATAACGCCGATGGGAGCAAGGCTGTTAAGAAATTGGATAAAGGCGCCGTTATTGAATAGAGAGATGATAGAGAGGCGGTTGAATGCGGTGGAAATATTAAATAACAAAGTCATTGTGCGAGAAGAGATTAGGACTACACTGCAGAATGTTTATGATTTAGAGAGATTGATCAGCAGAATTAATTATGGAAATGCCAATCCGCGTGATTTGTTGGCGTTGAGAAATTCGTTGAGAGAAATTCCGCTAATAAAAAAAGAATTAGCAGGGTTAAATAGCGAACTTTTACAGGAAATCGTTAGTATGGAAGAGGTTAACGAGGTTAGAGAATTGATTGAGCAAGCGATTGTAGAAGAAGGGGGGATTAACGTACGCGAGGGAGGGATAATTAAGCCCAGTTTTAACGCAGAATTGAGCGAGCTAGATCATATCATGAAAAATGGCAGAAGGTACATTCAAGAGTTAGAGGAGAAGGAGAAAGAAAAAACGGGGATTGGCGGGCTTAAGATAGGATATACAAAAGTATTTGGATATTTTATTGAAGTAACGAGAAGAAATAGCAATTTAGTCCCAGTTAATTATATCAGAAAACAAACTACGGTTAATTCGGAGAGATATATTACGGAAGAATTGAAGTTAGAAGAAGAAAAAATTCTGGGTGCAGAAGAGAAAAGTGTAGAATTAGAGTATAATTTATTTCAAGAAGTTGTGCGGAAAATTTCTGTATATACGGGAAAAATCCAAGATACAGCACAGAAGATTGCGATATTAGATGTCTTGTGCGGTTTAGCTAAAGTGGCAATGGAAAATCGGTATGTAAGACCAGAATTTGTTGAGGATAATGTTCTGCAAATACGATGTGGAAGGCATCCGGTAGTCGAAAAAATGGAAGAGAGGTTTATTGCTAATGATGTAGTGTTGAATGATGGCGAGATGATAATTATTACGGGCCCAAACATGGCGGGCAAATCGACTATTATGCGACAAACGGCGTTAATTGTATTAATGGCGCAGATGGGTTCATTTGTTCCGGCGGATGAATTAGTATTGGGAGTAATAGATAAAATATTCACGCGGGTGGGTGCTTATGATGATTTAAGTTCAGGACAATCGACGTTTATGATTGAGATGAATGAAACTGCTTATATTTTGAATAATGCAACATTACGGAGTTTAATTATATTAGATGAGATTGGCAGAGGGACGTCAACGTTTGATGGGGTTGCGATTGCTTGGGGAGTGGCAGAACATATTTATAACAATATTAAGGCGAAAACATTATTTGCGACACATTATCATGTGATGAACCAATTAGCAGAGAAATTTTCTGGCGTGACAAATTTTAATGCGGCGGTTAAAGAGAATAAAGGAGAAGTCATATTTTTGCATAAATTAGTTGCCGGGGCTACTGATCAAAGTTATGGTATTTATGTGGCAAAATTAGCTGGGCTGCCCAAGGAAGTTATTTTACGAGCAGAGGAAATTCAAGCAATGTTAGAGAAAGATGATGAGATGATACACAAAATAAAAGTTAAGAAATTACAGGAACAGAAGAGTTTGGGAGAATTTTAGAGAGTTATAGGGAGAGAGAAAGCTCTGCAGTTTTTTTGCGGGGATGAATTTGCTTTTTTTGTTCGAAGAACGTTAGAAGTTCTTGACAGGGACGATAGTGAGAGGAACTATTGAGCTTATGGCGGATGTATCGTAAATTTACTTTGCAAGGTCCGTATTCTCTCAGAATTTCGGTGATAGTGGGAACCTGGCTTTCATTTTTCAATGTTATGGTTAAGTAAAAGCAGGTGGTGTTGGTAGGTCCATATTCTTTGAGCAAGTATTGGGCAGGCTCGGTTAGTTCGGGATTTTGCAAAGCGCCGACGAGTCTTCTCACCACAACGTCATGAGGACCGTATGCTAAAAGAATATGATTAATGTTTCCTCGTTTTCTATTGTCACGCAAGGTAGCAACAAGAGGAATAACAGTATAATCAGATGGACCATAGTGTTGAAGGACAGCAATAACTATTTTTTCTTGGTTTGGTTTGTCTAAAGCAGCAACGAGATAATTGGCGGTGTGTTGGGGTTTTAGGTCATATAAAAAACGAACGGCTTTTTCACTACGAGAGGGAGACATAATAGAACCAACGGTATAGCGAACTAACTCATCATAATAGGGGTATTCGGTGGGCAGATTAGAGAGGGTACTGTAATTTGCAAATAATTCTTTAACGGTGTCGCTGATGGTCATATATAGATATATTTTAGGGTTTTTTTTATAAAGATTATGGATATAATGAATGTTCTTATGGTGAGTACGCAATCTCATTCTTATTAGAAATCTTAATAAACTTTCTTTATATTTATACTTAAAAAGAGGTTAGAATGGTAGAATTTCAATTTTTGCAAAGTTTTCTTGTGGCGTTAGCGTTAGGTGCGTTGATTGGTTTGGAACGGGAGTATGCACGCTATAAAAAAAGAGGACATGATTATGCAGGGATCAGAACTTTTCCATTGATTGCGTTATTTGGAGCATTATCGGCTTATTTTGGGGAGATTATCTCTTCGTGGGTGTTAATCGTGGGGGTTGTTTTAATCGGCGGGTTAATCATAATTTCCTATTTTTTGATGTTAGAAAAATCACGATTATATCATGGGGCAACTTCGGAAGTGGCAGGGTTTATCACTTTTTTTGTGGGTGTGTTATGTTATTATCAAGAGTTTACTTTTGCGGCGTTTATCTCAATAGTCATGACGTTAATATTGTATGCACGCTCGATGCTCCATAAATTTGCCGAACATATGAAGAAGAAAGAATTAACTGATACATTGAAGTTTGCGGTAATTGCATTTGTAATTTTACCTTTTTTGCCGGATACGTATTATGGACAGTATGAGATTTTTAATCCGTATTTAACTTGGTTGATGGTCGTGTTTGTTTCAGCGATAAGTTTTGCGGGGTATATTGCAATGAGGTGGTTAAGCGAGAAAGGATTGACGGTAGCGGGAATTTTGGGAGGGGTGGTAAGCAGTACGGCAGTTACGACGGGGTTCGCGTATAGAAGCAAAAAAGAGCGAGGCATTTACAGAATTTTAGCGTTGGGAGTCATTTTAGCCAATGGAATTATGTTAATAAAATTGTTGTTTATTGTATTTTTCTTAAACCAAAAGTTGTATATAAACTTAATTTTGCCGATATTATTATTAGTACTGATTACGACGGTGTTTTCGTATCTGTTATGGAAGAAAACAAGAAATGTGCAAGGGAGTGTGTATTTAGATTCGCCGTTTACATTATGGCCAGCAGTCAGATTCGCGTTAATTTTTGCAGTGATGATTGCGGTGGTTAAGGTTGCCAATGTCTATTTTTCGTACCAAGGTGTTTATTTGGTCAGTTTTCTTTCGGGATTGATGAATATCGATCCTATTACGATTTCGTTATCACAGCTGGCTAATGATGGTTTAATGGTAGAAACGGCACGGAATGGGCTGTTGATTGCGGTGCTGACAAATATGGGTTTGAAAGGAGGATTAGCGTACTGGTTAGGCGGGAAACAGTTTGGAAAAATAGTGTTGTGGTTCTTTGGAGCGTTGATTGCTGTCGGCGGTCTGATGATCTGGTTGTTGTAGAAAATATTCAAAAGAATTCAATTTTAGGATTATCTTCTCTCTTGGGTGTTGATGAAGAAGAATTTTTTGCCAGATTAAGAAAGCTGCCAAAATCGGGAGCACGGTCGTTGTCTTGATTTGGAGATGGTTCATTATCACCAAACATATTCATCATGTTGGTTGTATCGGGAGCAGTGGTTGGATTGTATGAAGAATCTTTATTTTGAATTATATGGGTAAGAATTTGTAATACTTTTCTGATATCATCATAGCTGTCCTCTTTAGTGTCTATTGTTAATTTCATCGTATCACTTTAGGGTGTATAGAGAAATGAGTTTATAATATTTACGTTTTAATAATGAGCGACATAAGTAAATCATTAAATTGTATCGCTCATTAGAGAGTAAACGACATATAAAATTATGCTTTAATGATGTCGTTTACTATAATTAAGGATATTTAATTTAAGATGTCCACTTCAATCTCTAATTGATCGGCAGTGGGATATTCTTTGACTATGGCTACTTTAAGGTTTAATTTAGTGAAATAGTCTTTATGTTTTTTAGCGTTTTTTGAGGAGAGTAAAATTCTTGGTTTTTCTTGATCAAGGAAGAGATTGTGATCATTTAATTTTAAGTCTTGTTTTATTTTTTGGACTATTGGATTTAATTTTTTTATAAACTCGGGCTTGTTAATTTCGGCAAGGATTTTGCGGTAGCCAAAGCTAGGGGTTAATTCTGGAAGGTATAAAGAGCCTCTAGTAAGAAGGCCTTCTTCATCCATTAAGTCAAATTCTTTTTTTATTTGCGGGGCTTCACGTTTGAAACGGTTGGCTAATTGTACGGAATCTTTGAGTTTGGCGGTGCAAAGATGTGCTTTAAGAGGATAATTTTTTTCTCGGATATAATTTAATAAGTTTAAGCCCAATTCTAAAGAGTCTTTGATGGCATAGCTCAGTTTGTCTTTCGTGGCGTATTGATCTAGGTTAGAAAATGAATTGTCGGCTTTTTCTAATTCATTTAAATTAAGAAATTGGACTTTATTTTGAATAAAGTTAATCATTTGTTTTAGTTCTGATTCTTTGCCTGGCATTAAGGGAACTTCTACACCGATATCCCAAGGAAAACGTTTAGCTAGGTCTAATTTTTTCCAGAAGTTTGGTGAGTTTAAGTCTAAATGGAAACGGATTTCATCTAAACCAGCTTGGTATAATTTTTGTAAAGTGCTTTCGGTAACGAGATTTAAAGAAGTGTATAAATGGAGATGAAATTCAGGGCCAAATTTTTCTTTGAGTTTTTTTATATAGGTTAATGTTCGATCTAGTTTAGAAAGAGGATCACCGCCAGTTATACCCGCACCCTTAGCTTGCATTAATTCTGCTTCCATGATTACTTCTTCGGAAGATGATACTTTACGTTCATTGGCAAAGGAAACGTCTTGAGAATATTTATTGTCAGATAAGGGACAATAGAAACAATTTCGTGGACATAAACCAGTGACAAAGAGAACTAATTTTTCGCCTCTAACGCAAAATTGACAGCCTTTAGGAAGTTCTTTTAAGTGGTAAGAGTAGTATTTGTTTTCTGGAATCATTATGTTCTAGGATAGGGGTTGTTTTTTAAAGGTTTAGGAAGAATTAAGAGCAAGTTTATTTCTTTTCTAAGCGCCATAAGCCAACATCGATTTTGACTACGGGTTTTTCATGAAATTGGAAAGTTGCTTTAATGGGAAATTCGTAGCGATAAAAATGAGTTATTTGAAAGTTATTGTCGCGGGAGATTGCTTCCACGAATTCCTTAGTAGAATATTTGTGCAGGGTGTAGATTAGGCTGGTTAGGGAGAAGGCTTTTTCCAGAAATATTTTATCGGCATGTTCTTGTTTAGTACCAAATGGCGGGTTTTGCACAATGATGTCAACAGGTTCGTCAAATAAGCGAATGTCTTGGGTGAGAAATTCGGCTGATCCTATTTCATATTTTTCATGGAGTTGATGATAATTTTCTTGGCAGATTTTGATTGCTTCTATGTCTTTGTCCAGGAAGAATATTTTTTTGGCGCCCATCAAGAGAAGGCCAAGACCAAGAATACCTGGGCCGCAGCCGGCATCAAGAATTTTTTTGTTGGCTATTTCACCTCTTAAGGCCATCTGCCAAAGCCAATCGGCAGCGATATTACTCGGTAAGGGGTATTGTTCTAATTGAACATTTTGTGTTGAGAATGATTTTAATTTGCTTAGTTCAATTTCTAAATCTTTTTTGGAACGGATGGGCATTTTGATAATTTTAATATTAAGATTAATAATTGTTTTGGCGGGAATATTATTTATTATTTGTTATCATCTGTTAAAAGTATTGCTATAAAAAATTAAAGAAAAAAGATATTTACGATAAGTATTGGGGAATACCACTCTTTATACATTGACGGCAATAATTGAGGGAATATTTAAAGGTATCATATATAAATAATGCAAGAATGTTTTGGAAGTTTTAGAAGCTTTAGTACGTTATTTATATATTTTTTCTGACTATTGAAAAGTGAAGGCAAGCAAGAAATAGAAAGCTATTTAAAGATGTAAACAATTTCTAATAATATTAGAGGTGGCGTATTAAATAAATCAATTAATGGTTTATTTTTAGGAGCCTTTTTTATTAATTAGAATAAATAAGAGGTAGCTGTGGCTATGCGAAAAGAAATTGAAAAAATTAAGCTAGCGTTGGATGAACAGGTAGCAGCTATTAATGATAATTCTTCAGAAATTCAAGCGTTATTTGATTATTTAAGAGAAATTGAAGTTAAGTTGGAGAAGGTGGCACAAAGATTAGACACTATTCAATTAGCCCATGATGAGAAAATTGGTGAAAAGAGATTAATTACGCCGTTGAATAAAACAGAAATGAAATTGTTTTTAGTGTTATATACTGAAGAAATGCCGATGACGTTCGTAGAAATTGCAAAGAAAGCAGAATTGGCATTGACCTTAGTTCCAGAATATATTTCTTCGTTAGTCAGTAAAGGAATACCGTTACATAGAACTTTTGTCAATAATCAATTATTTTTGAAATTAAATCCGGCGTTTAAGGAAGTGCAAGCGAAAGAGAATGTAGTTAATTTAGCATTGACATCGTTTTGGGAGTAGAATTTTTTAACGTTAATCTCATATTATTGAATATATTATTTTATAATGAAAGAAAGTTCCTATAACTATTGCGAAAGATGCTCAAGTATTGCTAAAATTAAAAGATACTGCTAAAGAAGGCGGTGACATTGCTAAAAATACACGAAAAGAGTTAGAACACAAAATAGGTAAACTGATTATATCTTCTGAAAATTATTGGTATTTAGAAGAGAAGAAAAAAAGAAAGTTATTGATGATAAGAAATAGATATTTCACAAATTATCCAACGGGCTTTTGACTTTACGAAGTTGTTCTTGACTTACTTTGGTATAAATCTGGGTTGTTTGAAGGTTGGAATGGCCGAGAAGTTCTTGGATGATTCTGATGTCGGTTCCTGCTTCCAATAAATGGGTGGCGAAGGAATGGCGTAGTTTATGAGGAGTTATTTGTTTATTGATATGGGCTTTTTTTGAGGCTAATTGAATTATTTTTTGGATGTTTCGAGGAGAGAGTGGTTTTTTGTTAGGGTGAGTGAACAGAAAATCTTGCGGGGATGAATTTTTCAGATAGGAAATTAATTCGTTACAGACGTCTTGCGATAAAATGAATAAACGATCTTTAGCGCCTTTTCCTGAGCGCACCCAGCCGGTTTTGTTTTGTAGGTCTAAGTCTTTTACTTTTAAGTTAAGACATTCAGATAGACGAATGCCTGAGGAATAGAGAAGTTTGATGATGATGCGGCTTTTATTATTTGTTGTGGCGTTAATCAATCTTTTTACTTCTTCTTTGGTTAATATTTCGGGAAGTTTACGAGCTAATTTAGGTGTTTTAAGTGTGACAATATTTTTGTGAAGGATTTCGTCGTAGTAGAATTTTAAGGAAGCTTTGATTAAGGCAACGGAGGTATTGGTTATTTGTTTATCAGAGAGGAGATAACCAAGGTATAGTTTAATGTCTTGTTCGGTTATATCTTGGGGTGATTTTTTTATATAATTGAGGAATTGTTGATTTTGATAGAGATAAGTTTTTATGGTTCGGGGTGAGAAACCTCTTAATTTTAGTTCGGTTAATAATTCTTGCATATAAGTTATACGAACTTTTTAGATATAAATTATTGTAATCACTAAGAAGTTACTATTTTGTAGAAAGATTTATAAAGGGTAAAGTATGTTGGAAAGATATGGCTCAAGATATATTTGATATGGGAAATATTGATTCATTAGTTCGCCGAATTTTAAGAGAAAAAGGAAGTATTGATTTAAATGAATTTGATATTCCTACTTATGAGATAAAAGATAATTATACTAGCAAAGAATTTAATTTTAGTTCAGATCGCAAGGTGTATGCTAAGGAAGTTCGTAATGCCATTGGATCTGTTGTCGAAGAAGCTGAAGCACAAGGATATAATGCTAATTTTTTTACAGCTTTATATGAAGCTGTTTTGAATGCTCATCAACATGGAAATAAATTAGATACTAGTAAAACTGTAACTCTTGCTTATAAAATTGCCAATGATACATTAGAAATTGCAGTTATAGATCAAGGAGGAAAATTAGATCCTGAATTTATCCCTTATGTATTAAAACATAAACAAAATAAAGATTTATTGCAGAAGCAATTTATTGATTTTTATCAATTTACAAATAGAGTAAAACCAAATACAAATAATGGAACTGGCACTTCATTTATGCATACTTATGTAGATAATGTACAATATTTTAAATCTACTCAAGGTGGACTGGTCGTACACTTGACTATTTTGAATAAAAATTAATATCAATTATTATTAATTAAATATTATCAATTTATGTTAAAGTGAGTTTCTTAGCTAGTCGAACACGTATATGATAATGGTCTTTATGGCCAGGTTCGTGGCGGAAGCGGTTGTATTTATTCCATTCTTCTTGTCCGTGATGTTTAAGAACGTAATTTCTTAACGTATTGATGAGATAATGGTCTACCATAATGACTTGAATTTCTGATGGTCCATCAATGAGATTTTTAACAAAAGTCCAATTAGCTTCCAAAGCCTGTTTATTGGAAAATTCAGGATGGATACGTGAACCGGAAACTAAAGAATAATTAGTATTAGCATAACCATGATGATGATAGGTATAAATACCGACATCAGCGTCAAGACCTAGACGATGGCTTTTATGGGGCAAGAATTTTCCACCTTGTTTTCTGCTCAAATCTTTAGTCATTAAGGGAACATGATACGTTTCGAAGATGACACACCCAGCAAAGTCTAAGGCGTCAGTTAACTCAGGACGTCCGTAACTATGTGGTGGTCTCGTTATTTCCAAATGAGAACTTGTAGGAAGAGGGGTGAATTTGTTAGGCTGATATTTTAGGTAAGAGTGAGGATGCATTAAACATTTTTCGAGAGGCGATATTTCCCGAGAAGAAGGAGGGGTGTTTAAACTAGGTGATTTATTGAAGAGATAGTTTGGCGGGAAGGAAATTTCTTTTAGAGTGAGAAAAGGTGGGGAATAAATAGAAAAAGAATGAGTAGGTATTTTATAATTAAGAGATTTTTTTGGCTGCGGAGTAAGTGCAGCATGGTTATGCAAACTTAATAGGGTGTATAGGGAGATTCTTAAAATGGTTTTTTTATTCATTAATTTTATTGCCGGCAAAAATTTTATTTAAAGGTTTTTATGAAATAATTTTGATAAATCGGCTTTTTTCTAGATAAAAAGTAAATTTTCTAAAGAAAAAAAGCATATACTCTATTTGCTTGAGAGTTTGGGAAGGAGTCAAGGAAAACCGCCCACCACTGGTGATCGCCTACGGGTTCAACACCAGTGGCACATGAAAACAAAAAAATATTTGTTTTCAGTGCTGAAATTTGATAGTTTTCAAATTTCATGCATGCTCGCTTCGCTCGAGGTGGTTTTCCGACCATGAGTTTTCCAATTGAAGTGAAGATTGTTGTGGCTACGCCACAAGAAATGAAGAAACTACTTCATTTCTGTGCAGACAGGAAAACTATCCTGTCTTGCACCAGTGGAACTATATACTGGTGGAAAACTCATATTTTAGAAAAAATGGATCTAGCCGGATTTGAACCGGCGATCTTCGCCATGTGAAGGCGACGTCATAGCCGCTAGACCATAGATCCTTAAAAAATATAAGACTAACACTCCTTTAAATATTTTATTGAAAAAAGTTTAAATAGTATGTTTGGTCTTTT
>JACPNA010000044.1 GCA_016185725.1 Candidatus Woesearchaeota archaeon | reverse complement strand
GCAGCAATATTATTCTAACTTAAATAAATATGATACCGACAAGTGGATATTTTATTCCAATCAAAGTAACCTAAGTGTGAGTGATTACACTTATTTTGGCTGCGCCAAAGATACAACCAACAATGAAAATTGCACGGAAACAAGGAGTGTAAATACCATCATCACTACTCCAATTATTGTTTATCCCATTAATAATACTCCCATCATTGATAGTACGCCCACCTTAATTTGGAATAATTCCTTAGGCGGAGGAACAACAAAGACATATCAACTAATATTAGATAATGATAGTACATTTAGTTCACCAAATGTTAATGTTACCATTAATGAAACAACAGAAAGTACAAATTATACCTTGACTACAGATTTAACTGTAGATAAAACATACTATTGGGAAGTACAAGCCTATGATACGAAAGCCTATAGTAACTGGTCTATAGCGCAGTTTGATTTATTATCTTCAGTAGCGGTTTCTTTACCAAGAACTAGTGTTGATTTTGGTAATATGACGGCAGGCGAACAGAAAAATACAACACAAGCAGGTTTAGCGCCATTAGTAATATCCAACGATGGGAATATTCCTATAAATATATCAGTCAATGCTACCGCGCTTTTTACTTCCACAAATCCTGATCTGCCCGGATTATACCAATTTAATATCACCATGAATGAGACAAACGCCTATAATTCCATTTTATTTAGTACCTGGATGGATTTAAATAGTACAGAAATGCCGGCGATTGATTCATTAAAGCAGGAAAATACTACCAATACGGCAAATAGAGCTAATATGGATATTAAAATAAAAATACCCTCGGATCAAGGTGGGGGTAATAGGTCATCATTAATTTATATAAAAGCAGTATCCAGCGGTTAAAATGCAGAAAAAACATTGTAATATCCATAAAAAAAAGAGTAGAATAAGAACAATTTTAGTTTTACTATTATTAATCTTATTTTCTCTGCAGGTTGTTTCTTTAGGAATTGCGCCAGCAAGAAAAGTAGTAGGATTCGAACCTGATTTTAAGAAGACGTTCACAGGATTGATAATTAATAATGAAGGTAAAGAATTGCAGTTAGAAATATCTAAGAACGACCCGTATAATCTGATTGAATTGGATGTTGATCTTATAACCATGAATGCCCATGAAAAAGAAAAGATATTTAGATACACCATTCATCTCCCTAATAAACTAGAGCATTATGGGGAGATTGCGCGCATTAGAGTTGTGGAAAAAGGAAACAGTGCCGGAATAAGTTCCAGATTAATTGTAGAATTTCCTATTGTGATAGAACAACCTAAATCCTTGTTATTAAAAAATAACCCTTCCGAAAAAATTATTGATAATACCCTCCCCAATCTTGAAAATATCGAGAAAAAAAATACCTCTTACTTGACTGATTTACAAGGCAAAGAGAAAAATGACGAAAAGAAAGTGATAGATAATAAATCAAATGCTTTATCAACAATGAAAGATAAATATAATTCTAAAAATATAAGCGAAGATTCTATGAAAATGATAATCTTGTTGATTTTAGGTTTATTTTTATTATTTCTATTATTAGTTATATTTATGAGAAGAAGAGACAGCAGATTTTGAATATGAGAAACGCATTTTTGGATAATAGTGTATTCATTTTAGTACTAATAAATGATTATAAAGTTATATAAACCTATTTGCTTAAATAAATCTCTCATGGTTAAGAGAAAGGTTTTTTTTTTAAGAAACAATTTTTCTAACAATATTATCCTCATTTTCTTATTTATGATGATTTGTGTCAGTTTAGTAGTGTTAGGAGGGTATATTAATAATTTAAGCAAGAATAATGCCGTACCCTTTCAGAATGCAAATAACCCAGAAAATTTAAATAGTAAAGCAGTAGAGATTAAATCTATCGGAGAAAATAGTGTATTGTCTTCCGGCAATGTTGGAATTAACATTGTTCAAAAAGTCAAATAAAGAGGTTTAGCGGTTATGTTTAAAAAAAATATCAAAAAAAAAGTGAACAGAGCAACATTTTTAAACACACATTCTAACAAGATAATAATTGGATTATTGGCTGTAGCTGTTGTCTTGACAGTGTATGGTACATTGATTAATATTGATAATTTAGGCAAGTTAAGTTTTAGCAGATTATTTTTAACAGGAGCAGCTACCAGCGGAACAGGAAACGCTTCCGTAACAGTTCAAGGTACGGCCAGTATGACCATGACCTACAATTCGATAAGTTTCCCTACGGGATATTACAATGAAACTTGCAATCCCGCAAAAAATTATTCTACTTTAGCAAGCGATACCGGCATATCAAGTTGTTGGCTGAATACAAGCGGTCTTTGGCCAGATACGTGGTTTGTTGTAGGTAATCATACCATTACCAATGCCGGGACAACTTATTTAAGTATAAATTTGACGCCATCAGTATTAAATGGCACGGAATTATTTTGCGGATCGCCAGGTTGTCCAGCTACCAGGGGTGCGCATAGCAATGTTTCAGTCAAATCAAGCAGTGCTGAATTAAGTTCGTGTAGCGCAGGAGCATTAAGTTCTTTTACTTATATAGTGACAAGTTCTACTAATCAGACAGTAACTATTTGTTCAATGCTAGATTATGCTGATCCTTCCGATACTCTAGCTGTTTATTATACATTTACTATGCCTAAGGATGCTTCTCAAGGTACAAAATTATTAAATGTTACCTATACTGCTACCGCGCAATGATTTTTTAATGATGGTATCTAATAAAAATATCAAATCTTCTCTGTTTTTTATTTTATGCTCAATTTCTTTATTGAGTTTTTATGTCGAAGCATTGGCGATTACTCCCCCAAAAGTTGATTTGAATTATTTCCCGGGAACATATCAAGAATTTGTTTTTAAAGTTACAGACACAGAAAATCTGGAAGTTGATTTGGAAGGAGACTTATTAAATAATGCAAAAAAACCGTTTATTACAGAGCAGGGAGCAGGGCTTTATTTTGTTAAAGTTGGTCTTGATATTCCAGTAAATTTATCTCCTGGAAGCCATAGCTTAGATCTCTTACTTGGTGACAAGGGAAAAAATGAAGGAGAGAAATCATCAAGTGTTTCTGCAAAGATGAAAATACGTGTTCCTATTTCTTTTATTGTGCCTTATCCTAATAAATATCTGAAGATTAATGGATGGAATTGGGATAAGAACGTGGTAAAAGGAAATCCGTTGCATGTTGCAATTAATGTGCATAGTTATGGCAAAGAGAAAATAGATAAAGTAAGCGGAAAGATTATTGTTAAAGATATGTTTGAGAAGAATTTGATTCAAGAAAAAACTCTTTCTGAAACGAGCGATATTAATTTTGGTGAAGATGCTGAAATAGAAGGATTATTAATGCTTCCCAATGACTGGCCATTTGGCAATTATAATGTTAAGGCTGTTTTGAATTATGATGGACAAGAATTTGACACGCAAGAATATTATTTCATTTATGGTGATTTATTATTAGAAATTGTAGGAGTGAATCCATTGGAGATAGGCAAAGGAGCGATAGTTCCTATAACTATTGAAGTGCAAAATTATTGGTCGGAAAAGGTAGATTTTGCTGCTAAAGTTAAAGTATATGATTTAAATGACAATTTAATAGTAGAAGGAGTTTCTTCGCAGGGCGATGTTCCTCCATTGCGTAAAGGAACGATTAAATTATTTTTGGAAGGGACTGATCTTAAAAATGGTGATTATAATCTAGAAGTTTTATTGTCTTATCAAGGAAAGGAAACAAAAAAGAATTTTGTCTTGAAAGTTACTGATAAGAAAAATGAAATGGAAGCAGGAGAAGAAGTTTTATTAAATAAAGAAGATGAGAATAATAATCTTTTAATAATAAGTTTGGTGATCATAGTTGTTATATTAATATTAGGAATAATTTATGTATTGAAAAAAGATCAAGAAGGAATGTCTGAAATTTAAAATTTATCTAGTTGAAAATTGATTGATAGTAGTGGATAATGATCTGTCCTTCATCTTTAATTGGTGAAGCATTCTGTGGGATAGATAAAGTAATAATATATTCTTGTTTTTGCTGCGGTTTAATTATTGTTCCAGAAGGCGGACTAATGGAAAAATAATCTGCAGATGATGGATTTTGGACCAAAATATAGAATTTTATCTTTTTTTTGTAATTTTCATTATTATTGATAGTTATTTTTCTTTGTTCTTGACAACCCGGACAAGTTATGCCAAAATGTAATTTATCTTTATCCAAGTTAAATCCGATATTCTTCGGAGATTCAATCTGAAAGTCGTAATTAAGAGTGATTATTTCTGTAGGAATAAAATAAGTAACATAGATATAAGAGGAGATTATCAGAATACAAAAAACAGTTATCAGCAAAAATATTATTGTTTTCTCTTTTATGAAATTAATTATATCTTTGCGTGCCATTTGTCTTTATTTAGAATAATTATTTTTGTTTTGGCATTGCAAAAAGTTTTAATTAAGGAATTGGTTTCATTGATGACGTTTTTAAATTGCGCAGAAGTTATCGGAGGTAGCGATTCAATGTGAATTAATGCCGACGTTGTTTTTTTATTTGGTGTGGTTTTTTTGTTTTTCCAAAAGTCTAGTTTTGTGCCTAAAATATTGTTATCATCTTTGTAATATAATGCTCCTGGTTTAAGAGTGGTAAGGAAGTTTATACGTTCTTTGCCATTGGCAATTTCAAAAGACAAGTTGTGATGGATTTTTACAAAGTTGTCTGCGCCGAAGGGAATAAGATATTTTAAAGAAAGATAATTGGTTAAAGTTGTGATGGTGTTATCTTGAGATATTTTTTTATTGTTAGTCGCCTTCAGTAATAATCTTTCTAAAGAAGTCTGGTAATGGACTGCTTTTGGTCCAAATTCTTGTTGGGCAACCTTCCAAGGTAAAATAAGCCGATGGTTCTTGTAGCTATCTTTATGAAAGGTTAGTTTGGTTAGTTTAATAGCTTCGTGCAGTAAATGCTGCGCTTCTTTATTCCTTGTTTTATTGTCAATATTTTCTAATTTAATAAACGCTATTTGAAAATGAGAATTGAGCTTGCTGAATATTTTTTTGTTTAATGTTATTTTCATTTTCTTCTCTTTCTAAAGCCATAGGAAGCAAATTCCTTCTGTGCTTTTTGCAAGTGAAATTTATGTTTAATATTAATTAAAATTTTTTCAATTAAGGAGCGATTGCTCTCCGAATAACGTAGACCATAATGTTTATTCAACTGTTCTAAGTTAAAGTGAATATCCTTAAGTAAAAGATAATTTTTACGATCATAGTATATCCGCGATAAAGTCATGATCAAGTATAGTCCAAAAATTCCGCCGAAGAATAGGCTGAGATTGGTTAAAATAGGTTGGATTTTATCCACTAATGGCTGAAAAATAAGCAATGAATCGATATCTGCTATCACTGCAAAGATTGTATTCAAAACCATACCTTATAATGATTTTTTTAAGGTTTTTATATGTTTCGGACGCTAATAGCTTAGGTGATAATATCAGCAGAAATTTAGTGCCAAGATTTTCCGCAAGGTTATTTCCTTTTTCAAGAGAAACATATGGGTCGTTGTCAGAGTTAATTACATAAAATTTCTGGCAATTATTTCTTATTTTATTCCAATCAAAAGATTTAGTTACAAATGTTTTATTGAGTTTATCAAAGGAGGTAATGACCAACAATAATGGAGTTTTCATCCAGTATTGGTAATAATTTTCAAATATCTGGAGCCAAATGTCTAACTATTGATTTTTTTGAGTAGGAAATCTAGGAACAAAAACGTTACAATCTAACTTTTCAAGCTCTGATTTTAACCAAGGAAATCAATTGCTATTAGGATTTCCACCCATTCCATGAATAATTATTACGTTAGTCATGTTGTCCCAAAATAAAGATAGAAGTCAAAGAAAACCGACCACCACCAGTCAATAGACTGTGGTGGTCGGTTTTCTTACCATGCTTTTTCCACTTTATGTGTTAGTGGATGTGTACCATCAGTGAAACACACTGGTGGAAAAAGCATATTATAAAAGTTTCTTCTCACTATAGAGGGGATATGTATATTCTGATTTAGCGTATTCATATTGAGTTATGTGAAAAATAAGAAAAGCGCCACGGCCCGGATTTTCAATCAACTTTTGATTGTTGATAAGGACAAGACTACCCTTATTTTTGAACCGGGAATCCCAAAGGGACAGGATCTCTGCGCGGAACTGGCAATCATATATCGATTAAATCGTGTTCTTGCCAGGGCATGTAGCAATCCTGCGCATTACCAGATTGTGCCACCGTGGCTTTGTTTTAGAAAAACAAGGGCTTTTATTTAAATCTTGCCTTGCTAGTATTTAAAGAGAATTTATATCAGAAAAATGACGATTAAAAAATATATTGAAATAAAAAGGAGATAAGTAGAATAAAAAATTATTCCAGATTAGTTGTCTGCGGTAAAGAACCGCTGCGATGAATTCTGGCAAAATAAGGAGCAGCGACAACATAATCCTCCCCAAAACCAGCGATATCACCATCTATAGCTTCACAAGTCTTTCTTAATTTCGTGATTGCTCTTTTTAATTCGACTAAATCTTTATCTTTTAATGGCCGAATATTAATTAAAGCAACAGTAGTGCCTTCACGAAGAACATCAAGAACTTCTTTAATATCTTCAAAATCTTCCATGACAAATGGTCTGATCATGAACCTGGACTTAACATCACCAGCAGATGTATTGCCAACTTCTACGTAACCTTCTGGATTATCGTTAGAAGGTCGAGAAAACTTCTCTTTTAACTGTAAAAAAAAATCTTTCATGTTAAACACCCTCTCTATATTTGATTGTAACCTTTTTTTTGTATTTTTTATTTTTTCTAAGGGTAGATATGTTCTCCCCTATATAAATATTTTTATTGTGCAGTGTTTCTATTTGGAAACATTAATGAATATAGCTTACTTGCCAATTGTTACTGGTTCTGAATAAGCATTTTTAGCAAAACCTTTCTTTCTATATCCCACTTTCGCCCTAGGTAGTTTAAACGAGCCAAGGATATTTATTTTAGTCCTTACTTTATAAGTGATGATACGCTGTTCTTCACCTTCCAGTTCAGCAATATGCCATTGTATTTTTGTTCCTTGGTGTGTATTTCTTATTTCCTGCGGTTTAAGAGTGCCAATATCGCTTTCCTGCTCAACTATGGCAATACCGGGAATTAAATCAGTAATAGTAAGATTTTTTACTGTTTTTTTCTTTTTGTTTTTCAATTCTAATGTTATTTTGATTTCCGCAGGAGCATCTTCTTCGCTTTTTTCGGTGATTATGGCCTTTTTCGTTATAATTACTGGTGGCTGGACATAGAAATAAAAAGCGATAAGAGCAATGATTAATAGGAATGTGTAGATATAAAGAAAGTAATTGATAGTATAATTAAGCACAATAGATTCTTCCGGGTTAAGTGTAGTAGTCCAAACTAAATAATAGTGGCTATCTTCACGGATAACCTCTTCTTGACCGCGGCTAATCAAGACTTGCATAAAAGATACCGGAATCTTAACTTCTTGGGTGGTGATAACATTACCATTATTAGTTACTTGAGTTTGATAATATTGTTTAGCATAGACATTTTTTTGTTTTGTTTCTAAATCAAAAGGAGGGGTCTGAGTAAGAACTTCCACTTCTTTACTAACTACTTTAAATTCTTCACCATTGTGTTCAAACGTAAAATATAAGGTATAGTGTTTTGGTTGTTGATATTTAAGAGGATTAACCGTAAATTCAGCTGTTTTCTTTTCTAATGGTGCGATATCCAAAATTAAGTCTTTATTAAATTCTGTAAGGTCGCTTTTTATCTTTATTTTCAACCCCGTAAGGTTAAGGGGATTTTTATTTTCTACTCCTAATTTAATAGATAAAGGATTATTAGGATTTATTTTTTCATCCATATCGACATCAACTTTAAGAGTAGGATTATAGGTTACAGTGTATTGGGGAAGAAGATAAACTTTGAGGGATAGAATTTGTTTTTCTCCAAAGTCGCTTTCTATATTTAAATTAACAGCATAAATTCCTGGAGGATAGGCATCTTGCGGTTTGATGATTAAAGTAGTAGTATAAGATTTGAAGGGATCTATTTCAATAATTTTATCTTTGATTGGTTTTGTTTCCACATCCCAGCCGAGACCAGCATTGAGAGAATAAAGAGTATAACGTTGTTTTTCTGCAATGGTATTATTAATAGTTACTTGATAAACTGCTTTTTCATTAGGTTTAATTAAACTTTTTACAGGAACCGCAGAAATTCCAGATTCTGCTAAAGTAATTGTAGACAGAATAAGTACAATTATGACCAATGGCAGGATATATTTGTAGGAACTCACGCTTTCACCTCTTTAAAATATTCTTTAATAAATTAATCTTCTATTTAAATGCTTCGTTTTTGCCTTTTTTTTGTTTTTTCGTGTGTATTTTTAATGAAGAGAAACATTTATATATTCTATTTTTTTTATACAGCTTAGAAAATGAGGTATAATTAGATGGTTGAAGCAAGCATATTTCGCGGTGTAATCATTTTTTTAGAAAAGTTAGGATTATATGATATAGTTTTGCCGTTTTTGTTAGTGTTCACGATGATGTTTGCTATTCTCGAGAAAACCAAAATTTTAGGTACGGAGAAAATCGATAATAAGGAGTATACCAAGAAAAATTTGAATGCCATGATGGCATTTGTAGTGGCATTTTTAGTCATTGCATCTACGCAGTTAGTGGGGATAATTAATCAAGTGATGGCAAATGTGGTTTTATTACTAGTATTAGCAGTGTCATTTTTATTGTTGATAGGTGTGTTTTTTGGCAGTCAGGAATTTACGTTGAAAGATTATCCTAATTGGATTAAATTTTTCATGTTTTTTATGTTTATTGGCATTGTGTTAATATTCCTAAATGCATTAGATTGGTTGAAGTATGTATTTGCGTTATTTATCTATTGGGACGCGCAATGGGCTGCGGGAATCATATTTTTCCTAGTTATAATGGGATTTATGTGGTTTATTACGAGTGAACCAAAATCAAGTAGTGGAAAAAAAGAAGAGAAGAAATAATAAAGTTTAAGTAGTCATAAAATAATATCAAAGTTATTAAGTTAAAAAGGAGGAATGTATATGGCATATGGTACATCATTGGGGAATTTAGGCGTTTACTTTCAAACGTATGGCATAATGGATTTTTTACTGCCTTTTATTTTAGTGTTTACGATTGTGTTTGCGGTAATGCAAAAATCGAAAATATTAGGTGAGAATAAAAATTTTAATGTAATCATTGCCTTAGTTTTAGGATTATTATTTGTAATTCCGCATATAACCGGAAATTATCCATTAGGTTATGACCCCGTACAGGTTATGAATGACGCCTTGCCCAGTATTTCTCTGGTTTCAATTGCGGCGATTATGCTGTTGTTATTAATGGGAATTTTTGGCACTAATCTTACTACAGAAGCAGCGCCAGTAATTGCTATTATTGCAATTGGATTCGTAATTTATATTTTTGGGGCTTCATTGCAGATTTGGACAGGACCATATGATGCTTTTTCTTGGTGGACATCAGAGACAACAGAATTAATGATAGTATTAATGGTATTTGGGATAATAGTTTGGTTTATTACGAAGGACCCATCAGCAGCAACTCCCAATCCCCTCAAGCCGATATGGGATGCGATTAAGAGCGGGTTTAGTAAAACATAAAGGTATAAATAGTTTATGGCAACAATACTTGATATCGGAATTTTGCAATCATTTGATTTCATTTTTCCAGTTTTATTGGTATTCTCCATAGTTTTTGCAGTATTGCAGAAAACGAAAGTCATTGGTGATTCCATAGGTATTAATTCCACTATTGCCATAGCCGCTTCATTTATGGTATTATTATCCGAAACTTTAGTTAAAATTATTAATTTTATCGTGCCTTGGTTTACCGTAGCGATTATATTTTTTATCTTGGTTATTTTGATGTTTCAAGTATTTGGAGCGAAAGAAACAGATGTAGCTAAAGCGTTAAGTGATAAGTCTTTGCAATGGTTGTTAATAGGAGTAGCCATAGTTATTTTAACAGCAGGATTTGGGACGGTATTAGGACAACAATTGACGGAAGCCTCATTTCAAGCAGGAACGGCAGTTGTAGGAGAAATAAATGGAACAACAACCAGCGGAGTAAGTACGCCTAATTTTCAACAGAATATTTATGCTACATTATTTAACACTAAAGTTTTAGGATTAATTATTTTGTTTGGAGTGGCAATTTTTGCTGTGGCATTATTGACGGGAAGTTCTAAGTAAAAATAAATAGATGGGGAGTACAATAAAAGCTTAAACTCTGTTCTATTTCTCCCTAATCTTACCAGTAATAGAAGACAATTCTTTGACGTTTTCCACAAAAGTTGGAATGACATCTTTGAAAACCTTGCCGATGGCTTTTAGTTCGGTGTTGACATCTTGGACTCGGGTGTCGTAGTCTTCCAGTTTGCCGAGAACGCCTTGATGAAGCAAATTAAAGTCTTCTTTGATTTTTTGCATGTCAAATTCAATCTTATTTTGCTTTTCTTCGATTTTTTCTTTCCATTCGATTATTTTTTTAACTTCAGAAATAAGTTCATCCCATTTTTCATCTATGCTTTTTTCGATTAATTCTTGCATACGATCATAGATAGCATCATCAGGCGCGGACAATGAGGAAGAAGAACCGCGTGACGCTGGTTGCGGATAAGCAGACTGCTGTGGATATTGGGGGGCATAAGAATCTAATTGTGATATCGCCGCATGAATCTGTTCTGGAGAATAACCACGACGCATGAGTTGTTCTACAATATCGTTATCAATCATACCTTGATTGCGAAGCTGTTGCACTTCAGAAATTGGATTTAGAGCCATTATATATCACCTTTTATAATAGGATAATTACCTTTAGTTTTATATTACTTTCTATATCTCACAGGCCTTTCCTATTTAATCATAATTTTTTTGTCATTTTTGGAAACAATTTCTTTTACTTTTAAGACAAATTTAGCTTCGACTGTTTTTTCTAAATCCCGCTGGGTGACAAAGTTTAAAGGATTCCATAAATCAATATATTTCCTTAAAACAGTCAATTCCTCCGAACCAGCTGTTTGTTTAAGTTCTTTGATAATCATATCCATTTTTTGGAGTGTTTTTTCATAATTACGTTTTAATTCTAATAAATCATCATTAAGCGATTTTACCTCCTTTTTTAAATCATTATTCTTTTTAACATAATCATTTTTTAAAGTATCAACTTCCCTAAGAAGATTATTAACCTTAGTTTCTAAAGACTTAGTCCACATATAGAGCTTAGCATTATCAAAAGAACCCGCAGGAGTTGATGATTGTGGTATAGCCATAGGGAAATTATTTAAAGTTTAAATTTATCTTTCGTTTATGATGTTATACATCTAGTTACGTTAGGTTTATATAATTATTTATATTAGTAATAAACTTATGTGAGCATTTTAGAGTGGTAGAGGTATAATAAAAGCAAAAAAGATGGTGGATGAAGAAAAGAATTGTTTTGATTTTGAAACATATCATGAAGGGGAAAACAAAGTTTTGAAGATTTATCTAGAAAAATGCACCTTTCCCCCATCAATAGAATATAGTGAGTTGTGTATGGGAAAAGTGATAGAAACATTATTGCAAAATTCTGGGATTACTACATTAATACTTTCACAGCAAAGAGAGTATGAATATGATTATTCTCAAGTTAAGTTGTTAATGGAATTGATGATGTTGTATAGAAAATTAAACAAAGATGAGAGATATGTGCATGCACAAATGGTGGTTGATCCAGAACATGAACAGTACATAAGAGCAACGTATACTCAATTTCAAGGAATTATTTCTAAAAAGTTTAAGGAAGATCCATTAGCAGCATATATAGAATTGAAACGATTGGAAAAACGCGAGAGCATCAAATTGGATAATATTTTAGAGGAACGGCATAAATCCAGTCAAAGTTTATTTTTACAAATGTTAAGAGAAGTTATTGCTTTAGTAGAGGGATTGATGTTAATTAAAATGTTGATGCCCCATACTAAAGAGTATATTGTAGGTCAAAGAGAAATATATGCAAATGTATTTCATCCTATAACAAGACCTGACTTTATGTATACCAAATTATTATTAGAATTTCCCGATGGTGATTTAGCAGAGAGTTATAGTTTTAATGCCGGAGTAGATCAATGTCAGGTAAATATTTTCAATTTTGATGATGATGTTAAAATTTTGTATCATTTGACTCCGCCAGAATTTAAATTTGAAGAAGAATTATACGAACTGTTGGATGATGCAAAAAGGATTATGTCAGAGCATAAACCAGCTAAAGAAGAATTTGTTGACCCTCAGAGGATGCGCGAAGTTTTCTTTAACATCGGCAAAGATTTATTAGTCGATTTAGCGCAGCATAAAGATTTACGTGTGGAAGAAGAAAAGATTGATCAATTGGCGCAGGCATTATTGCGTTATACTGTTGGATTTGGATTAATTGAACTATTATTGGCCGACCCTAAAGTGCAAGATGTGAATGTAAATTCGCCTAACGGGGGATTGCCTATCTTTATTGTACACCAAGATTATGGAGATTGTTATACTAATGTTTATCCGACACGATTGGAAGTAGAGAGTTGGGCGACTAAATTAAGATTAATTTCCGGAAGGCCATTGGACGAAGCTAATCCTATCTTAGATACAGAATTGAAAGTTTCAGGGTTCAGTTCAAGAGTAGCAGCATTAACCGCGCCGTTAAATCCATCAGGATTAGCATTTTCATTTCGTCGTCACCGAGATTATCCCTGGACATTTCCCTTATATTTACAGCCAAAAGTTAAGATGATGAATCCGTTATGCGCGGGATTGCTAAGCTTTTTAATCGATAATAATGCAACTATATTAATTGCGGGTACTAGATCGAGCGGTAAGAGTAGTTTATTAGGCAGTTTTTTAGTGGAAATCATGCGAAAATCTAGAATAATTACGATTGAAGATACTTTTGAATTGCCTCAAGAATCATTACGGGATTTGGGCTATAATCTAGAATCGTTAAAAGTAGCTTCGGCTTTATCAGCACCAGGATCAGAAGTTGATGCCTCTATAGGAATTCGGTCAACATTGCGTTTAGGCGATTCCGCAATTTTTGTAGGAGAAGTTCGTTCTAAAGAAGCGGTAGCCTTATTTGAAGCAATGAGAGTAGGAGCGGCCGCAAACGTAGTTGCCGGAACAATACATGCAGATTCGCCGTACGGAGTTTACGATCGCGTTGTTAATGATATCGGCGTGCCCAAAACTTCGTTTAAAGCAATTGATATTATTGTTATTGTCAATCCAGTTATTTCTGGATTGAGAAAATTCAAAAGAATTTTGCGTGTCACAGAAATCAGAAAAGAATGGGATGAAGATCCATTGAAAGAAGGGGCGTTTGTAGATTTGATGGTATATAATTCTAAGACTGATCAGTTAGAAGTTACAGATGAATTACGTAATGGTAATTCTGATATCTTAAAAAGGATGGCCGGCAGGGTGAAAGAATTCGCCGGCGATTGGGACGCAGTATGGGAAAATATACAATTACGAGCAGATTGCAAGCAGGCCATTGTTGATTTATTTGCTTCATTAGAAGAGAGTAATGTTTTAGAAGCAGGGTTTATTGTTAAAGCTAATGATCGATTTCATTTGATTGCCGATAAGATTAAAGAAAAAACCGGAAGAGTAGAATCAGCAAGTATATTATTTGAATATAAAGAATGGTTGAAAAAAGAAGGAAGAATAAGAAAAAAATAGTAATTTGGTATCACAATTCTTATAAATAGACCTTAAACAGGCAATCCTATGAGAAAAGGATTAGCAGGAATATTATTACCCCTATTATTAGGAATGGAAAGTACAGGCTGTTTGCCGGAGCGGTTGAGTACAGAAGAATTAGAGCGAAAGTTAGCTGAACATCAAAAGACACAGGATGTTAAATTATTTGATGGAGAGATGTATAATGATACGAGCAATACCTATTATTCTGATAGTGAAGAAGAGAATAGTTTTAATGATATTACAGGACAAGGAGAAAGTATATCTATAAATGGTGCGGAGCGAAGGAGTGTCGGTGATAGTACAGAGAAGGGTATAGGAGATAGTAAAGGAATTGATTCTCCTGAAATAATTTTAGAGAAGGATGGTTTAGGTGCTATTGCTACGGGTTGTTATAGTAATACTTTTCCTGATCAGAGTTCACTTGATAAAGTAATTGTGCAAAGTGGTACATTTGTGTTGAATATAGGACATTATTTACAACAAACGGATAATTCAGGAGGATGGAAGACAGCTTATTTTAATAATTTTATTTGGGATACAGTAATGATGCAAGCAAAAGTTAGAATTCCTCTACAGCAGGCAGGGGTACAAAAAGTGGGGTTATTATTTCGATATACTCCTCTAAGTGGCAGTAGTGGTAGCGGTGATACTGTTGTTCAAGGTAAGGGTTATGTTCTATCTACAGAGAAAACTATTGATGGTATGTTTGATGTTGTTTTAGAAGATTTAGACGCAGGAGATTTGAATAGAAAGTTATTTGATGCTAATATTAATTTGATGGGTGATTGGCATACCATAGGGATTAAAGCAGTAAATGATCTATTCACAGCTTATTTTGACGGTAAGGAAATCTTTCAATTTAAAGATACTAAATATACTTCAGGAATGATCGGAATAGCTAGTTATAATAGTACTGGAGAGTGGGATAATCTATTAAGTTGTCTGCCCTAGAATGATGTTATGTAAGCAGTCTATCCAGAAATTTTTGTTAATGTTTTGATGATATTCGGCAATATTTCAATTAATTTATTAATTTCCTCTTCTAAGGTGTATTTACCAAAACTTATACGTATTGTGCCTTTGGCAATATTTTCTGGCAAACCAATTGCTTGCAAGACATGACTTGTGGTTATTTCTTTAGAAGTACAGGCGCTTCCGGAAGATATGTAAATGTTATGTTGATTTAGATAGCGCATGATTTGTTCACCTTCAAGATGAGGAAAAGAGATGTTAATTATATTGGGAATTTTTTGGTATTGCGGTCCATTAATAATTATTTCAGGTATTTTTGTCTTCAGTTCTTGAAGCAGTTTATTTTGCAGATTTATTTGGCGTAGGATTTCTTGTTCTTTTTCTTGTGAAATTAATTCTAAAGCTTTAGCAAAGCCGATAATTGCCGGAAGATTTTCCGTACCGCTGCGAAAAGTAAATTCTTGGCCGCCACCATGAATAATGGGATGAAGGAGGGTTCCTTTTTTCAAATATAATATTGCAGAGCCTTTTGGACCAAATATTTTGGAACTATTTAAGGTTAAAGCATCGATGCCCAGATGATGAACGTTTAAATTAAGGTAAGAAGCTTGACAAGCATCAGCATAAAAAAGGATATGATGTTTTTTAGCGATTTGCGCAATTTCTTCGATAGGTTGGATTGAACCTAGTTCATTATTTACATACATCACCGAAACTAAAATCGTATCAGAACGAATTGCTTGTTGCAATTCCTCAAGTGAGATAATGCCTTCTTTATTGACATTCAAATAAGTAATATTAAAATTTTCATTTTTCGACAAATACTGGCAAGTTTCAAGAACAGCTTTATGTTCTATTTTTGTAGTAATGATATGTTTCCCTTTATTCTTATTTGCGCGGGCTATACCTGCTATAGCCAAGTTAATACTCTCTGTACCGCTGGAAGTGAAGATTATTTCTTCTGGATATTCGGCATTAAGTGCATTTTTAATTTTCTCACGAGCTTGTTGTAAAGATTTTTGTGCATTTATACCCGCAGCATGTTGGCTGGAAGGATTGGCATATTCTTGGCTGAAGAAAGGATGCATAACCGCTAATACTTCAGGACGTACAGGAGTTGCCGCAGCATAGTCCAGATAAATTTTTTTCTTAGATTCTATCATTATATACTTTAGAATATAGGATATTTATAAGATTTATAGTTGGATTTTTTGCTTTTTGGAGCAATATTTTTAAACACAATAAGTATCCTTTCCATGTAAGTAGATAATTAGGAGATAGATAATGAAAAATGATGATTATGACGAATTGTTACTAAAATATAAACAGAGGATTAAACAGGAGTTTGGGGAGATTGGAAAAACTGAGCCTAAAGTTAGTTCTAGAGATTATTTTGAATTTAAAAGAGAGTTATATCCCGCCAGATATACTATTTATGAGAAGGCATGCAATTTTTCAGAAAATATATTAAAATTGAAAGTTAACGGCAGGACCGCCGAACAAATACAAAAAAATGTTAAAATTTGTCATTTAAATGTTACACCCTCCGGTGTAATCTCATTTTCGGTATTTTTGCCGTTATTAGTTATTGTGTTTGGGGCATTAATCTCATTTTTAGTATTTCAAATGATGTTTTTTGTAATTTTTTTTATTATTGCAGGAATGTTATTAGTTTTTGCATTGCAGAAAACTCCGGAATTGATGGCGAATACGTGGCGTATGAAAACGTCAAACCAAATGGTGCAGAGTATTTTTTATTTAGTTACATATATGAGGCATACGTCAAACTTAGAACGAGCAATCGAATTCGCTGCCGATCATTTAGAGCCGCCATTATCATTGGACTTTAGAAAGATTTTATGGGATGTAGAAACACAGCAATATAGTACCATCAGAGATTCAGCTAACGCTTATTTAGAACAATGGAAGGATTGGGATAAAGAGTTTGTGGAAGCATTTCATTTAGTAGAATCTTCTTTGTTCGAATCTTTAGAAGAAAGAAGGTTAACTCTATTAGATAAAGCATTAGATGCTATATTGAATGGAACTTACGAAGAAATGCTGCATTATGCGCATAACTTAAAATCCCCAATGACTATGTTGAATATGTTAGGGGTGATTTTACCAATTTTAGGATTGGTTATTTTACCATTAGTGGTTAGTTTCATGGGTTCAGGTTCAAGTCCATTTACCATGATAATTTATATTTCTGTTCTTTACAATGTGAGTTTGCCGATTGGAGTTTATTATCTTGGTAGAACTATTTTATCTAAACGTCCCGCTGGTTATGGGGCAACCGATATAAGTGAAAAAGAGAGTATGAAAAATGCCAGGAATGTGAGTTTTTCTTTAGGTAAAAATACAACCGCAATCAATCCTATTTTTTTTAGTATTGTTGTGCTAATTATATGTTTAATTATCGGATTTAGCCCGTTGGTATTGCATTTGTTAGGCGGACAAGATTTTTCGTTTAATGAAGCTGGTACGTTAAAGATGTTGGATTATGTTTGCCCACCGAGTACAGGTGTAGAATGTGCAGAAGCAGATAAAATAGGACCTTATGGCCTGGGAGCATCAATATTATCCTTAGTAATTGTTATTGGATTAGGTGTTTCTCTAGGGTTATATTATTCATTAAGATCGAAAAATGTTATTCAAATCAGGGAAAGAACTAAGGAGTTAGAAGATGAATTTGCTTCTGCCTTGTTTCAGTTAGGGAATAGATTAGGTGATGGCTTACCAGCAGAGTTAGCGTTTGCCAAAGTCGCCCAGACCATGGAAGGTTCTACATCCGGAGAATTTTTCGGATTAGCAGAGAGAAATATTACTCGGTTAGGTATGGGATTAGAGCAAGCATTATTTGATCCAAATGTAGGAGCAGTTACACACTTTCCTTCTAAGGTTATTGAATCTTCCATGAAAGTGTTAATGGAAAGTATTAAAAAAGGACCAAGAATTGCAGCGCAAGCATTGTTATCAATGTCTAGATATATTAAAGAGATTCATACAGTAGAAGAGCGATTAAAAGATTTAATGGCGGATATTATTTCTTCAATGAAAGCGCAGACTAGTTTTTTGACACCAGCAATTGCCGGTATTGTTGTAGGGATAACTTCGATGATTGCCACTATTTTAACTAAACTGAGTGCGCAATTAACTAATTTAACAGCGCAGAGCGGAGGAGCAGCATCGTCAACAGGATTTGCCGATATGTTAAATATTTTTGGAATAGGTATACCCACATTTCAGTTTCAAATTGTGGTGGGGGTCTATATTGTACAAATCACGTTTATTCTTACAATACTAAGTAATGGAATTGAAAATGGAGCTGATAAATTAGGAGAAAGATATGCCTTAGGAAAAAATTTAGTTAATAGTACATTATTATATTGTATAATTTCAGCAGTAGTCATGATCTTATTTAATATGTTTGCAGGAACAATATTAACTAATGCCTTGCCCGGAGTATAACAAAAAATCACTGTTCGCAGCTTACATGAACAGAAATCAGCGATTTCATTTCTGTACACGCAATATACAACAATAATTTATTTTCAGCACGGAAATTAAATCTTTGCTTCATTTCTTGTGCATTGTCCTACATCCCAAAAAATTTCCTATAAAGAAAGATAGGCTTAGTAGAAAAAGTCTACATCATAGGTTCCTCTATTGTAAGCAATGAACCTAAAGAGATATAGATTAAAATTCAATATCGGATTTCTAACTGAGAAATAAAGGCAATTTTTATTAAGAAAGAATTAGAAAATCAAATTAATCTTCTAATGCCCCTAATAACACACGTTGTTTTTCAACTGCCTTATCATATAAAATTATCATCATTTGCATGGTTTTAGTTAAGTAAACAACCCCCGACCATAGGTCGGGGGCATTAAGCTTTAGACGGCAAAGCCAATAAGTGTCTTTTGTCCCCTTTTTGCTAATGGGCTAAGAGAACCATATTTTTGTGTTCTGATATATCTAATAGTATCATCCAAAT
>JACPNA010000047.1 GCA_016185725.1 Candidatus Woesearchaeota archaeon | reverse complement strand
TTATTGTTGGTTTAGTGGTGTGGTTGGTAAAGAGAAAACAGAAGCCACAAAATTGGACGAAGAATTGGGATATCAAACATAGAGGCAGATAACACCCTTATTCTTTTTTATTTTTGTTCTTATTTTTATTTTGGTTTAATACTTTCATAGCCTACGGTGAGGGGCAGTTTCATTTTTTCGTTTTTCTTTCTCTCGTTTATTTCGAAATGTTTTTATCGGAAATCTCTGAATATTTCTCCATTGATGATGAGGTTATAATTGGTGGAGAGATTTTCGGAAAATACTCAGCTTTTAAGCAGAAGATATTTATTGTAGGTTTATTTTTTTAGGGTTATGGTTGTATATGAGCCGAGAGAGGATTCGTTCTTATTAGAAAAGTTTGTAAGAAAATACGCTTTTGGCAGAGTTTTAGATATGGGTACAGGATCAGGTATTTTAGCGTTATCAGCGATGAAAAGTCCTAATGTTAGGGAAGTTATTGCTGTAGATATTAATGAGGAAGCGGTGGAGAGTTTAAAAGACAAATTATCTGTTGAGAAAATAAGGAAAGTAAAGGTTTTGCAAAGTGATTTATTTGAAAATGTAGAGGGCCAGTTTCATTTGATTTTGTTTAATCCGCCGTATCTACCGCAGGATACGATTGGGGGGCAGATAATCGAAGATGCGGCGTTGTATGGTGGAAAGAAAGGATGGGAGATTGCGGAAAGGTTTTTTGCTGATGCTAGTACGTTTTTGTTTGCGGATGGAAAAATATTATTTTTGTTCTCTTCGTTAACTAACAAGAAGAAAATTGAAGAGATTATTAGTCATACATTGTTTGATTTTAAGGAGATTGGCAAGGAAAAACTAGCGTTTGAGGAATTGTATGTTTATGAAGTTAGTAAAAGTCCTTTATTACGAGAGTTGGAGGCGAGAGGGGTTTCAGGAATAAATTATTTGGCTAAAGGTAAAAGGGGTTTAGTTTACACTGGGGATTATGATACAATTGTCAAGATTAAGAAATTTTTACCTTTAAGTTCTAATAAAGTTAAGGTTGCGATAAAAGTCAAACGGCAGGATAGTATGGTTAGCGGCAATATAGTTAATGAAGCTAAATGGTTAGAGAAATTGAATGGAATAGGCATAGGACCAAGGTTTTTGTTTAGCGGAGGCAATTATTTTGTTTATGAGTTTGTGGAAGGGGAAGAGATAATTGATTCCATCAAGAAAAAGGAGTCAAATGCAATTAAGAAGGTGTTAATAGAAGTATTACGGCAGTGCTGGGTGATGGATTGTTTAAAGGTAAATAAGGAGGAAATGCATCATCCGGTTAAGCATATTCTTATTAATAAATTAAATATTCCAATTATGATTGATTTTGAACGGTGCAGGGAAACAGATAAGCCAAGGAATGTAACACAGTTTCTGGAATTCATAGGCCGGTTCAAAGAGTTGTTAATAATGAAGGGTTTAAAGGTAGATGTAGAAAAGTTGCGAGAGTTAGCAAAGAAATATAAAGAAAGTTATACAAAAGGTGATTTTGAGGAATTATTAAGTGTTTTTGTTTAAATCAGGTTGAAATTATGGTTAAATTATCGTTATGCATGATCGTTAAGAATGAGGAAGTTTTTTTGGAGCAATGTCTGTTGTCAGTGCAAGGTTTGGTAGATGAAATAGTAATTGTTGATACAGGAAGTATTGATAAAACTAAGGAGATTGCATTGAAATTTACTTCTAAAGTTTATGATTTTGAGTGGTGTGATGATTTTGCCGCTGCCAGAAATGAGTCGTTGAAGTATGCTACAGGAGATTGGATTTTAGTATTGGATGCGGATGAGGTAATCGCTAAAGAAGATTTTGGAAGATTTAGGAATGTTTTGGAAAATGAAAACGAAGTAGGATTTAATTTAATTCATAGAAATTATACTAGTAATATCATAGCTACGGGATGGATTAGTAATAAAGATGATAAGTATAAAGAAAGTTTAGTTGCAGAAGGGTGGTGGGAAGCTAAAATAGTTAGATTTTTTGTCAATAAAAAAGAAGTGAAATTTAAAGGTTTAGTTCATGAGACTGTTGATGAAACTTTAAATAGTTTAGGAAATATTGGTCTTCTGGAAGTTCCAATACATCATTATGGTAAATTAGATATAACAAAGTTAAAAGAGAAATATGAATTGTATGAAAAAATTGGTCAAAGAAAACTAATTGAAGAGGATTATAACTCTTATTATGAATTAGGAAGACAGTGCGTTGAAAGTGGAAAGTTGTTAGATGCAAAAAAATACTTATCAAAGGCTGTAGAATTAAATAAGAATTGTTTCAATTGTTTATTTATGTTAGGGACTGTTTGTTTAATGTTAGAAGATTTATTTTCAGCAGAACTTTTTTTAATTAAAGCGATTGAAATTGAACCTAATTTTTATGCGTTGTATTCAAATTTGGGAGTTGTGTTAGTTAAACAAAAAAAGTTCGAAGAAGCTGTATATAATTTTAAAAAAGCGATAAAACTTAATAATAATGATGCTAAATCTTATAAAAATTTAGGATTATGTTTAGATGAATTAGGTAGAAAAAATGAAGCTTATTTGGCTTTTAAAATGGCTATTGATTTGAATCCAAAATATAAAGAAATTATTAATTTAAGTTAAGATCTATGGTAAAATTATCGTTATGCTTGATTGTAAAGAATGAGGAAGTGTTTTTAGAGGAATGTCTTTTGTCTGTGCAAGGGTTAGTCGATGAGATAGTGATTGTTGATACTGGGAGTACGGATAAAACGAAGGAAATTGCGGTGAAGTTTACTTCTAAAGTTTATGATTTTGAGTGGTGTGATGATTTTGCCGCTGCCAGAAATGAGTCGTTGAAGTATGTAACAGGAGATTGGATTTTGGTGTTAGATGCGGATGAGGTGATTGCTAAAGAAGATTTTGGAAGAATTAGGAATTTAATTGAGAAGGATAAATTTAAAGGGTATTATGTATGTCAGAGGAATTATACTAATAATAATACAATTACGGAGTTTGTTTATGCGAATTCTGCTGAGATGAGAAAGAAGATCAAGGGATTTTTAGGGTGGTCAGATTGTTGGATAGTACGTTTGTTTGCAAAAGATGAAAAAATTAAATTTCTAGGTGAAGTTCATGAAGTTGTTGATAAAAATTTGAGTGAGAATGGTTATGAAATAGGCTTTTCTAATATTATTATTAATCATTATGGGGAATTGAAAAATATTTATAGTAATAGTAGTAATAGTAATAATAATCTTTTAGAAAAATTGTATTTTTATAAGAAATTGGCAGAAAAAAAAGTTAAAAATAATCCTAATACTGCGAGAGTGCATGATGAATTAGCGATTATTTATAGAAAATTAGGAAATAGTGCAGATGCGGAAAAGGAATGGGATAAATGTTTGAAAATAAATGATAATTATGTGCCCGCTTTGTTGGAAAAAGCTAGTTTAACTAAAAAAAGAGGAAATTTTCAGGAAGCTTTAGAATATTATAATAAAATTGTTAATTTAAGATCAGATTTACCAGAAGCGTTTTTGGGATTGGGTATTTGTTATGTTAATCTTAATGATTTGGCAAGGGCTCAGTATTGTTTTAATTTGGCAATAAAGCTTAATAGTAATTATTTTGAGGCTTGGGTTAATTTGGGAGTTGTTTGTGAGAGATTGAATCAGTTAGAGGAGGCGAAGGTTGTTTTAATGAAGGCGTTGGATATTTATAAGGATTCGGAGAGGGCTTATTATAATTTGGGAGTTGTTTATGAAAAGGAGTTTGATTTGGGTAGAGCAGTGGATTTTTACAAAAAAGCGTTAGAATTAGGCTATAAGGATAAGGAGTTGGAAGAAAGAGTAATTAAAATAGAGGAAATTTTAAATGATTAATTGGTAGTATAAAATTCAGTTTTGTTTTGTATATAAATACCTTGTTTTAATTCTATGGGGCGCCAAGAGTCTTGTACAAGAATTGCATTTAACCAATGGGCTAGTTCTTGCGGATTGCCAATGGTGGCGGATAGGCCAATCAATTGCGGTTGGATAAGGGTTTGAAGCAAGGTAAGAATAATTTCTAAAGTAGGACCACGGCCGGGGTCGTTAAGAAGATGAATTTCGTCAACGATAACGGTTCTAACTTCGTTGAGCCAAGAGACTTTGTGGCGCAATAAGGAATCAAGTTTTTCGGTGGTTAGTATAATTAAGTCATATTTGGCTAGATAACCAGATTCGGAATCAATATCACTCATAGATATGGTGACTTTGTAAGGGGTATCTTGAAGAAGATGGCGGTATTCTTTGAATTTTTCATTGGCAAGAGCCTTTAGTGGTACAAGGTAGAGAGTTTTTCCCTTACCTAATGTATTACATATATCTATAGTGGCAATGAGTGTTTTACCAGAAGCGGTAGGAGCACAAATTAATAAGGATTTGTTGTTTAATAAACCGGCGTGGACAGCTTTTTCCTGAATAGGAGTAAGGGTGTTATATGAGGCGTATTCCTTCTTAAAAAATTCAGGTAAGGGCAAATCGGTTATTAACATATTTCTGAAAAGAATACTCATAATGTTATATAATTATGGGTGCGGTAGTTGCGGTTTAGTATGCGAAGTTTATAGTGAAGTAAGTGAATGGGGAAGGCGGGTATTTAAATAAGCAATGCTTTAGCGTCATTAAATTTATTGTTCGGGAAGGGTAGAGAAATGGAACTACGTTCTATCTTTAGGAATTCATCATTTTTGAATGATGAAGTCTTAAAAGCTAAGAATTTTAAAGGATTAAGCCCTCAGCTCGGCTTTCGTGTTTTTGAAAAAGAGAGTTTTGCGAAAGACTTATAAATCATTTTCAAGTATTTGTGTTTACTAATGGTAGATGCCGTTAGGTCTCAGGTCTAGAAGACAAGGGATCATAACACGATTTCATCTATAAAATCGAAAAGTTGTATCCGAGGCTGGGTACGTCTTTCGGAACTTTTGTGGGTCGGGTCGTGGGAAAGCAAGGGCAACATTTGATATTTAAACACGGAGGTGTGTTTTACAATGAAAATAAAAAGAATGGTTAAACGTTTATTTGCGGTAGGTACAGGAGTAGCGATGCTCGGTGCAACAGCAATGGGTGCTATGGCAGCAGATTTGAAAGATTATCCAACTCAGTTTTCAACTGATGGAACTTTTAATGGTTATTTTGTCGTAGGTGAAAAAGCTTCTTCAACGGATAACTTAGCAATGACAGATATTGCGGCAAGTATGAAAGTTGTTAAGAGCGCAGCCAAAACGGCAGTAACTACTGTTGAAGGAGACGCATGGAGAGTGGGAACAAGTTCTCAACAATATGAATTAGCTAACAACAACGCTTCGGATAGCAGTATTGCGGGTGAACGAATAACGGCAATTACTACTTCGGTTTCTAAATCTGATTTAGCGGCGTTAGCGGATGGAACTTTTGCAACAAATGCGCAAACTTATCCTTATAAACAATATTTATATTTTGATAATCCTACTACATCAAGTCAAATTGTTAAATATACAAAAAATACTGATGCAGAACCGGAAGTAACAGATACACATTTTTATCAGGCATCTAGCACTAATATTGCAAGATATAGGTTGGAATTTACATCAACAGCACAATCTAAACTTTATGATACCTCTGATGTGGAAGTTTCTACCGGGGTTAAATTAAGAGATTTTGAAGGTAAAGTTATTAAAATGTTAGGAAAAGAGTATACTATTGTACAAGCAAGAAGAGATTCTGGTGACTATGATAGTGTTACTTTAACGTTAATGTCCGGAACTACGGGGGATACTTTATTGGAAGGAGAAACTAAAACTTATACGGTCGGTGGAAAAGAGTATGAAATATCTGCAAATTATGTAGATACAACTAACGCTAAATTTACCATTAACGGTGAACAAACCAGTAAATTGCAACAAGGTGATACCTACGTTTTAAAAGATAAAACTGAAATAGGTGTCAGTGAAGTTTTATACCAAGGTTATGCTGGCGGTGTGCACTCTGCTTCCTTCTATATTGGGGCTACTAAGATGGTGCTGAAAGATACAACTATTACAGATACCGTTAGCTCTGACGATTTGAAGGTTGGTTCAGAGACACAAGATGGTGCAGAAGTAGTTATTCAAGGTACAAATACTTCAAGTACATTTAGTGTTAGAACTATTGATGTTAACGTGACATCTCCGGACAATTTATGGGTAGGAAAGAACGATAAGTTAAGTGCGTCTTTAACTAGAGCAGGAGAAAAAGCAGGTATCTTAATGGGCGGGGCTTTTGACATTGAATACAAAGGTTTGACTGAAGAAGAAACTCATGAAATTGGGTTAAGAACTTCTTCTTCAAGAAAGTATGTGTTGAAATTGTATGATGCAGATAATAAGCTAGTAGATATTCCAGTTGCTTATGAGGAACAGCAGTATAACTTAACGCAAGGATCAGAGTCATATACTAATGCAGATGGTAGTAGAAAGGCGCTAGTTTTAGTAGAGAAGCCAATCTATAGGAATGATTACTTTGTATTAAGTCAAGGTACACCTTCTTCAGGTTCAGGCAAGTCTTATCTGTTACAATATCGTGGAGCGGATAATACAGGAAAAAGTAATCCTAAGATAAAGTTTAAGAATGAAGGTAGTGGAGAGGTTTTAGAGTATTCGGTATCGACAACGATGCCTTTAGCTACAATTCAGTTAGGAGGGTATTCTTTCCAAGTAGTGAACCATACTACAATGGCGACGGATGATTTCCAAGTTAACATTTCGTTAAATGGAGATGGAGATTATTCGGATTCGACAAGAGTTAATTTTGTGGATTATTATAGTTCACAGTGGGCAATTGCTAACACTACTACTAATGGTTCAGTAACGATAGGTAATTCTACGGAACCAGCATATATAGCAATAACTGTTACTACACCTAATGGAAATGATTATGACAATCAATATCCTTCGGATATGATGTTTAACATTTCGGCTGGTGCTAGTAACGTTTTAAGTGCTACTATGGCCACGGCAACAGGAATGACTTTATTGACACCTGATGGAGTTACAGATAAGAGTTACGGGTATACTTCTATGGGGACATTCGTAACATGGAATAATCCTTCCAACGATGCGGATGAGTTTATTTTGAAGTATCCTAAGAAGCAGTTATTACCATTATTGTATGTAACTACTGGTGCGACAACGACAACAACGACAAGTGCAGCAGATATGGTTGCAGTTACAGTTGTTGATGCTACCAAATTAGATAGCGAAGTTGCTGATGTAAAAGCACAGAATTTGGTTGTTGTGGGTGGTCCATGTGTTAATAGTGTTGCGGCAGAGTTAATGGGTAATCCAACGGATTGTACGGAAGGATTTGCACCAGGAAAAGCAAGAGTTAAGCTTTTTGAAAATGGCGACAAAGTAGCAATGCTCGTTGCAGGGTACAGCGGTGCTGATACAAGATTAGCTGGTAAAGTTGTGGCACATAGAAGTAAAGAAATGAGTGGTAAAGAAGTTGAAATTGAAGGTACCACTTATAGTGATGCAACAATCGGAGCTCCTACTACCAAAACAGTAGTGGCTACAACGGAAACAACAACACAATAAAGTTAGATAACTTTATTTTTTTATTTTATTTTTTAAGTTTTTTAGTGGTTTATATTTCTGGGTACAATTTGTTGGTTGCGGCTAATATGAAACCCTCCTTCTAAATTCATAAAAAATATAAAGTAGTTCACGTCGATAAACGTTTAACCAAAAACATTTTAACGACGAGGTGAACTACAGATGGAAATAATAACTTCTAAATATAAAAAAGTTGCGGAT
>JACPNA010000046.1 GCA_016185725.1 Candidatus Woesearchaeota archaeon | reverse complement strand
TGTGGAACCCAGCATATTATCTTGGTGCACCTAAGAATTTGGATGATACTATTAGATATATCAGAACACAAAAATATGGTTCTCTTAGCCTATTAGCAAAAAGGGGACAAAAGACACTTATTGGCTTTGCCGTCTAAAGCTCAATGCCCCCGACCTATGGTCGGGGGTTGTTTACAAAGTGGTTTTTTATGCAATTTATCTAATTTTAAATCGCCTTTACCTTGTCCAAAAAACATAATATTTAAAGTATCAGTTCCATGACCATGATTAAAGGGGTAGGTGTTGAAATAAGTGCGTGAATAACCCAATTCTGTTAATATCATGACAAGTAATAATTAAATGGGCATGAGCTTTAGAGTAATCTTCTAAAGGCATAAAATTATTATTTAATTTATTAATATTTACTGGTTGATTATTTTCTAAGGCATATTCTTTCATTATCATTAATAAATCTTAGAATTGTTATTTATTTTTCTCGTTTATCTATCATTTTGATTAAATGCCAGCCAAATTGCGATTTCACGGGTTCAGAAATTTCTCCTTTTTTTAAGCTGAAAGCAGCCTGTTCGAATTCAGGAACCATTGCGCCTTTGCTAAACCACCCTAAATCTCCGTCAGTTTCTTTTGCTCCGGGGTCTTCAGAATATTTTTGGACGTATTCAGCAAAATTTTCAGCGGTTATATTTTTCTTTATTTCTTGGATAAGATTTTTTGCTTCTGGTTCACTTCTTCCGTTAGCAGTGATTAAGAGGTGAGCAGCATGAACTTCTTCTTTCGGCGGGAAAAATACTTTGTTGGTTTGTTTACAATCATAATCTACTTTCCAGGTAGAAATTTTTCCATTGTTGAAGGGTTTAACTTCGTCAAATTTACTGAAACATTTCATTCCATGTCCGTTATAGAAGAATAGTCTCGTGAATGTGCTTTTTGCTAATTCAGGGTTAGCTAAAATTACACCATAATTGTTATTATTGTCTAAAGGAATTAGAATAATAGCAAAGGGCAAAGTGCTTTCAGGGTATTTTGTTTCTTCTATATTTCCTTTAGTTGCATAAACAAAAGAAGAGGGGCGCAATGTTTCTTTTCCGTTTTTGATGGAGGCTTCAGGCTTATCTGAAAGATTAATTTCTATTGATAATGTTCCTTGTTGTGTACCAACATTACAATTAAGAGTGTTTTCATTTAGGCTTTGGCAAGGATTAGTCCCGGTCATATAGGTTGGCCAGGAAGCAATCCATTGATCAGCGGGAGTATTTTTTATCTGTTCATACGTTTGTTCGGCTTGTTCGATGGTTAAATTATAATCTTTAACAAGAAGATTTGTGGCTTTGGTTTGGTCAAGATTGTGCGTGAATTGCCACATCTCTGCTTTTTGGAAATCCCAAGAACCAAAATGGCCCCAGACTCCAGCTTTACCAATCATATCATCAGAAGTAATAAAGTAATCTGGAGGAGCATTACAATGGGTGTAATTTATTATTTTGTTTATTTGCTGTTCATTTAAATTATAATTTTTGAGGGTGAGTATAGCTTCTTCTTTGTTTTGTGTTACTATTTTATTTAAGATGTTAATTTCAAGAGGTGTATCATTAAGAATTTTATCTAATTCTTCAAAGGCATTGTTTTGTCCACAATTAAGCATTCTTAAGATGCCAATGGTTAATTTTTCGTCGTTGGCAAGAAGGGAGTGGCCAATCCAGTAGGCGCCATAACCAGTTTGAGCTGCACCATCAAAAGTTACGGGACGATTGGCAATAGCTTTAAACCAATGACCAAAATCCCACCAGGAATTAATGATGGCTTTTTTGTCTCCTTCAAGATCGATTTTTTTAAGTGTGTTATACCAACCATCATTCATAGAAGGAACGGAGCGGTAAGCTTGATCATAGCCAGCTTTGATAGGTTGTATTAATAATAATGCTAATAATAAAAAGGTTACAATCTGCGTTATTTTTAGGTTTGTTTTGAGTTCTTTTGAAATCCATTTAGAACTATAATGCCAGGATATCCCCAAAAATGCACCAAAGGAAATGGCGAATACAGGAGTGGCTTGAAGAGTAAAGCGAATGCCTTTGGTGGTAGCATAGAGTGAAGCACCAAACCAGAGAGCTAAAAGGAAAGGCAATTTTACATCGTGATTATTATGTTCATCTCTTCTTAAAAATGTTAATACTATACCAATAATAGCCAGAGCGAAAAGTAATTTTCCACCAAGCAAATTTATTATATCTGAAAGTGGAGATACGTTTAATTCGGCAACTGTGGTGAGAATGTTGGGCCAGAGGGAACCTATGGCAACGGCTTTTAGCTGCATGAAACCAAATGGACCGATTAATCCATAATACAAATTCCTGATGTCATCAATTATGAGAATCACAATTCCGATGGTAAAAAAGTATACGAATAAGAGATAAATGGGTTCTAAAAATAGTTTTGATTTTACAGTTGCGGTTAATTGGTTATAATTTTTAATTAAAAGGTACAGTAAATAAATGCCAATGGTGGCTAAAATAAAGTCCATAACATACCACCATCCGCCGATCCAAGCAATAGAGAAGATTCCCGTGGATATTCCTGATAAAGATATCCAAATTAATTTATGTTTCAGCTCTTTCGTTTCAAATGCTTCGAGGAAAAGCCAGGTGATTAGTAAGGGGAAGAAGACAACATAGACGTCAGTATCAGAACTTTCTCCGGTGGTGCGGGAAACAAAGAAGGCCGAAACGGCGATGAGCATGGCGGTGAAAAATCCACCAGCATTGTTACCGGTGATTATTTTTCCAATAAAAAAGGCAGGGATTACGGCCAGTGCACAGAAAATTGTTCCGATTAAAAAAAATGTGAACATTAAGGGATAATTTCCAAATAAATTCATAAATTTGTAGAGGAAGGCACCAAAGTAAGCATGGAAGTCTTTTCCAGCCCAACGCCCTTCTGGAGCCATAAAATATTCATCCCAAGTTAATCCTTCTTTAAAAGTGGTTCCCTGATGCCCATATTTTATTATGTTTCCGGTAACGCGGTAATAATGATAGGGGTCTATTCCTAATAAGTATAGTGTGCCTTGGTCATCACGAAATTGATCTTTATATTGGTTAGAAATTTGAGAGATTGTAGCTTTATATTGGGCTTTGTTTTGCTCTTTTACTTTTTGAAGTTCTTTATCAATTAAAATGTTTTTATTTTGCGCGGGAAGATTTGGATATTGCGAGGAGACTTGCTGTTCAATCTGCGCGCGATAATAATTGTCAAAAGTACTTTGCGCCCATTCATCGGTTACGGGCATGCGTAAAGGCATAGTTCTTAGATAAATGGAAAGAGACATGGCAATTAATATACAACAAAGAGGGATTAACCATTTAGAATGTTTTTTGGTAAATTCAGCGATATTATTAAAGTCAAGAGAAATATCTTCTTCAGAATCTTTAGATAGGGTGGAATCGTGGTTTGATTCTTTTTTTGCTTCTTCTTTACTAAAAAATTTTTTGAGCTTAGTTTTTATTTCAGTGAAATCAATGCTAATATCTTCTTCTGAATCAGAATTATTTTCTTCTGGTTTCGCTTCTTTTTTATGTTCAGTCATGGTAAATGAAACTTAAACTGCGGTTTGTTTATAAAATTTATTGTAGTATAGATTTGTTTGGATAAAAATGAAGTTTATTTTGTCACCAATAAATTATGATTATGGGGGGGAATTGGCACAAAAATAACCGTTATATTTTAATAGGAGCGGATTATTTTTATGGTTTATGACTAGTTGCGAGATGTGCGGGAAATCGGCGGAATTAGTAGAAGTCGATGTAGAAGGTGTAACTCTAAAGGTTTGCTCTGGGTGTTCTAAATATGGGAATGTACGAAAAAATGCAAGCTCTGGTTTTTATCATAATAAAAATTTTTCTGCCAGAAAGGAACAGGAGTATAAAATTGTAGATAATTGCGCACAATTAATTCGCGCAGCAAGAGAAAAAAGCGGGTTAAGCCAGGAAGAGTTTGCTCAGTTTTTAAATGAAAAGGAGAGTATTGTGGCAAAATGGGAGGGCGCAGTATTTAAACCTTTTCTAGATGCGGCTAGAAGGTTAGAAAAAAAATTAGGAATTGTGTTGGTAGTAAAAGATGATAATAGTGATGAGGTTAAAGTTGAACAGAAGAGGAAAGCAGAGGAATTAACTTTAGGCGATTTTATTAAGGTTAGGAAAAGATAATTCAAAACAGCATTAAGTATTGTTTTGATATCATTTAATTTCTAAAATTGTTAATTGGGAATTGAACATTCTTCGGCGAGGTTTTTACCAATGCGCTGTAAATCACCACAAATTGTTTTTTGCAGCTCTTCTATTTCTTGATGGCCCAAAAGGATTTCATTTTCAATTACTATTGAGGGGAATTGGTTAATCTTATAAGAGGTGAGGAGAAGGTTGATCATCGGTTCTTCTTTGAATTTGGAGTTGAAGGAAAAAATCAAGATATTTTCTCCAAATTTATTTTTTAGATAGCCTAAAATGCTACCTTGCGTGTCATATTTATTTTCATCATAAAAATATAAAATTTTGAGATTATCTTGGGAACATTTTCGATCAATTTCTTGGGAAAGCAAAAAATATTGAATTTCGGTAAGAAAATAGTCCCGGAGTTGAAGGTCAAATTCTTCTTGGTTAAAAAAGGATTTTTTTTCGTAATCAATAATAATTCCCATTTTTTTGCCCAATTCGTTAAGATTAGTGTCTAATATTTTGTTTAAGCTTTTACAATCGGCAATTCCACTGTCAATATAGCGTTGTTGGAGCTGCAAGCTTAATAATCCTACTTTTTCGCTAAGCGTGCTTTGTTTAGCATTTTCTAAACGAGCATTTTCGATGATAATTCCGATAAGAATTCCTCCAGAAAAAATGATAATAGTCAAGATAAAGGCGAGAAGATATTTTTTTCCGCTCAGTTTTCGTTCCATTTTCTCCATTTCTTTAATTTTTGGATTGCTCATATTTAAAACTTATGGGAATGATACGATGGGGGGATACGAAATTAATATCATAATCAATATCATAAAAACGCATGAAGAAAGTTCTTTGTTAAGATTGTTGGAAGCGCAGGCTACCATTTATTTTCTTTTCTTTTGACAAAGAGAATAGCAATATAAATCCAAACAGCGGTTAAGAATAATCCATAAATCAGCAAATAAGCGGCAAAGGTGGTGAAAGTTCGTCCATGATTTGTTATTTTTTCATTGACAACTTTATATGAATTAATCATCATAAACAGACTTATGGAGAATAAAGTTAAGGCGATTAAATATTTAGAAAAGGGCATACTAAGAATGTTGATGTTAAGAGAAGCGTGTTCTATAAGGGTAAAAATGTCAAAGTTTACAGAGCTTAATGATAAGAAAGAGTGATAACTTCTAATCATTAATTCTCTTAATAAAGTTAAGGAGAGGACAATTGCTATTACTCCAGAAAAGATGATAGTAGGCATACGCAAATAGCCAAAATCACCGTATTCTCGGTTAAACATTAACTTTCGATAGTTAATAGTATTTTCTACAGAGCCTTTGTACCAGCGAATGCGCTGCCAGAATAGATCTTTCCAATTATTGGGAGCAATTGTTTCTACAGTGGCGTTGAATGTTTGGATGATACGATAGTGATGTTTTTGCAAGCGGATGGCAATTTCTAAGTCTTCGGTAATGGTTTTTTCGTTATAACCACCTAGTTTTTTGATCACTTCTGTGCGATAGATACTGAATGGTCCAGGAGTGACGTGAATGCAATCTAATTTTGCATTGAGCATTTTATAAAGCATGTTAGTAGTATATTCAACCCATTGTATTTTTTGGATTATTGATGAGGGTTTTTTTACTTTAAGCAAGGGACAGACGGCAGCGATATTGGTGTCGGTCATGAAATAGGGAAGCATTTCTTGTAAGGCGTTAGGGGCCACAAAAGAATCAGCGTCTAAACAGGCAAAAAATTCGCTCTTTGCTTGCGATAAGCCGTTGTTCATGGCACGGCCTTTTCCTTGATTTTTTTGGTTGAGGAGGATGATTTTATAATCTGGATGCCGTGATATAAATTGTTCAACTAATTCTTTAGTTTTATCTTGTGAACCATCATTAACGATAATGATTTCTCTTTTATCTTTGGGATAATCTAGGTTTACTAAAGATTGAAGAGTTTCAGTAATAGCTTCTTCTTCATTATAAGCGGGAACTATAGCGGTGAAGTAAGGATAGTGGGAAAGTTTTTTTGTTTCATTCGTTTTTTTTTCTTTTTCTTCTGAGCTAAAGATGACTAAAAGCCAAAAGATGGCAAAAAATAGTAAGAAAAAGTAAGTGCTATAGAGTACCATATCCACCAAGGAAACGATCATGATTGTTTAAACACCTTATTTGAAAACCCAAATTTCTGTATCTTGGGAGGAATGAACCATTTTAAATCTTTCGTTTTTTAAGAGAAAAAGCAAATATTGATATTTTTGATCCAGAGATACTTTTTTGTTAATGTAAATAAAATCAATATTATTTTTTTCTAATAGGGGGAATAATTCGTGGGTGTATTTAGCTTCCAAGATTTTAGCAAATTGCTCATTTTTATAAGAGTTGGTGTCTCTTAGCGATATATAGCCGTGGTGCTGGGAAAAATAAGCAAGAGAATCATAATTTTCAGGAGCGGATAAGATAATTGTATCTGAAAGAATATTTTCCTTAATCCAAACAAGGGTGTTATAGTCATTATTAGTTGGTCCAAAATCATTGATGCGGTTTAAATAGGAAAGGGTAGAAAAGGATAGTCCTAAAATTATTATTAATAAGGTAAATTGTTTTAGGGTGGAATTTTCCCATTTTGCTTCAAAAATGTTTAAAAAACCGACGGTAGCAAAAAATGTTAATATTAGGGATACGATAAATACTGCTTCGTTGCCGAAATATAATCCTATCAACAAGGGTAAAGTGAAATAGGCAAGATAATAATTTGATTTTTTCCAGGAGATAGTTATGCCAAAGATAGCCAGTAAAAATAGAAATATACTTATTCCATAATATCCTCCTAAATCAGAAATCAAGTTAGAAGCGGCGTGGGAATAAAAAGGACCAGAAAAGAAAGGTTGCCGCAGAAGAGAAGAGTTAATCAGAATTAGCAGAATAGCAAATAAAATAAAGAAAATATTAATGATGGTTTTTGAAGTTAATTTTGTTGATTTTTGATGTTCACTTATCGTATAAATTAAAATTATGGTCAGGAATGTTAAAGAGAGATAAGTATTTAAAAAAGGAATAAATATCAAAGGTATTATCGCCAAATATTGCCGATATTTTTTTTCGGAAGATAATAAGTAAAATGTTAAAAGAGAAAAAAATAGGAAGAATAAGTTGAAAGTGATATTGGAAAATTCTAAAATAATAATCGGTGAGATAATTAGGAATAATGTAAAGAAAAAAGAAAATTGTTCTGAAAAATTGAATTTTTTTAATAAGTGTTGCAATAATAAAAAACAGGCTAATCCCAAGAAAAGAGGGAGGATTATCATAGTTTTGTAGGGAATAATTTTTTGGATAAGGTTTAAGAGGAGGTAATTAGGATTGAAGAAATTAAGCTCTTGAGAATTTGTCAAGTGGTAATAACTTTCAGATTTGATTAAAAAGGGATTGCCGGAGGAATTGCTTATTACTATAGGAATCAGGATTAATATAAATAGCAAGGCCAACAGGATATTTTTTTGATTTTTCAGCAAATATTGAATGTAAGAATTATTTTTGGCAAATATTTCCAAATCTATCTTATCTGTCTTTGAAGCAGTTTGCTTTTGTGATAGCTGTTGTTTTTTCATTATTATTTTATATTGCGGTTCTTAAGCGTGCATTTTATTTTGTAAATGTCATTTTGATGATATTTATAGATCAAGTAAAAACAGTCGGGATTAATGTAAGGGGGGTTGGTGTAGTTATAAACTTGTTTTGCGTTTTTAGTTATAATCAGGTATTGGATATTATATTTGTCAAATAATCTTAAGGCTTCAGTTTGGAATGTTGTGGTATAAATTGTTTTAAGGTCTTTTAAACGGGTTTCGGCATCTTTAGTAGAAATGAAATGGTCGTCCATGAAATTTTTTCGTTGGCCATAAAAAGAAATTAAGTTACCTTCTTTAAGTTGGGAGAGGATTATGGTATCAACTAAGGTATTTTCGGTCATGGATTTAAAAGCGTAAATGGCTTCATTAGGAGGAGTTTCTTGCTGGAGGGCTTGAGTTGTTGCAGGGTATATTAAGGTGAGCAATAATAAGAGTATAAGGATAATGGTAAATTTGTTTTCAAAGTGAGATAATTTTGTTTTTCTCAGATAATTTATAATTTCTTCATAGAATGTGCTGAAAAGTATAGCGAGAATAATGCCAATAAAAGACAGTGCAAGATTAAATTGAATTAAGTTAAACCAAGCTAAAATGCTGGTGGAGATTACAAAACTAATCAATAAAAAAGATCTAGAATTTTTTAGTTGAAATAAAGAGAGGTAAATGGTATATATTCCAGCTAGCAAGGGGATAATACTGAGTAATATTATTGTTTGACTTAAGGAAAAAATAGGGAAATAGCTTTGTATCAAAGAAGAGGGGATGTTTTGCCAGATGAAATTTAGGCCACGGTCAAGAAAATTTTGCTTGAAAAAAATAAATTGTGTCCAAATGAAGAAAAATAGGGAGAAAAGAATCAATTCTTTTTCAGTGTTTTCTAATTTTTTGCCTTCGATAATGGAGAGCAATAGGTAAATTCCCAAACCGATAATGATCAAGATAGTGGCAGTGCTGGTTAGGCAACTAGCGAGGAATAAAAAGATGTAAAGGTAAATATATTTCTGATTTTTTATATTAAGGAAGGAGTAAATGGTTAGAAATATTAGGGGTAAGGCGAGAGTTTCTATGGTGAAGGAATTTGTGGAATATAATATGGGGAGAAGGCCGGCGATGGTTGCGGAAATAAATGGGCCAGTTTTGTTTTCAGTGATTTTTGTGCTGATTAAATAAGTGATGATAGTTAGGCTGGCAAGGAGAATGTTGGGAATAATTTTGGCGAGTAGTTCTAAAGGCAGGATGAGGGCAAAGAGGGCGTTGAAGTAATAAAATAAAGGCAAGAATCTTGTTTCTGTGCCACCATAGGAGTAAGGATCGGTATAGGCAGGAATGCCGTTGTGCAATACATTTTCAACTTGACGTAAATGAAAGTAGGAGTCATAAGTCAAGTTGGGAATGAGGAAGGCGAAAATTAGGCGAATGGTTAAAGTTACTAGGAAAATGGCAATCAATAAACGGAGTTCTTTTTTTTCCATGTGATTTGTGTGGAAAGTTTTTTTGTTTTATAAATGTGTGGGGTTTGTTAGGGCTGTGGGACAGTAAAATCTAATTTTTGAGAATGATTACATACACTCTTTTCCCAATTTGTTTTTTCTGAGCATCAATCTTTGCTCCATTCCCATAGGGTGTAACTCTCCTCTCAAAGATTTCCTCCACTTCATCTT
>JACPNA010000059.1 GCA_016185725.1 Candidatus Woesearchaeota archaeon | reverse complement strand
GCTCACGCTAACTTTTAGAGGTTAGTGCGTGGCGCAAAATTTTTCGTTCGCCACGCATTATTTATTTTTAGAATTGATAAGAATTACGGAGCCATTCATCTCACACACTAAAGTGTGGAGATTTTTGGCTCATGCTATTAAATAATCATTAACATTGAACTATACATTTTAGGTCAAAAGATAACATTATTCTCCAAAGATAAATTTGAGAATAAATTGAAATTATTTGGCGTCAAAAAATTAAACTGCAGAATAATCCAATTACATTATGAATTAGTAAAGTAAAACAAAATATTCCTTGAAAATTATCCTAAATATTCCGCTTTCTCGATTTTTTCTTTGATTTGTTTAGCCCTTGCCGAACTAAAATAATTCTCTAATTCTTTGTAAGCCGCTTCTATCTCCGTATCTACTGATGGCTTAACCACATCCAGTGCTTTCTTAAAATGCTCCATCTTAACCTCTTTTGCTTTCTCATCATCACGTAATACAATCATCGCCGCTTCCCTGCATATCCCTTCAATATCAGCACCAACATATCCCTCTGTTAATTCCGCTAATTTTTCCACACTTACATTTTTAGCAATCGGCATTTTCTTCAGATAAATTTCAAAAATCTTTTTGCGTCCAGCCTTATCCGGGATAGGGATATAAATAATTCTGTCAAACCTTCCTTGTCGCAGTAATGCTGGATCTATGATATCCGGTCTATTTGTCGCCCCGATAATTACCACATCATTCAACGCTTCCAACCCATCCATTTCTGTTAATACTTGATTAACAATCTTATCATTAACCCTCCCTCCTTCATTAGAAGCGCCGCTCCGTCGTGGAACAAGCGCATCAATCTCATCAAAAAATAATATAGTCGGCGCCGTTTGTCGTGCTTTTCTAAAAATCTCCCTAACTGCTTTCTCCGACTCCCCCACCCATTTACTTAATAACGAAGGACCGTTGATTAAAATAAAATTTGATTCGCTTTCTTTCGCTACCGCTTTTGCTAATAATGTTTTACCTGTTCCCGGCGGTCCATATAACAGCACCCCTCGTGGCGGTCGTATGCCTAACCGTTTAAACGCTTCCGGTCTTTTCAGCGGCCATTCCACCGCCTCTTTCAATCTATCCTTCACTTCTTCTAAACCACCAATGTCCGCCCAATTAACATCAGGAGTTTCTACCAAAACTTCTCTCATTGCAGAAGGCCGTACAATCTTTAACGCATCTACAAAATCTTTTTGTGTAATCATCAACTTTTCCAATATTTCTTGAGGGATAGGCTTATCATCATCCATTCCCTCCATTTTTAACTCTGGCAATATTCTTCGCAACACAATCATCGCCGCTTCTTTCGCAAGAGCATTAAGATCTGCACCCACAAATCCATGCGTTACCTTAGCAATATCTTTCAAATTGACTTCCTTATCCAATGGCATGTTTCTCGTATGTATCTTCAAAATATCTAATCTCCCATTTTTATCGGGTACACCAATTTCAATTTCTCGATCAAATCTTCCTGGTCTTCTTAATGCTAAATCCAAAAGATTAGGCATATTTGTTGCTGCAATAACAATAACCTTTCCTCTACTTTTCAATCCGTCCATTAATCCTAGTAATTGCGCAACAACGCGCTTCTCCACATCTCCTCTTGTTTCCTCTCGTTTCGTTGCAATCGCATCAATCTCATCAAAAAAAATAATTGCCGGAGCATTTTGTTCTGCTTCTTCAAACTTCTTGCGTAAATTTGCTTCCGACTCCCCATAAAATTTTGAAATGACTTCCGGTCCATTAATTAAAATAAAATGTGAATTTGTCTCCGAAGCGACCGCCTTTGCCAACAACGTTTTTCCTGTTCCTGGAGGTCCATGTAAAAGAACTCCTTTTGGCGCTTCTATTCCTAACTTATCAAAAATTTCTGGATGTTTCAATGGTAATTCAACCATCTCTCTCACTTTTTTAATCTCATCACCTAACCCGCCAATATCTTCATAATTAACGCCTAAACTTATACTTTCCTCCTCCTTCAATTCTACTGCCTGCGGATTAAATTCTATCTCTGTATCATTAGTAATCACCACTACTTCCTTTCGGGGATTAGTTTCCGTAATAATAAATTTCAAATCACCAAATCCAAACCCCGCAAATTGATTTTCCATCATCGAGAAGATATCCCCTACCTCCTCCCCTGAACGATATATTCTTCTTCTTCCTCTACCTAAAGAAATAATATCCCCCTTCACTGCCGCTTTACCCAACAACCCCTGTTTAATCAATTGTGGTGGAGCTTTAATCATCACACCTTTGCTCGCCGGCGCAACCGAAACCTTAACTGCCACTTTTACCTCTGCTTTCTTAACTATAACCAATTCTCCAATAGAAGTCTTCGCATTACGCCGGATATTCCCATCCATCCTCACAATATTCAATCCGATATCACCTGGATATGCTCTATCCACCACTGCTGCAGAAGTTCTTTCCCCTTTAATTTCTACCACATCACCAGGATTAACGCCAATCTGTTTCATATAACTAGAATCAATTTTAACAATACCTTTATTAACATCATCCTGTACCGCTTCCATAACCTTTAACTTTATTTCTGCGCCGGGCATATTTTCACCAGATAAAATTTATCTTTATTGGTCAATTGTATAATCTTGACCAATTTTATACATAATTCTATTTAAACCTTATGGTAGAATAAAAGAGATAAAAAAATGAACTAAACACTGCAAATTTTCGGAACTGGAAAAAGTGAAATATTTTCTGTTCTGAAAATGGACTAATTATCAATTTTCATGAAACAGAAATTTCTCACTGAAACAAGGAGTGTTACACCCAGATTTCCTATAAAAAATTACTTCTTTCCTTTGCCTGTGCTTTCCTTGACCGCTGTAACTTGTTCTGGCACCTGTGGTCTTATCTTAGGTAATGGTAAAGGACTAGGCAAATTAACTTCTTCGCTGATTTTTATCGCTTGAATATTGCCTTTATGTAACGCCGCATTAGCAATCTGCTCCATTATATCCACTGGAATTTTTCTTCCATTATCCCAGCCGGCTTTGATTTCCTTAATCTTCTTCTCTTCGTCAACAAACAAAACTTGCCCTTGCACTTCAATATGACCTAAATCTGGTTCATAATTGCACTTAAACTCAAACGTAAACTTTAACCCCTTCTTTCCTTCAATACTAAAATCCATATTTTCAACATCCTTCAAAGAAACATTATTATTAATTTGAATCTGCCCGCTCTTAGATTTCAAACTTCTTTCCGCATTAACCTTATGAATATTTATTTTAACAATTGTCATTATAACCACCCTTTAATATTTATTTTTTATAGTAAAACAAGAACCATTATTTATAAATCTTTACGGTAAATCCATCATCTCCTATAGACTACACTATTTTTTCATCTATCAAAAACTGTTTAACTTTTCTAAATATTTTCGCATGACCTTGAGAATTAGGATGCAATCCATCATCTAAATCTTTAATGCCCAATATATCTTTTAATTCTAAAAAAGGAATTGATTTTTCCCTGCAAAACTTCTGGATAATAGTATTGTATTTTTCTATTACGTCATTGGAATAGTAGATCCCTCGTCGCCAAGAAATCGGCATCGTTTTAGATTCATCAACCCCTGTTAATCCTATAAATAGTGCTTTGCTGAATCATTGATGCCTATCGCAAAGAGTATAACCTCCGGATTTCTGGATTTATATTCAACATCAAATCTCGAAACAATTTCATTAGTAGTATCCCCAGAGATACTGCAATTATATACACTAACATCATCATAATTATTCAGAAAATAAATTCTAAGAAGTTCCGCCCATCCCCCTTTGGAATAATCGTTATGACCACACGCAATACTATCGCCAAATATACAAATTCTAGACATGATAAAACGCAATCAAATTACCTTAATAAATATTACGAAAAAGTTACTGTTCAAATAATAATGCACCTAATATATGTGCTACTATGTATCTCAAAACAAAACGAAGTGGAGTAAAAGCACGGTATAATTCAAACTAAAGATAAGAGAATTACCAGCCAGCCGCTACTTTGTTTCATCAAGAATAATTTTATTTCTAAATCCTCCTCTTTCTTCAGATTTCTTTTGCCTAAGTAATTCCAATTCTTTTTTGTCTATTTTTTTATAATCGCATATTGCATAAACAACTTCCAGAATATCAGCAAGTTCTTCTTCATTGCTATCCTTCACAAACTCATCAATTTCCTCTTGAAGTTTCTCTTTAAGTTTTTGCCAATATTCCTCATAAGAAGCAATATGTGTAATTGAGATTAATCCCTTATTCTTTATTATTTCTGGAATTTTATCGCGAACAAGTTTATTGTATTTCATAGGATTAATAGTTAAGAAACTGATTTTATACTCCATTTAACTGGCAAGCAATTGCGCCTAACCATTCCTCTTCACCACCTTCTTCTTTTCCTTAACAACTTTACTTTCTTTAACAGGATTAATTTTAATACCCTCCATTTTAACATTTGGAACTTCAACTTTTTTATCTCCGCTAGTATTAACCTTCCCAATATATTTGCATTTTGGATAACTTGAACATCCTAAAAAACGTCCATACACAGAATTTCGCACCACTAAATTACTTCCGCATAACGGACACTTTTGCTCGATCTTATTCTCTTCCATTTTCGCATACTGTTCCCGCTCTTCCGCTGTCCCTTTGCTTAAACATCGTGGATTAATGCACACTTCCTGCGGTCTTTTGCCTTTTTGTATAACCAGTATCATTGGATATTTGCAAAACTCGCAAATCTTATCAGAATTCTTAACTAACCCCGAACCAGGCAGTTTAAATGTAGTTTTACAATCAGGATATTTATCGCATGCAATAAACTTGCCGAATTTGCCGTGCCTAATCATCAATTTGCCTTCTTTACATATCGGACAAACTCCAATATAATTTTGAATATCTCTAGTTAGTTGTAGTGATTGTAATAAATCATTGCCGATTTGTTTCTCTTTTTTCTTGAAATCATTAAGTAAACCTACCAATATTTTCTTAGCTTTTTCTAAAACATTTTCTTGTTTTTCTTTTCCCTCGCGGATTTTATCCATATCTTCTTCAAAATCCGCAGTTAATTTTTCATCAACAATCGTAGGAGCATACTTTTCCAAAACCACAATAGTTTCCATACCCAATTTAGTAACTTTAATCTGTACCCCTTCCACATACCCTCTTTGAAATAATCTATCAAGAATATCCGCTCTAGTCGCTTTCGTTCCTAAATTTCTTTTCTCTAACTCCTTAATTATCGAAGATTGATTATATCTATTAGGCGGCTGAGTTTGTTTATCTTCTTTCTTAATCTCCTTAACCGCAACTTTCTCTCCTTCTTTCATATCCGGCAAAGTAATTTCTTCTAATTTCACATAAGGCTTATAATAAATATGCCAATTCTCTTCTAACGTTCTTGTACCTTTTGCTAAAAATAATTCTCCTTTGACATCAAGATTAACTTCCATAGTTTCTCTTATAGCCGGTTTGGCAAACGTTGCCATAAACCGTTTAACAATCAAATCATACACTTTTTGTTCTCGAGGTTTCAAACTATTTGGCGCTAACCCCGTAGGATAAATAGCTGGATGTGCTGGATCTGTTTTTTTGCCATTATTAGGCTTCAGCTCTTTTTGTTTAAGTAATTCTTTGCACATGACTTCATATTCTGGCTGTCTGCATAAATCCATAAATATCTTTGTAAAACCTAATTTAGGATCTAACTGTTGCGAAGAAGTTCTCGGATAAGAAGTAACCCCCGCAAGATACAACGTTTGCGCAATTTCTAACGTCTCTTTCGGCGTAATCTTGAATTGCGCATACGATTCCGATTGTAATGTTGTTAAATCAAAAGGATATGGGGAAACTTGTTCTCTCCTAGTTCTTTTAACATCTCTAACGACCGCTTCCTTTGCCCCTTTAACTGCATTTAAAATTCTCTCCATTTCCTTTTTATCAAAAATTTTATCTTTGACATGTCCGGCTTCTATCCCATTCTTATTATAGTCACCCATTAACCAAATTTGCCAAAACAGTTCTGGTTTAAACGCTTCTATCTCTCGTTCTCTATCCACTAATAACTTCAATGCCGGACCTTGTACTCTGCCTGCCGACATTACTTTAAACATTCCTGCCGCTTTTACCGAAGCCGTTAACGCTCGAGAAAGATTAATACCATAAAACCAATCTAATTTATGCCTAGTTTCCCCTGCAAATGCTTGACCCCAATCCAAATGATGCATCTTTGTTTCATAAGCCTCAACTAAATCTGGCTTGGTTAACGTCGAAAACTTCATTCTATTGGCATCTTTCTTTTTACATGCAAAACGAATAATATTATATCCTATCACTTCTCCTTCTACATCATAATCGCAGGCAATCGTAAACTCTTCTGCTTTCTTCGCTAATTCTGCAATTGTATCAATATAATCTTTAACATATTTCAAATTTTTTGAAACTTTATATGAAGCATCCCATTTAATATTAAATACTGGATAAGACAAACCGCTGGAACTTTCTTCGACCAAACCAAACAAATGACCAACCGCAGAAGTAACAATAATTTCTTTTTTCCCATGCTTTAACTCATAAAAAGAACTCTGTCTGCTTCTCTTCTGAACAACTTTCCCTTCTGCAAGCGCTTCCGCTACCTTTTTTGCCGAACTTGGCTTTTCCGTGATAATTAATTCAACCATTAGATTACAGAATTCAATATGCTCTTTAAAAATGTTTGTCTTTGTTAAAATTATTTTCACGCCAAAATAAAATCCAAAACTTTAAATAAAAACATTCTATTCTCTGAATTATAATCCAAATTAGGGATAGCTAGGCTGGCGCGCTAGTCCTGCGTTGTGACCGTGAATGGACTTCACACGGAGCCGAAGTCTAAAAGAAGGCCTGAATGTTGTTCATTGGCCCCTATTCCAACCGTCGAAGTCCTGTCCTTTGGGACCGTAGCTATGCGAAACGTGTCAGATCCGGAAGGAAGCAGCACTAAGTGTATGTTGCTGGTGTTCAGAGGGTAGCAGAATGGAGGAAAGAATAGAATCAACCGTGAACAATATTTTTGTCGACTTTTGGACATGCCCCTAAAATATGCTTTTTCCACCAGTGTGTTTCACTGGTGGTACACATCCACTAACACTTAAAGTGGAAAAAGCATGGTCAGAAAACCGACCCGAGCCCGCAGACGAGCATGCCCCCCGTCTATTGACTGGTGGTGGTCGGTTTTCTTTGACTTTTTCTTTAAACTATAATCAAAATACTCGCCACATCACAAGTCAATACGAATCCATAAAATAAACCCTATTGAAAAGAAACAAAGAAAATAGTAAAAAAAATTAATTGACTAACTCATCTAAATCATCAACATTGACATCCGCTTCTACATCAGTTGTAATTGTATCTAAATCATTCAAATCATTTAGATTATCACTGATTTCCGTATCTTCCTGCACTACTGCCGTAGAATCTGCTGATATTCCCGTTTCTCCTGTTTGTCCTTGAACCGTTTTATCCACTGCCTTTGTACATCCTATCACTATCAAACTAACCGCCATCAACAATACTAATATACTAATCATCTTCTTCATATAAATCACCTTCAAATAACTAAATAAGTAAAATAAAAATAGTAAGGTATAAAAACCTTACCTGTTCCTATGGAGTAGTTGCTGCTGCTTGGTCTTCCGTAGTGCTAGTTGTTTCTGTAGTAGTAGTTTCAGTTGCCGGTGTAGTTTCCGTAGTGCTAGTTGTTTCTGTAGTAGTAGTTTCAGTTGCCGATGTAGTTTCCGTAGCGCTAGTTGTTTCCGTAGTAGTAGTTTCAATTTCTTCTTGACGCCCTTTATTTAACTCCTTATACTTAGCTAAAAATTCACGTAAAATTTCCTTGGTCTTTTCCATATCTTCTCTTACAATCTTTTGCGCTTCTCTCCAAGTATCTAACGCTGCTTCTTTGCTTTGTGCTTGTTTCCATTGTTCTAACGCCGCTGCTTGATCAGTTTCCAACGTAGCTTGTGCTTCTTTAAACTTAACTTGTAACGCTTCTAATTCTGTAACATCTACACCTTTAGCCTTTAAATTATCAATTCTCATTTGTAAAGCATTCCCATATTCACTATGTTTTTTTACTAAGTTGCCTACTTTCGAATTAGTTAACTCTGCAACTAATTTTTTTTGAGCTTTCTTAGCTTCTTCCCAAGCATTTTTCAAATCTTTAACTGCCGCTTTAAACTCTTCATTTGTTGCTGTATCTGCCAATGCTTCAACTTTTGCTTTTTGTGCATTTAATAATTCTTCTTGTTGAGCAATAGAATCTAACGCCACTGTTTTCTCTTCCTCCGTTAACGTATCTGAATTTTGCACCTTTACTTTTAACTTAGCAAAAGATTCTCTAATCAAATCCGCTGTTTTGATAAGATGTAACCGCGTTCCTTTTTTAACCTCATCTTTCTTGTTTGCGCACTCGATATCTTCACTTTTACAAACCTTGCTTTCTTTTCTCAATCGTAATAAATCTACTCTCTCTTTAGAATGTTCTTCTCTCTTTACTTTATAATTTTCTTTAGCCACACCATATTCTTCTCTGGCCTTCTTCAACCCTTCCGTTGATTCCCTAAACTTCTCCTTCGCTTTTTGTACTACTTCCCTCTCTTTCTTAGATTCTTCTTTTAATTCCTTCACTTTCTCCTTAACATCCTTTTTCTCAACTTCCCCTGCTTTAATCGTTTCTTTAAGTTTTTTCTTTTCTCCTATTAACTCTTTAACCTTCCCTCTTTCTTCCTTAACTTTTTGCGCATCTACTTTCTTAATTTCCTTAGCGCTTACTACCTTTTCTCCCGTAGTCGTTAACGCGCTATCTTCCTCGGCTAACGCCATTTGCGCAACACTCGCTGCAAATATCACTAATACTAATAATACCAGCAAATTTTTCATTGTTTTGACCATGTGGTCACCTCCCTGTTTTTCATACTATCCCAAAAACAAATTACTTTATAAACATACTTTTTAAACCAATAAAAACAGAGCTTATTTTTAGCTTCTAAAACTTTACAAAGCTTTATTTTACCCTTAAACACTTAATAAAAAGAAAAATAAACAACTCAATTATTCACCAGCACTTCCACATCTCGACCGAAAATATTCTTCAAATCTTCAAATATCGGCTCCTTTATGAACACACGCTGTGGAAACTTCATTTTTGCCATCTCCCTCTCCATTTCTTCTAAGCTGCTATTCTCTAAAGAACCAAGACTGCCATCAGCATTGATAATCGCCTTCTCTATCCTTTGATCTTTAGCATCAACATCATTTACCACAAACGCTACTTTATCCAGCAAAATAACTTCGCCAAATTTTGAACCATGTTTGACCCTTATTCTAGTTCTCTCCATTTCCTTTCCACGTTTTCTTTGCATATACTCAATCAAAAACTTAACTAAACCCACACTTTCCTTGCGTGCTGTTTCAATATCAGACTTATCCAATTTCTTCGCATCATATTTACGCTTCGCTTCCACTATCTGATTTAAATCACGCAAATATTTCGCCGGCACTTTACCTGTTGAGATTAACTCATCTTCAAATAATTTCAAAATCTCTTCATCTTGCACTCGTTCAATACCTTCCATTTTCAGCACATCTCTGATAATTGTCATAATCTCATCATACAGCATCAAAATGCTTTTTTCGTTATGACGCATTTCAATTGCTTTAAACAATTCCGCAATTCTTTTCAAATATTTCTCAGCATTATTAATTAAAGTATCAAGTTCCGTTCCATTTAGTTCTTTTTTATCCCCATGCTCAATCTTCTTGCGCACATCTACATTATTTTTTAAAATTTGAATATACTCTTGTTCCAGCATTTTCTCCTTTTTGACAAAAATTTCTTCCATCACTTCCGGTGTTTCTCGCGGTGTTGGCGGAGGTAACCCATACAGCATAATCGCCGCTTGTGAAGGAGTTAAAATTGCATAATACGTATCTTCCATACCCATATCTTTCAACCGCATCTTAACACGGGAAATGCTCTGTTCGCCTGTACTCATAAACAAATCAATTGCTTCTCTTGACGGTTTAATTCTTCCCATCCTTAACAACTGCTTCCAAGGCATGAAAATACCTCTATCATAAAACGGCACACCATCACGCAATAATGTAAAAATTATGGGATTAGCTTCCTTTAACGACTCCCAAAAATCAGTCAAGATATAAACCTGGATATTCAACTTATTTTTAATGCCAGTCATTTCCCCTGCTTCAATACCCATACCAATAATGATTGCTCTTAACTTATCCTTTAACTCTACTCTTGTCATCTTCTTAACATCAGTATCATCAATAACAATCCACACATCGATATCCGAAGTTGCCGTAGCTCTTCCTTGCGTCAATGAACCTGCTAACACATAACTAAGAATATATTTCTCAAACTTCTTTAAAACCATCGTTTTATGAATTTCTGCAATCTTAATCGCCGCCATCATCCCACCATCATAAATAGGGGCTCCCATCGCGATCATCTTATTCATCTCATACTTGGCATCATAACAATTCTGCCAAAGATCAGTTAACAAAACGCTTTGTGTCACTACATCTTTGTCAGTTTCTTCTCCAATTTTTTTAATTATCGTTGAAAACTTCTGGTATAACTCTTCTTTCGACATCGTCTTGGAAGTTGTATCATCAACCACCACTAAAACATTAATTTTCTTATCATCTTTAGCTTCTAGTTTCTTCTCCTCACCCTCAATCGGTTCTCCTTCTAGATTAGGCATACCCTTTTCCGGCGGCAATAAAATTATCCCTACAATATAATCCCCAAACTTCTCTAAAACTTTATCTTTAAAAGAAACCAATTTATCCTTTAACGCTTTTAATTTCTTTTCCAATTCCGGAGGCAATTTTGGCGCATTTGCTAACGCTCCCTGCACACCTTGTACTCCCTCCATCCCTCCCTCACTTTTTCCTCCAATCTGCTTAATATGTCTAGGTTGCATCATTTTAGTTTTCTTGTCCTTGCCCGCCATAAATATTCATTCCTCCTTCAAAATGTGACTATTTAATCCCTATCCCCAATCTATATTTTCTATAGATATAACTCTTTCCTTTATAAACTATTCAAACTGCGACATTTTGGTCAGAAGAAATATCAGATAGCATAATCAGTATTTGTAAATAGAGAATTATTCCTTCCCTTCCTCTTCAATCTCTCTGGCCATCTCTTTTTCCATTTCCTTAATAATATCCTCTTCTCGTTCTCGCTCCTTAGAACCCCCTTTATAAGAAACCAATAAATGCTTAATTTGCGCATAA
>JACPNA010000028.1 GCA_016185725.1 Candidatus Woesearchaeota archaeon | reverse complement strand
TTTGTGGAACCCAGCATATTATCTTGGTGCACCTAAGAATTTGGATGATACTATTAGATATATCAGAACACAAAAATATGGTTCTCTTAGCCCATTAGCAAAAAGGGGACAAAAGACACTTATTGGCTTTGCCGTCTAAAGATTAATACCCCCAACCTATGGTCGGGGGTTGTTTACTTTTATTAATCAATTATATCTCATTCTGTTAGTTAACTACTACCAAGTTATTACTAGAAACAAAATATTTATAAATTAACCCCCCTTTTAAGAATATAATGAAAGACAGAAATCCTCTTCGAGATAGTTTGCTATACTCTGCATTAGTTGTAATGCTATCCTCTTGCGCTGCTGCTCCTGCTGGAGTAAGATCAATTAATATCTCAAATCCAATAGAACGCTTAATTAACGAATCATTGTACAATTTTGGCAAGAGGGTCTGTGGTAGTTTAGGAGAAGGGATCCATCCGATGATTTCTGATGTGCAAGATAAAACTACTTTTTATCAAGTTGTATGTGAAGAACATGGTGGATTTGACGTAATAAATTTAAATGAGTATACAGCAGGTGAACGGTTTGATTATCCTCAACCCCTAAAACTAACATTAGAAACTTTATTGGATTATGTTAAAAAGAAAAAAGTAATTCTATTTGGAGAAGATCATGATAAAAGTAGGCGCAAAGATGCAGGAATATTCGTTTCTTATATCCCCAAATTAAAAGAAACTGGTTTTACTCATCTAGGATTAGAGATTGATCGGGATTACCAAGGACTTATTGATCAGTATGTTGGTAATCCTAATACAGAAAATAGACAAAGATTATTTTCTCAATTACCATACTACCAATTTACTATGGAAGATATATTAATGATTATTAATCAGGCGATAAGGACAGGTATGCCAATAGTTTGCTTGGATAACCTTGACCCAAAAAGAGATAAGCCCCGTGATGAACATATGAAAATTAAAATTGATACTGTTTTAAAGAATGGAGGTAAAGTTGCCGCATTTCTTGGTGGTGCTCATACGAGATGGTCTAAAGAATCAGAATTTCAATATTGGGGGGATAAGAATATTAGAGGATCAGTACAATCACTCCTAATTAAGCCATTGGGAAGATATTTAGTAGAAGCTTATGGAACAGATACCGTTGGTCTTGTCGATTTGACAGGATGTTACGATTCATATGTTTTTGCATGTGTAGAGTAGTTTGCAAAAAGGAATTTTTAATACAATAAATCCCGAAACTAGACCAATAGAGCCAAAAATTCCGCCATTTCAACTCCTCTTAGATAACGTTGAGAAAAGAAACTATTTTCTGGCGCACCAAAAACAATGTTTTTTTGGTGCTTTGACAAGAAAGATGAATTATTCAAAGTTCTCTGTAGAATAAAAGTAATCAAATTATTCTCTTTTTTCCGTTAACGTTCGCCACTCCGGTTGGTTATAATGATTTAAATGCTACAATCACTTACATTGAGACTCAAGAGGCTCATCATGGGATAGCTGTAGCGTAATCAACAGGAAGCCTCACCCTTTAGGGCGGGGAGGAGGTCACATTCTTTTAATATATCTGAAAGTTAAAGTTATTTTCTATAGTCTACGTTAAGTGAAGTTGCTAATTTCATTCCCATTTTTGTTCTCTCGACTAAACGAAGACAAAGAAATAAAACAGAGATTTTATTTCTGTACAGAAAACAAATCGTGGTTTGTTTTCTTGCGGCGCCGTCAAGAAGTAGCAGTTTACTTTGAGCGATAAAAACAACTCAAAAATTGAAACTAACAACTAATAATTCTTCTTAAAATACTCTTCTAACGTAGGCGAGACTCCTTCACTTAACAATTCTGTAACTATCTGCCTAAGTTCACGAATAGAAACAGGTTTTTGATATAAACCCAACCCGCCAAAGCGTACCACCGTTTTATGCATATCATCAGGATATTTATCACTAGAAATCATTAATCTCGAAGGAAGTTTATACTTTGCAATCTGCTGTAAAAAATTCATCCCGCTCATTATCGGCATTGTATTATCTGTCAAAATCAACACATAACTTTCTGGTTCTGCTGTAAACTTTTCTAATCCCTCTTGGCCATTATTCGCTATAATAACCTCTCCCATTGTACGTAACGCTGCGCTATAGAGTCGTTGATTTGCTAGCACATCATCTAACACTAAAATTCTGTTTGTATTAGTCATCATAACTAAAAAACAATTCCTTTTTATAAACCTTTCTAAAAATTAACTACTATATAATAATCACAAAAACAACAGAAAAGTTTAAAAATAACCGCTTCTTTTAAACCCTAAAACAAGAGGTAAACTTCTGATTTCAACAATTACCATGGAAGATCGATTAAAAACAGGTACTACTACTCTCGGCATAGTCTGCAAAGACGGAATAGTCATTGCTGCCGACAAACGCGCTACTGCCGGCAATATGATTGTCGATAAACGTGCTGAAAAAGTTCATATCCTTTCTGATGACATTGCTGTAACTATTGCGGGTATGGTTTCCGACGCGCAATTGCTCATTAAATTATCCCGTGCCGAACTCAAATTAAAAGAAGTTCGCACCAATAAACACCCTACAGCCAAAGAAGCTGCTAACCTCCTAGGCGGATTACTATATACTAACATTCGTCAGATTGGTGGAGTAGTCCATTTCTTAATGGCCGCAAAAGACACCACTGGATTTTACTTATACGACCTTTTCCCCGACGGAAGCGTCACTAATATCAAAGATTTCGTATCTTCCGGTTCAGGCTCAGTATTTGCGTATGGTGTATTAGAAACTCATTATAAACAAGGCATGACTGTCGCCGAAGCAACTAAAGTTGCCATCAAAGCCGTCAACACCGCCTTGCAGCGTGATAGTGCTTCTGGTAATGGAATAGACATCGTTGTCGTAACCGACAAAGAAGTGAAGC
>JACPNA010000041.1 GCA_016185725.1 Candidatus Woesearchaeota archaeon | reverse complement strand
TTTACTCTTCTTGCATTTTTGGGACATGGGTTTCACCTGGAGGTGAAGCCTATGCCCCCTTACTTCACCTCTCTTTATAAATGAAAACGGAAAGAATATATAGAACTATCGACTACAATTATCTAAAACGTCAAAGGTAAGATACTAATAGTAATTGTGTAGACAAATGTACGATTATTTAACACATTTGCTCTAGAATAATTAAACTATTTTGAGGCGGATGAAAATGACAGAAAGAAAAAAATGGAGTTGGGAAAGAGTTACACTTTTAGTTGTGGGTGTAGTGTTGGGATTAATTATAATTATAGCGGGAATTGGCTATTATTTTCTAAATAGTACTGATAATGCGAAAGCAAGATTATTTGTAGAAGAAGGTAGTGTATTAGTTAATGGAAAAGAAGCTAAAGAATCTATTAAGCTTAAGCAAGGTGATTGGATTGAAACTACGGATGGTTTAGCTTCAGTTGTTATTTATGATAGTGTTATTATTAGTTTGGAGCAAAATACCAAAATCAGTTTGAAAGATTTAGTGCGAACCAATCCGGTAGTAGAACAATTTAAAGGAACTACATGGAATAAATTTACAAATTTATTTGGTGTGGAGAATTATACTATTAAATCTGGTATGACTTTTGCAAGGGTGAGGGGTACGGAATTTTCTTTTAACGGTGAAACAATTTATACTGCAGAGGGTGTAGTTGAGGCAGAATTTGCCGGAGAAAAATATGTTGTAGAAGAAAATAAAGCGACAGAAGTTATTGATGGAAATGTCAAGGAAAGAGAAGCAAATAGTTATGAGAAAAAAACGGCGGAATGGCAAAGAGAGAGAATCATTAAAAATTTAGAAAAAATCAGAGATAATGAATTGGAAAGACATTCTGTTATTATGAATATTATTAAAAAAAAATATAGTATTACAGATGAAAAAATTAAGGAAAGCATAAAAGATGTTGATGAAGGAAAATATGATGTTGATCCTTTGGTTAAAAAATTGCCGGTGGAAACCGAATCTGTTATGAAATTGGCAGAGTTGACTAAAAAAATCCAACAATTAAAGAAAGAGGACAAGGAGGTGACAGCGGTTAAACAAGAAGTGAAAGTTGTAGAGCCGATTGAGGATGATATAAAATTTGTTGTTTCGGAAGAAAGAATAAAACAAGATCAAAGGCCAATAATTATTGCTCCAGAAATGGTACAGGTTGACAAAGAGATTGGAGATGAAGAGCCGGCGGTGCTGGAGGCGAGTATAAAACCGTCAATTGCAGGCAATTTGATTAAAGAGCCATTACAATAAAGCCAAAGAAAGAGAGGGAATTGAAAATTAAAAAAATTAAGTGTCGGGCAAGTCCTGTTTACCGGTTAAAGTAATTATGTCGCCTTCTTTCTTAATGGTAATATGTTCTAGGTTATTAATGACGATATCGTTGCCTAGTAAATAAAAAGAGATGTTACGTAGTTCGTGAAAGCGAATTTTTTCTATTTCGGGCAATTCAATTACCTCAAAAGGAATTTTTGCCGACAAATGGGGATTATTTTCCTGAAATAAACCTATAAAAGCCGTTTTGAACAAATCTTTGTTTTTAGCAGGTTTACGACTTACAGTGATGCTTTTAACTTTAAAAGTCTTGTTATAGTCTGTGGTCATAAACTTACTTAAGGAAGTTCTGGCTTTTAAATATTGCGAAGATTTTTTTCATATGTAAATAGTAGGATAAATAAAAACCTAAAACAAAGAAAATGAAAATAAATAAACGATTAGCCCAGAAGCTACCAAAGATATAACCCAGAAGGAAGGAAATAATAATTATTACAAAGGGGAATATTGGTTCTTTATGGCGTTTGAGATAATAAACTCGGCCGCAAATAAATCCTGAAAGAAAAATAGAAATGTAGCTTAATAAGGGATTAAGCAGAAATATAGAAATAATGAAGCCAAGAATAATAAAAGCCAGGGCGAATAATTCGGGCCATTGTGTTTCTATTTCTGCCATATTTTATTTCTCGGAACTCACTAAGTAAAAAATGAAGGCGGCGATTATGGTAGAAATTACCAGGAAAGTTAAGCCAATCTTAGTTTGAGTAACTAAAATGAGAGATACTATTGCAGTTAAGATAAAGCCAATGTAATAAATTAAACGTGAACCGAAAAAGATATTTAAACCTTCAAGTTGAGGAACGGGTAAAAGAGAACAAAAGGCCATGATGAGATTTAAGAGCATGCCTTTATAGAAAATATAACTTTCTGGATAAAAATATAAACTTATACCAAAAAGACTAGCGAAAATTAAATTGGCAAGAATACCCCAAAAAGCAATTATGGCATTGTCCAATAAGGAGAAACCATAACGAAATTCTCCTAAACGTAATTTAATCATGAGAGTAGAAAAAACTGTGCCTATTAAAACTAAGGTTAAACGGCCATTAGAAACTAAGGCTAAAATCAAGGAGAGAAATAAACCAACCCACCATACTTTAAATTCGGGATTGTAACCGCGACTTAAACCAACAAATTTTTGGAGAGTTATGTGAAAAACTATAGATATGGCGGCGATGAGGAATACCAAGAATAGATGAGTTAAACCGATGGTCAAATCAAATTGTTGAACGCCCCAATCACGAAAAGAAAAAATTATTCCCAAAATAAAAACAGAAGCGATTATGCCAGTTATTTCTGGCTGACTAAAGCGATAATATTGTTTAACTCTACTGAAAAACTCTTTGCGTAAAACCATCTTAATGAAGAGTAAAGAATGGAGGTTTATAATTGTTTTTGTTAGGATAGCTGAACTAAATAAGATTATTTCTTCTGCAATAACCATAGCCGGTAAGAACTATCGCCATGATTTAGTTCACCTGATTGAATTAATTCAAATTTACGGGAAAGGGATAATTCAACGGTTTTTTTTGTCAGGAGAAAAAGGTGGCCTGAGGATTTTAAGGTGTAATCTACTTGATAATATAATTCATTGATTTTTTCTTCATCTTTGGTGGTAATGTGGAATAAGATATTATCAAAAGAATGTTGTTCGTATTTTACATCTAGTTCATCTAAAGAATGTTTGCTAAAATTAATTAATTTCTTAACATTAGCAAGAGAAGCGTTTTTTTGTGCGGCAATAATATTGGGCATATTTTCGTCAAAGGCATAGATTAATTGGTTATTTTGGCTGTTGATATTTAATGGAGAAATATTTTGGAAATAAGGTATTTTGGAGAGAATTGTTTTTTGGAGATTGGTTATAGGCAATTTGTTGAGATATAAGGCGGATTCGATGGCTAAGGAGCCGTCTTTAACAAAGCCTATTAGAATTTTATGGTTATGTTTAATGTTAGCATATTGAGTAAAATAATAAGCTAAATCGCCTTTAAAGGAGGCTTGGTGGGGAAAAACGCGATAGGCACGAGAGTTGATTTCTTGGACAGAAAAGTCTAGACCGAGGAAGAATTGTTCGCCGTTGAAAAAAGCAATTATTAGAATGTCTGGTTTTTTAAGGTCAATTTTTGGCGCTAGTTGATATTTTTCCAGTTGGAGGTACATTTTGGAAGCAATTTGTTTAGATAGGGAAAAGCGGTTATCTTGCCCAGTGAGGTTTTCTACTTCCACTTTAAATGTTAATTCGTTAGAGAAAATGTCAGGCCACGGAAGATTTATAGTTTCTAAATTAAGAGTAGTGATATCTTTAAAGGCAGTTAGAGCAAAAAGAACACGACGAGAGGATTGGGAATGTTGAAGAAGAGTTAAATATTCTTCTTTTGATTGTAAAGAACAGGCAACAACTTGGGGATGGATGGTGGAAGATTGGCTGATCAATTCGTTTATTTCTTTTTTGGCGAGGGATTCAAAGTTTTTATGGACAAGAAAAAAAGATTTCATGGTTGTTCATTAGTGGATTGTTCTTGATTGGGAGGTTCGTTGTTATTAGGATTTTCATCTTCAGGAATAATTATAGCGGCGGCGCCTAGTTGATCATTTTCTTCAAGGCGGATAGCGCGGACACCTTGAGTGGCTCGGCCCACGACAGAGATGTCAGAACATTTCATGCGAATGCCATTGCCCATTTTGGAAATGAGCATAAGATCTTCATAGCCGGAAACAAGCATAACGGTCTTAACGGGTCCGTTTTTATCGGTTATTTTTATGTTGGTAACGCCTTTGCCCCCACGATTGCAGAGACGGTATTCGGAAACGGGAGTGCGTTTGCCATAACCATTTTCGGTCAGGGTGAGAATTTCTTTATCTTCTTCGGCAGCAAGCATGCCGATAACTTCATCATTGTCATCTAAACGAATGCCGCGTACACCAGAAGCTTGACGGCCAACGGAACGGATATCTTGTTCGTTAAAACGATTGGCGTTGCCATATTTAGTGGCAAGAATTATTTCGTTATTGCCGTCAGTATATTTTACTCCAACAAGAGTATCATTTTCATCTAAATTGATAGCACGAATACCTCCTTTACGGGGATTGGAAAAGTCCTGCAGTTCTGTTTTTTTAACTGTACCTAGCTTGGTAGCCATAAATAGGTAACCTTGTTTGAAATTGCTTATGGGAACAATGGCAGTTATTTTTTCTTCAGGAAGTATTTCCAATAGGTTAGCAATATGCTTGCCTTTAGCTTGGCGATTCGCTTCGGGAATGTTGTACACTTTTAACCAATGGACTTGACCTTGATCCGTAAAAAAAAGCAGGTAATCATGACTGGAAGTTATATAAATACGTTCAACAAAGTCTTCATCTTTCATTCCTGCTGCTTTAACTCCTTTACCGCCACGTTTTTGTGTTTTATAAGTATCTAAAGGAATACGTTTAACATAGCCAGAGTGAGTCATGGTGACAACAACGGTCTGTTCTTCAATGAGTTGTGCTATATCAACATCAGCAACGTCGTTGGCGTCAAAGATTATTTTAGAGCGACGGTTGTCGCCGTAATTGATTTTTAGTTCGGTAAGTTCTTGTCTGATTAGTTTGAGAACTTCAAATCCGGATCCGAGAATTTCTTGATAACGCAGGATAGCTTCTAAAAGTGATTTGTGTTCGTCACGAATCTTTTCTTGTTCTAAAGAAGCGATTTTTTGCAGGCGCAATTCGAGAATGGCTTTAGCTTGAAGTTCGGAGAGGGAATAGGAGTGGATTAAGAAATTTTTTGCGTCTTCAACTGTGGGACTGCGTTTAATGCCGGCGATGATATTGTCAATGTCATTTAAGGCAATAAGAAGACCTTCTAAAATGTGAACTTTGGTTTGGGCTTCCTGCAAGTCAAATTTGGTTCTTCTGGTAATGACCTCTTTACGATGGGTGATGTGATGATTTATTAAATTAAGTAAACTTAAGGTTTGAGGCTGATTGTTAACCAAAGCAAGAGTATTAATACCAAACGATGTTTGCAAGCGACTGTATTGATAAAGTTGGTTTAAAATTATGTTAGCATCGGCGTCTTTTTTTACTTCAATAACAATACGAATACCCTCTTGATCAGATTCATCGTTAATATTGCGAATTCCGAGAATGGTTTTTTCATGCACCAAAGAAGCAATGTGTTCAATGAGTTCTTCTTTGTTTACTTGGTAAGGAATTTCTGTTACAATAATTTTATCTTCTTCGATTGCGGCGATTGCTTTGATAGTTACTTTACCTTTGCCAAATTTGTACGCTGTTTGTAATGAGGGGCCGCATAAAACTTCGCCACCAGTAGGAAAATCTGGACCGGGAATGATGTTCATTAATTCTTCGACAGTGATATCGGGGTTGTCAATAGTGGCGATGATACCATCACAAATTTCTTGGATATTATGCGGAGGAATATTGGTAGCCATACCTACGGCAATCCCAGAAGATCCGTTGATTAATAGATTGGGAATGACATTGGGCAAGACTGTTGGTTCTTTTAGGGAACCATCAAAATTTTCTTGAAAATTTACGGTGTTTTTTTCGATGTCTTTGAGGAGTTCTTCGGCGAGTTTGTTTAATTTTGCTTCCGTATACCTCATAGCGGCGGCAGGATCGCCATCAACGCTACCAAAATTTCCTTGGCCTTTGATTAAAGGATATCGTAAAGAGAAATCTTGAGCCATACGGACAAGGGAGTCATAAACGGCAATGTCGCCGTGGGGGTGATATTTCCCAAGAACTTCTCCAGTGATACGCGCACATTTTTTGAAGGGTTTATTGTGAAGCATACCCATATCGTACATGGCATACATAATTCTTCTATGAACTGGTTTAAGGCCGTCTCGGACATCAGGCAAGGCACGACCAACGATGACAGACATGGCGTAGGTTACGTACGCGGCCTTCATTTCTTCCTCAATAACTTTAGGAAGAATGTGCTCACTTGGTTCAGTATTTTGAGGGGGTGTTTCGGACATTTCTGGGAGTAATTTATTTTGTTGTTCTTCGACGATAAATTATAGAAATTTTAAGATGGTTTTGGTTTATAAAGGTTGTGGTAAAAAAATGGGGATATTAAGATAGAATCAATCCATCGGCAGTATTCTATGTGAGACCGAGGGATTATTGGTTTTCATTATAGTCTCATGTCAGTGCCAAGTAATATGCCACATAATGTATGTGCTGTTAGTTGTCCACGAATATTTGGAGTGGTTGATTTTTAGTGCAACGATGCCGAAGGCAAAAAATCAAAGTTTGTCCCCGAGCGTTTTTAGTTCGTCGTTAGGAAGTTCCGTCGTCGTTTTTTACTTCTTGTCAAAGAAAGAAGAGTGATCGCTGTTTTATTTTCTTATAACACAAATATATTCTGTATCTTTTTCATATTCTTTAATATTATCAGGATTTTTAATCTCGCCATTAATGTATCTTCCATCAGTTATTTCAAAATTAGTTAAACCTATTGATTGTAATGTTTTTTCTAACTCTTGTGTTGTAAGCATAGAAGCCATTGCACCAACATAATCTTGGACTAGTGTTTGCGTGTTCCAGCGTCTTTCTCCGATTCTTTCAAGTACAGTTTGCCAATTCGCATCTCTTCTTAAATCTCTGATGTAAAGTTTTCCATTTGGCGATAGGGTTTGATACATCTGCTTTAATGCTTTTTCTGGATGTTGAAATCTGTGCAAAGCATTTCTACAAACAACATAGTTTATTCCATGAAGTCCAACATTATCTAATTCGTAAACACTACCACCCACATATTTTATTCTATCTAAAAGAGGAGGATTTTGTTCTAATTTTTTATATTCATCTTGTTTTGGCTTACAAAATTCTGGCAGTCTTTTCCAAAATTCTTTAATTTCTTCAGTTATTTCTTTAGAACGTCTTTCAAGATTACCATTAGCTAATGTAATCATATCTCCCGATAGATCTAAACCAATTATCCTATCGCTATTTGTTTGTTCTGCAAGCTCTAAAGTCAATAGTCCTGAACCGCAACCAACTTCAAGAATTGAGCCAACGTTTTTTTCCACCAGTGTGTTTCACTGGTGGTACACATCCACTAACACTTAAAGTGGAAAAAGCATGGTCAGAAAACCGACCCGAGCCCGCAGGCGAGCATGCCACCAGTCTATTGACTGGTGGTGGTCGGTTTTCTTTGACATACAATTTCTGCCATTCGAAACTCGGTTAAATAATAGACCGATAGCTTCTTCTAATGATTTAGTTTTCATCAATTCTTCTTTATTTACCATATCATAGTGGTAACTTAATTAATATATAAGTAAGTGTAGTAAGGTTGGTTACAACATTTAGAAAAGTTTATAAAGAAAACAATCAATCTAAATTGTGATGAAGCAAGAACAATTGGAAAAGGCAGGATTAAGCCCGAATGAGGCAAAATGCTATTTAACTCTCTTGAAAATAGGATCTGCTTCCGCAAATGAGGTTTCCAGAAAATCAGGAGTTCATAGAGTTTCTGTATATGATGCGCTAAGGGGTCTTGCAGAAAAAGGATTAGTTAGCCAAATCACAAAAGCTAACAAACTTTTATTTGAAGCTGGAACTCCTGAAAAAATAATAGAGATAATACAAGCAAAAGAAGAAAAATTAGCAGAAGCAAAAAAAATTGTGCCTGAACTTCTTATTGATTTTCAGATGGCTAAAGAGAAGCAAGAAATACATAGTTTCAAAGGACTTGCAGGAGTAAAAAACATACTCCAAGAAATGCTAAATTCCAAAACAGAAATTCTTGATTTTGGAGCAGAATATAAAATAAAAGAATACCTGCCATATGATTATCCGAAATGGGACAAAGAAAGAATTAAGAACAAGATTAAGATGCGAATTGTGGCAAACATTAAAATCAAGCCAACATCAATACCACTAACTGCGATAAAATATGTTCCGTCAGAATTTAATTCTTCAGTTTCAACTTACATTTTTGATGGAAAAGTCGCAATGATTATGTGGGTAGAAAGTCCTATGGGTATTCTAATAGAACACAAAACAGTTTATGAATCTTATAAGAATTACTTCGAGTATTTGTGGAAAACTGCGACCGAATAAATTTCTCACGAAGTGAGGCTATCTGTGCCGTAGGCACTCGGCGGGGGCTTCCGTTCGTTTTCCGTTTCGTAGCGAGGGGGCAAATTGAAACGGAGTGATCTCCTCTCCCCTAAATGATGAGGGTTTAAATCCTTAAAACACTAACATTATTTTTTCCAGGATATAACACCTCGTTTTAATAGGGGGAGTGTTAAATAGTAAGAAATGGGATGAAGAATTATTCTTCTTTCTTTAATTGATCTACGGCGGTCTTGATTGCTTCCTTGCCGATGGTTTCTTTTTGTTCTAAATCAATCAAG
>JACPNA010000040.1 GCA_016185725.1 Candidatus Woesearchaeota archaeon | reverse complement strand
AAGATGAAGTGGAGGAAATCTTTGAGAGGAGAGTTACACCCTATGGGAATGGAGCAAAGATTGATGCTCAGAAAAAACAAATTGGGAAAAGAGTGTATGTAATCATTCTCAAAAATTAGATTTTACTGTCCCACAGCCTAGAAGTTATGAAGAGTTAGTGATATTAATTTGGTTAAGGTCAATAATATAATAAGAGGGATTATCAAGCGAAGAAGTATTAGGGGGCATAATAGTGTAAGGAATGTTTTTTTTATCTAAAACATTAGTAAGGAGAGAGCATTGTTCTGAAGGAACAATAATAATTTGGTGTTGGGGTAGTGCATTAAGAGCGCCTTGCACTAGAGATTCTAGAGAAAGGAGGGTGATTGTTTTGGTAGTAGGACCAATGGTTGTTATATTTTCATAATTATCGCTTATCACTATAGAAGAGGTTTATGTTATTAGGAATTTAAATAGATATCTCTATTGGAAGAGATAATAAAAATTACTGTTTAGTTGTTGTATCAAAGAAAAACAATCCTGCTTTTACCACGATGGAAAAGGCAGATTTTAAAATATTTTGAGGAGATGATTTTTAAATAAAAGGTTTTTTTATAAGATTGTGGGGCCGTAGTCTAGCTTGGGAGCAATTTTAAAAGCAAAAAACTTAGTGGGCTTTATGTCCGCTTTTTGATGCAACTTTATTAAGGTTGCTGAGCAATAGGATTTACCCTTGGGGTGGGTAAGGCCGGAGTTCAAAGGTAAATAGTCTTCATTTAAGAATGTTTGGTGAAAGTCTCCGCGGCCCCATATTTTTTATTTTCATAATATTTAAAAGAGATATATTAGCAAAGCAAAGGTATGCGAGATTATTCTGTTTATTCCAATAATACTATTAAGGGACAAGAAGTCTATTCTAGATATACAACTGACGAATTAGTCAATAAATTAAGAGGATATAATCGTAAGGATGCATTAATTATGTTAGATGTTGATGATACGTTGAGAGATTCTCCGGCAAAAAAGGCGGCGTGGCATTGTTTAGGGATACCAATACTGTGGATGCATAGACCAGAATGGATTGTGGAACCGGCAGGGATTATTGTGGAGAAATTGCTTAAAGGCAAAAAAATACAGGATGCAGAAGCGGATTGCTTTGAGTATTGCATGAAAAATATTCTGCCGAATTATCCAGGGTTGATAGAGGAATTATTAGAGGTTAATTGGACGCCGTTATATTCTGGAGTGAAAGAAGTGGTGGGTTTATTTGATAGGGCTAATAAAGTTATTGTTTCACAGAATGTGGAGCAGGTTGTAAATAAAACAAGACAAGAATTGGGGATTCGAAAAGGATATTATAGGGCAAGAGATAAGTTAATGGCGGTAAGAGAGCATTGTAAAGATAAACGCATAGAACATTTTTTGATTATAGGTAATTCTCAGGAGGATTATTCTGTAGGAGGGGCGTTGCGGGGAGAGGGTTATGATGTGGAAGTGGTGGCAGTTAAAAAGAGACTAAATGGTTATTTTGAGAATGATGCTACTGTTTATATCCCCAGAAATTGGCAGGGGTTGGAGAAGTTGATTAAGTAGTTATTATTGTTTATGATAGGGTTCGTTATTGATAATAGTAAACGCCCGATAGAGTTGTTCGGCAAAGATGAGACGGACTAATTGGGTAGGGAAAGTCATTGTTGATAAGGAAATTGTTTTCGAACATTTCTTACGAATTTCTTCAGATAAGCCTTTGGCTTCGCCAATAATGAAAATAAGGTTTTTATGTTCTAAAGTTGTTTTTTTGATGAATTGGGCGAATTCTAAGGAATTCATCGGCTGGCCATGTTCGTCTAAAGCGATAACATAACCATTAATATTGTCTAATTTAAGATTATTTTTTTCTGAATATTCTATTTTAGTATATTGCTGAAGTCGTTTAAGAAATTCGTGCATTCCTTGCTGGACAAAGGGTTGTTTGATTTTGCCGATAGCGAGGATGGTGATCATAAGGAAAAGATGGACCAGTCGGGACTTTCAATGCAAGTATCCTGTGCGAGATTCTTAAGTAGGAGTTCACTTTGTTCAATCCTACAACGAAATTTTGTCGTGAATACTGGCTTTTTGAACCCGAAATCTCACCGCTGCCAGCGGTGCGCGATACCGGTTTACGCTACTGGCCCAATATTAATAAAGAAATAAGCGTGTTTTAAAAACTTAACCCAAACATTAATAAAAGTAAATTGTATTCTTGAGGTTATGAAAGAGGAGATTAGGCAGGATATTAGTTATGTATTACAAAAGGCAATAGATATTCTTAATGTTAAGCAGGCGAAAGATGTGGAGGAGTTAAAGGAGTTAAGCGATCATGCGATCGAAGATGTGGCAGTACATAAGGATTTAGATATTATTTCAATTACAGTATTAATCTATTCTTTGTATAAGATTGTGCAAAATGTACAAGAGAAAGAGTATCAAGCAATTCTTAATGAGCTAAAAAATGCGAATAGAGCATTACAAAAGCATGATTTAAAGCAATATAATCGCAGTATTAAACTAATTTATTCTGTTATTCGAAAGTGTGATGCACAAGTCAAAGAGCATTTACAAGATGTGATGCAGGCGGCGAGAATTAAGAAGGGTACGGCATTATTGGAAAAAGGCTTATCGGTTGGACAAGCGGCAGGGTTAATGGGTTTATCCAATTGGGATTTACAACAATATGCGGCGAGAACAACGGCGCTACGATTTGAAGCGGAAACTATCCCGGCTAAAGAGAGAATGAAATTAGCATTAAATATTTTCGGAGTAAAGAGCAAATGAAAACAAAAGCATTATTTTTTGATGCCGGACCAGTAATTACGTTGGTTATGGCAAGGTTGATTAATGTCTTACCTCTGCTTAAAGCAAAGTATGGGGGAAAATTTTATATCACGCCGGCGGTGCATAAAGAATTAGTAGAAAGACCGATTTCTGTGAAAAGGTTTGAATTTGAAGCGTTACAGGTTGAAAAATTAATGAGAGATGGCATTTTAGAGTTATATGATGCTGTTCCGAAAAAAAAGGTGGTAGAGTTGATAGCTTTAGCTAATGGCTCTTTTTCTTTAGATGGAAAAACTATGGATGTCATTCAGTCAGGGGAGATGGAATCGGTGGCGACAGCATTAGAAATAGGGGCAGAGGGAGTGGTTATGGATGAGAGAACACTGCGGTTATTTATCGAGAACAATAAAGAGATGGTAAAATTGTTGGAGAATCGGTTTAAGAAACGGGTGATGGCGGATAAGGATAAGATGAATCTGTTCAGCGCGGCATTGAAGGAGGTTACTATCATTAGATCGATTGAATTGGTAGGATTGGCATATAAGATAGGATTACTAGATGGTTATGTTCCAGAAGGTAAAGAGGGAAAAGAAGTGTTGGTTGATGCGGTATTATGGGCAACGAAATTTAATGGGTGCGCGGTTACGGAAGAGGAGATTGAGGATTTGAAGAACTTTTTGTTGAAATGAGAATTTAGTTTTAGTAGGTCGTTGATTGAGGGTTCTTTTTTGAATAATTCCTGATGAGATAAAATAATTTTTGATAATTGTTATTTGTATGTTTGTGCAAATGAACAAATATTTTTAAAAGAAAAAAAAAGTAAAGAATAAATGTATAGATAACTGCATAAGACATATTACATTTGTACGCGGTGATCATATCGGCCGTGTTAGGCGCGCCGTAGACCGAGCTAGAGTGCAACGTCCCGAAGAGCTGACGAAGAGTTGCAGATTTGCCGTCAATTATTAAAAGACAGACAGAAAATTTACTTGCGTTCATACTTGGCTACTTCAATAAGATTTCCCTCTGTATCTTTGCATTGAAAACAGCGATATGGATAATCTGTGAACGCAAGATTTTCAGGCGGACTCACAATTTTAACGCTATGCTTCTTTACTTTCTCAAAAACAGAATCAACATCATCGGCCCAGAAAACAGGGATTGCGTTATTGCCAACAATGTGTTTACACTCATGAACCGCAAAATATTGTTTTAAAGAACATAGACGAAGCATATCGACGACTTACAATACAAGGACTCTATTATCCTGATACCGAAGCTGTTAAATCTTCATTAAATCATAAGGACAGTGTCGTTGTCGATCTGAAAGGATTAGAACTTTGGAAAGTGAATGATCAATAGGGATATTTTATAATTGATCCTATATTTGCAAATAAATTAAATTCTGAGCAAAAAAGGGCTGCTCAAAGGATTTATGGTCCTGATGAATACAATTTTTACTTAAATATGGAAATGTTTGCAAAAGCAAAAAAAATCCCTACGTTTTCGCATTAATGCCTGATTATGTCGTTTTCATAGTAACACCTGATTATTTGCAAGGTACTATATGTAGTGACAAAACATTTCTTGGGATGGCTTCGTCGCTGACTACTTACAGTAGCGATTTTCATGCCGTTAACCGTAAAGTAGATTTTAATTACGCCCTGCTGCGTGGGGTACGTAATCTCTAATTAGAGTATACCAATTCTATTTGCCAAATCCCGCTTTTTGAGCGGGAGTTTGCCATAATAAAGTCTTATGTGGTCTTAAAAAGTTGTAATAATTTCTAAAGAAATTAAGATATCTCTTTGCAGAAGAAATATCTTCAAATCTTCGCATAACTTT
>JACPNA010000043.1 GCA_016185725.1 Candidatus Woesearchaeota archaeon | reverse complement strand
GAAGATGAAGTGGAGGAAATCTTTGAGAGGAGAGTTACACCCTATGGGAATGGAGCAAAGATTGATGCTCAGAAAAAACAAATTGGGAAAAGAGTGTATGTAATCATTCTCAAAAATTAGATTTTACTGTCCCACAGCCGTCCTCAACAGAAACCTTTATAAAACACCTCTTTCTCACCCACATACATGAAACGATCCTCACGTCGCTGGAAGAAAAAAGGCCAAATGCGCTGGAAATGGCAGAGAAAGAAAATCAAGAAAGCTAAGCGCAGAAGAAAAATCGAAGCTACATAATTTTATCATCTAATTTTATCGCTTTTCCTTAATTAAATTCTTATATTTAATCATTAATGAAAAAATATTTCAAAACAATACTCCTCACAATCTTTTCTTCCCCGAAAAACTTCTCAGTTGCAGGATAGAAACATTTATAAATAACTCCTTTTCCTCATATAAAGCAAAATGTGTGCTCAAATAATATTGAGTATGAAAAAGGTGATCCAATTTCCTATATACGACGAAATTTTAGTCTTGTAGACCAAAAAAATGAGACAGGATCAAGAAATTTTCTAAAAAATTTTTCTTTAAACATAGAGTTCCCGTTGATCCTGCGGGAGAGTGCTGCTATGGGAGTTCGATTAAGCCATGCAAGTCAGAGGTCAGCAATGACCAGGCTGAATGCTCAATAACACGTCAATAATCTGCCCTTAGATCTGGGACAACTTTGGGAAACTGAAGGTAAACCCGGATAGGTAAAAGATACTGGAATGTTCTTTTACTGAAAGGTAACGTCTAAGGATGAGTTGGCGGCTGATTAGGTTGTTGGTGGTGTAAAGGACCACCAAGCCTACGATCAGTACGGGCCGTGAGAGCGGGAGCCCGGAGAGGGGTACTGAGACACTGACCCCAGCCCTACGGGGTGCAGCAGGCGCGAAAACTTTACACTGTACGTAAGTGCGATAAGGGAACTCCCAGTGCTCATACAATGTATGGGCTTTTGCCAAGTGTAAACAGCTTGGAGAATAAGTGGTGGGTAAGACGGGTGCCAGCCGCCGCGGTAACACCTGCGCCACAAGTGGGACTCATTTTTATTGGGCCTAAAGCGTTCGTAGCCGGATAGGCAAGTCTTGGGTGAAATCGTTACGCTTAACAAAACGACGTGCTTGAGATACTACTTATCTAGGGACCGGGAGGGGTTGGGGGTATTCCCGAGGGAGCGGTAAAATATTTTTTAGATTTCTTCTTTGAAATCTAGAAATTTTACAGTGTTATAATCTCGGGAGGACCACCCGTGGCGAAGGCGTCCAACCAGAACGGGTCCGACGGTGAGGAACGAAAGCTAGGGGAGCAAACCGGATTAGATATCGAGACTCTTGTCTTAGAACTAATCACGTTCGTTTGCAAAATACTACTGAACGCGATCAAGTATAGTAAATATCAGGAGGAAACTCGACTAATTACCCGAGTAGTCCTAGCTGTAAACTCTGTGAACTAGATGTGACATATTCTTCGGGAATATGTCGTGTCGGAGTGAAGACATTAAGTTCACCGCCTGGGAAGTACGGTCGCAAGGCTGAAACTTAAAGGAATTGGCGGGAGAGCACCACAAGGGGTGCGGCGTGCGGTTTAATTCAACTCAACGCGGGGCATCTCACCAGCAGCGACGGCAGAATGAAGGTCAGGCCAAATGTCTTACCCAACGAGCCGAGAGGTATTGCATGGCCGTCGTCAGCTCGTGCCGTAAGGTGTCCTCTTAAGTGAGGTAACGAGCAAGACCCATGCCCATAATTGCTAGCAGGTTCTTTAGAACGACTGAGCACCTTATGGGGACTGCAGTGGAAACGCTGAGGAAGGTTTGGGCAACGGTAGGTCTGTATGGTCCGAATCTGCTGGGCTACACGCGCGCAACAATGGCGAAGACAATGGGCTGCAACACCGAAAGGTGAAGCTAAACCTCGAAACTTCGTCTTAGTTTGGATTGAGGGCTGTAACTCGCCCTCATGACAACGGAATCCCTAGTAATCGGGTTTCATCACGACCCGGTGAATACGTCCCTGCTCTTTGCACACACCGCCCGTCAAACCAACCGAGTTGGGTTTGGGTGAGATGCAGCTTCAAGTTGCATCAAATCCAGATTTGGTGAGGTGGGTTAAGTCGTCACAAGGTATCCGTAGGGGAACCTACGGATGGATCACCTCCTTTTTTTAATTTTATTAGAAATAAAAAAAAATATAAACACAAAAAAATTGAACACACAGTTTGTATTTTTATCGTCAATAATATGACTTTAAAAAAATCCTGGGCCCGTAGCTCAGGGGTACTTTACTCAAGAACATCTTGCGTGAAGCTCATAAGAGCGCCTGCCTTGCAGGATATAATCATCTCAGAAAGCAGGAGGCCTCGGGTTCAAATCCCGACGGGTCCATTCCTTTAACAGAGGAAAACAATGGTCCTTATTCCTGCGAATAAGGGAGCAGCAGCCTTCGAGAAAATAAATCTTTTTCGGCGGTTAAGTGGTTGAGATATGACCTAAGCACTGCCCGTGCTGAATCTTTGCATCATATTAATGAACCATATGTAGATTGACATCATTAGGGAAACTGCTAGATGGATGACTCGGTTCGAAACGCCGATGAAGGACGTGACAAGCTACGATATGCTTTGGCGAGTTGAACGTAAACTTTGAACCAAGGATCTCCGAATGAGACTTCTCCATAGAGACCTTTTAGGTCAGGGAACGCAGGGAATTGAAGCGTCTTAGTACCTGCAGGAAAAGAAATCAATTGAGATGCCGTTAGTAACAGCGAGCGAACGCGGCACAGTTTAAACTGAATCCGTTGTAGTAATACAATGGAGATGTGGTGTTGTGGACTTCCTTTTCCACCTTTTTTCGACTTGAAGTTTGCTGGAAAGCAGCACGATACAGGGTGATAGTCCCGTAAAGGTAGAAATGAAGGCCTTGGAAGTATCCCAAGTACTGCCTCTTGATATTGGGGTGGGAAGCTAGGGGGCATTAACCTCTAAAACTAAACACGTTTCGAATCCGATAGCAAACGAGTACCGTGAGGGAAAGTTGAAAAGAACCCTTAACAGGGAGTTAAAAGCATCTGAAATCTAGCAGTCTTAGTATGTTAGGGCTGTACGCAGTTCTAACGTGCTTTTCGAATAAAGCGCCAGGGAGTATACTCAAGTGGCGAGGATAACCTGAATAAGGGTATCCATAGGGAAACCAAAACCCCGCAGGTAACGAGGGGGAAGGTGTGAAAGTGCCTCAAGTCACATGAGTATGACCTGAAACCAGTCGATCTACTCCTGAGTAAGGTGAAACGGGGGTAATACTCCGTGGAGGCCTGCAGAGGTTCTACGTGCAAGTGTTCTTCTAACTTGGGAGTAGGGGTGAAAAGCCAATCGAGACTGGCGATATCAGGTTCCTGTCGAAATAGACCTTAGTCTAGTTTCCGCCGAGATAGTTGTGGTTGTAGAGCGACGGATAACGGGAAGTGGCGGGGAAACCTGTCAGCCTGTTGTCCAACTCCAAATGCCATAACATCGTAGACGTGGGAAAACAGGGAATGTTGGGGTAAACTTCATTTCCGTGAGGGGAACAACCCAGACTATAGTTAAGGCCCCTAAATATCGGTTAAGTGAGAAAGGGTAAAAGGTGTTCACGATCTTAGACAGCGAGGAGGTTGGCTTAGAAGCAGCCACCCTTTAAAAAGTGCGTAACAGCTTACTCGTTGAGGTCGTGAGTCCTGAAGATTGACGGGTCTAAACCGATTGCCGATACTATAGATCGCGAAAAGCGAGGGTAGACAGGCGTCCTTTTAGGGTAGAAGCATCTTCATAAGAGGGTGTGGACCTAAATGGAATGAATATCCTGGTGGTAGTAAGATCAAAGCAGAGTGAGAATCTCTGTCATCGTAAGGGCAAGGGTTCCTTGGCAATGTCTATCAGCCAAGGGTTAGTCGGTCCTAACCTGATTCGTAAGAGAATAAAGGGAAAGGGAAAACGGTTAATATTCCGTTACTACTTTAGTATACGTGGCGACACAAGTCTTGTTTCTGACACTTTGGAATATGCCGACACATCTTGTCTGATGTGTTAATAAAGATAAATCACAGGAGTATCATAATGATGAGAATGTGATTAAACTTTAGATGAGCAGGCCTATGGTTTGTTTGGTTGATTTCTGGAGTCCATGAAAAAGGAACAAGAATAAATCTAAAGTATCCGTACCCAGAACCAGCACTGGTGCCCCTAGGTTAGAAGCCTAAGATGTGAGAGTGTAAACTAGTTCAGGGAATTCGGCATATTAGTCCCGTACCTTCGGTATAAGGGATCCCTGTAATTGTATTCGCATGAGTGCGATTTCAGGGCACAGTGACAAAGATGATCCGACTGTTTAACAAAAACTTAACATTCTGCTACGTGGTAACGCTGTGTATAGAATGTGATATCTGCCCAGTGCCAGTACTTTAAGCCTCGTTCCAACGGGGTGAAGAGCTGGTAAACGGCGGGAGTAACTATAACTCTCTTAAGGTGAACTCGTTGCCTTAAGTCCCTAGTAAGTTAAACAGACCATTCAAAAAATAGGGATAAAAATTTGGCCATATGCTGGAACATCTCAATAAATTTCTTGTAGGCATTTACACAAGTGATTTTGTAACGACCCCCTAAAAATCAAGAAAGAAGAGACAATCAGCAGGAAAGATTTCTCGTCAGAGAAAAATCCTCAGAGACTGAATGCCAAACTAAATAATAAAAAGTTTAGAAGATACAGTCCGAACCATATAGCGATATATGGAGATTACATGAAAATTCAAAAGAATTTTCTGTACAGAAAAAGTTGTTTAGATTTTTTCGTGTAATAGAAATATTAATCCGCTTCTTGAAAGAAGTTGTAACAGATTGAGCGAAATGCCTTGTCGTTTGAATGACGACCTGCATGAATGGTATAACGAGATCGTCACTGTCCCGAGCTAGTGTCTCCCGAACACTATTTCCTGGTGCAAAGTCCAGGGATTTCCAGTGGGAAGCGAAGACCCCGTGAAACTTTACTGTAACCTGTCGTTGTAGTGTGACTTTTGATATATAGCGTAAGTGGGAGCTGTTTGAGGCCATGAGCGTCAGCCTGTGGTTGAGGCGATAATGTAACACCACTTATCGAAAATTACATTACTTACCTCGCAAGAGGGACACCGATTGGTGGACAGTTTGGCTGGGGCGGCACGCTGTTGAAAGGATATCAATAGCGCCCAATGGTTGACTCATCCGGTTTAGAAATCCGGAGTTGAGTGCAAGGGCAAAAGTCAGCCTGATTGGATTTTAAACATAACAAACTTCAAACACGAAAGTGTGGCCTAGCGAACCTCTGTACCTTCTTAATGAGGGTCAGAGATGACTGAAAAGTTACTCCGGGGATAATTGAGTCGTCGCGCCCGAGAGTTCATATCGACGGCGCGGTTTGCTACTTCGATGTCGGCTCTTCCTATCCTGGCGGTGCAGAAGCCGCCAAGGGTGGGGGTGTTCACCCGTTAAAAGGGATCGTGAGCTGGGTTCATTACGCTGTGAGGCAGTAAGTTTGATATCTACTGGGAATGTTGGGTGTCTGAAAGGAAGGATCTTTTAGTACGAGAGGAACGAAGGTTCGTAGCCACTGGTAGACCGGTTATCTGACAAGGTAAGCCGGGCAGCTACGCTATAAGCGATAAATGCTGAACGCATCTAAGCATGAAGCGTGCCTTAAAAATAGACACCTTAGAGCACGGCAAGAACAGCCGTTTGATAGAAGCGGTGTGTACGTACCAAGGCAACGAGGTATTCAGCACGCGCTCACTAACGCTCATAAATTTTTTGTCAATCTACATATGGTTTTCATTACTTTTAACAAACCTCGTTTGTTAATTGTGCAATACGCCAGTGTTGCAAACTTTTCTCCGCAAGGAGAAATTTTATTTTTTCTTTTTATTTTTTTTAAGAACTAGCTTGAGCTATTTTTTCCAAATATAAATTACCCTTTACTTTAACAAAATAAGTTAGATGATAAGGGATAACTTCTCGGGTCACTTCGAATAAAATACCTACGTTATTTAGCCCTTAATAGTAGTAACAATAGAAAGATTTATATATCCTCCCTCTATTTTATTCATTATATGATCATTTCAACAATTGTAGAACCAAATCTAGAATCAGTGATAGAAATAGAACAAAGAAGTTTTGGAGTATTGACTTCTAATTCTGAAAGAAATTATTTAGAAACGATTGGGATAAATACTTGTCTTGGCTTGTACTTAGAAGACGGTGAAACAAAAGTTCTTGCTCATTTAGACCCATTAAATGTTACTAATGGAGATGTGGACCACATATTACAGTATTTTCAACAAAAATGGATAGATTTTAGACCAACTCGAGCAATATTGGTCGTATCGAATCAAACAAGGGAAAGTAACATAACAAAAATCAAAGAATATTTGGAAAATAAAGGGATTAATATTAATGTTGATTATTCTGAATTAGATAGTATAAGCGTATGTGTAGATAAGAATGGTAATTATGCACATTTAATTGGTGTTAAATCACGAGAGATTGACCAAGATATCATAAGTAGACAAGATAGAGAATTTGAACAATCTATGCAAAAAGACCACCTATACAGATTAGAATGTGCTACGGATCGAGGATGGGCTTCTACTTTAGAATATCTTCCTCAAACAGAAAGGGAGTTGGGAATTGATCCTGATAAAGTAAGTTTACATCCAAATGATATTCCAGAATTACCTTTTCCAATAATTGTAACATTAAAAAGTAATTTAAAATATTTTCAAAGAATTGGTCATAGGACTTCTGAATTAATGGCACGGGAAATTTTAGCAAGTATGGATAACAAATGTAAAATATTTCATGGAGAATATTCTGCTACTGCTAGAGCACATCCAGGGGATTGGATAGTTAGACCTCTTTCTTCAGAAGAAATTGCTAGAGTAAGGATATACTTAGGACCGCATGTGACTATATCAGAAGATGGCAAAAAGACAATTCAAACATCCCTGATGCGATATGATATTTCAAATATATTTTGATAAAATAAGTAATAATTACTTTTTCTTCCCCTTTTTTTTTTACTTTTCATCCACAAACGCACCCGCCACCAGCAACGGAAATGCAATAGTCGCATCACAATGAATCTTCACATTTAAAGCATCCGGTCTAACCTTTCCCCAAGTAATTGCTTCTTCTACTCTAGCTCCAGAATCAGACCCATCAAACTCCTGCGCAGTATTAATATAGACCACATAATCAAACCCCTCTCGGAAAATATTTGCATTCAACACAAAATGTTTGCTTATCCCCGAACCTAAAATAATTCCCCCTGTTTTCTCGCAATTCAACGTTAATTGTACAATATCCTTCATTTCTTGTGTAATATCCACTAAAAAATCTGGATGGCTTTGTTTAAAGAAAAATATTAAATCACCAATCGAACCATCTATTAATCCCGGACAGAACACAGGAATATTATTTTTCGCCGCCCAATATAATATTGAATCTTCAGAATCAATCGCAAATCCTAACTCTTTAATAATCTCATTAGGACAATATACCTTATTATTTATCTTCTGTTTCTCATAAATCTTTCCAAAAAATTCCTGCATAAATTTATCAAAATACGTAAAACGATCATTTGGAACAAAAATATTTCCAATCCTGTTTACTCCATGTTCAAATAACATTCTTCCTGAAATCTCAAACTGTCCTAACACGAATGGTTTCAACGACTTGATAATATCCTCTTCAATACCGCCTGCTGCTGTAACTAAAACATCAACTTTCTTATTCTTCACTAAATACTTAATACTCTCTCGATTACCCGAACTAACCATATTTGAAGTATATGACAAAAAAATCGTTGCCTTTTCCCTACGCATTGCTTTGACAATTTCAATACCTTGTGCTAAATGTGTCGCTTGAAATCCCATTTTCGCAAACGAATTCAAAAAATCATTAAAATTGAATTCCTTCTCAAAATCATACCCCTCAATCTTGGGATATCCTTCTAACGTATTTGTTTCCTTCGGTGAATATTGTGCATGTGCTTCTTTTATATGTTGTATATCTTGTTTTAATTTCATTATCATAAACCTCATTAAATATTTTTTTAAACTCAAAACCAACTAATAATAAATATTTAGAATTAAAAACCTACTTAACTACCCGACATTCTAACGAAATCAATCATAATTCGACCTCATTTCCATGATTCTTCTATCTTGTTCCTCTCTGTATTGCTCATAATGATCTTCACAAACATTACGGCCATTCCATTTCCTAGTAGCTTCATTCCTGCATCGTGGCTCTTGACATTCAACCATTTTTATTAAAAAAGTAAAATTCTTTTTAAATTTTTCCCCATGAAATGACAACATTTTTATCACAAACCTTTTAAAACAATTATCTTATTACATTCTCCATGAACCTCATCGACGTCCATTGCCATCTGAACCATGCCCAATTCAAAGAAGATTTACCTGAAGTAATCAAACGTGCACAAGAAGTAGGCATCAAAGTAATTATTGTCTCCGGCGTTAATACAAGTGCCAATCACGAAGTTCTCAAATTAGCAGAAAAATATCCCCTCATCAAAGCATCTTTAGGTATTTATCCTATTGACGCCTTGGGCTTATCTGAAGGAGAAACCGGGTTGCCAAGACAACCCGAACCAATCAATCTCGAAGAAGAATTCAAATTTATCGAAAAAAATAAAGATAAAATTATTTCTATAGGAGAAATAGGCATGGATTTCCATTGGGCTAGTAAAGAAGCCACCGGTGAGAAACAAGCCGACAATTTTCGCAAAATCATTAACTTCGCCAAACGCATTAATAAACCAGTCGTAATCCACTCCAGAAAAGCCGAAGCCGAATGTATCCAAATACTCCAAGAAGAAATATCCACCCAAGAAATTCCTGTTATCATGCATTGCTTCTCCGGTAAAAAAATATTAATCAACCAAGCTGCTGCCTTAGACCATTATTTTTCTATTCCTCCTAATATCGTAAAATCAGACCAATTTCAGACACTCGTAAAAATAGTACCCTTAACACAACTTCTAACAGAAACAGATTCACCCTGGCTATCACCAATAAAAGAACAAAGAAACGAACCCTCCTTCGTCATCGAAACCATAAGAAAAATTGCTGAAATTAAACAACTCACACCTGAACAAGTTGCCGTTCAAATCTGGGAAAATTATCAAAAAGCTTTCTTGCAAAAATGAATCTACAACAACTTCAACGCAATCTTCAGCAAGCAAAAAATCCATTCAAAGCTAAAATTCTTCAAAGTTTTTTCAAAACTGGCACAGGTCAATATGGTGAAGGAGATATCTTTCTTGGTATTGTAGTACCAGAACAACGTAAATTAGCTAAAAAATATCCTCATTTAACCTTAGAAGAAATCCAAACACTTCTAAAAAACAATATACACGAATATCGCTTCATAGCCTTATTAATACTAATCAATCAATACAAAAAAGCAGATAATAAAACTAAACAAACTATTTTTAATTTCTATCTAAATAATACCAAAAACATTAACAATTGGGATCTAGTAGACTTATCTGCTCCCAATATTATCGGCAATTATTTATTGAATAAAGACCATAAAATACTTTATGCCCTTGCAAATTCTCCCCGGCTCTGGGAAAAACGTATTTCTATTATTGCCACCTTTGAATTCATCAGAAACAATCAATTTGAAGATATCCTAAAAATCTCAAAAATTCTTCTCAACGACCAGCATGATTTAATCCATAAAGCCGTTGGTTGGATGTTAAGAGAATTAGGCAAGAGAAATCAATCTCTTTTAGAGCAATTCCTACAAGAACATTATAAAACAATGCCGCGAACTATGTTGCGTTACGCTATAGAAAAATTACCTGAAGAAAAAAGAGAATATTATCTTCAAAAATAATATCTATAGTAACTATCAATAAGGTCTAAAAATTAATGTTGGTTACTATATCTAAAAGATAGATATTTGTGTACTTCTCCCTATCTTTTATTGTCACTAATCTCTAAACAAGTCACCATAATCAAATTTGCCTAACGTATACTCTGGCAGATACATCAGATAAGCTACCACTTCTTTACAGGAGTATGCATCCTTATAATCCATAATTGCCCTTATTTGTTCTTCACTAAATTTAAAATTAGCAAAAAAGTTAGTACAATAATTTTTCTCGCTCTTTACCACTTTATCAAAAGATTTCCATTCATGATGCAACCTATAATCATATTTTCTGATAACTCCCTGAAATAACCTTATTGGATGTTTTTCTTTTTCATTTAAAATAGTAACTTCCCACAATCCATTGCTTGCTAATGCAAATTTTTTAAAAGCCAATTGAATCATCGAAATAATTTCTTGAACTCCTTTTTTCTCGCACGATTTGCATATTGTTAAAAAAGAATCGTAAGTTGCCTTTCCGCATTTTTTAAACAATTTTTCTGTTTGCTTAGTGTATTTACCCTTCCGTTCCATAAGGTATTTTTTCGCATTATTCAAAATAAACAAATTCTTAAAACATTGAAACATCCTTTGTTGTTCATTAAAACTTTCAATACATAAAATATTATGAATTCTGTCTGATAATTTAACTTGTATTGCTCTTTCTCGCATTTTCTCATCATCGCAGACAAACAATTCTATGATTGATTGATAATAAAAATCTCTTTTATGTCTAGTTAACAATCTAACCGTGCCTAACACTTCCTTCGCAGCTGAAAAATTAATTTTATTTTTCCTTGAAAAAATTATCAGATTTTCTTGTAACGCTTTGAACACTTCTTCTTCATATGCATCCAGAATTTTAATGCCATTTTCATCTTCTTTAATCTTGTTTAAATCTCTATATATCTCTACGCTCTCCTCCACATAATCATGGATTAATCCCGTGCACAAAGTTATTTCATCGGTTATTCCTGCTTTTTTTAGATACAATACCGTATTAGAGGGATGTACTAAGGGATTTTCTCCATTAAGTCTCAGCGGCAATTTTGTATACAGCTCTTCTGTGAGTTCATACAAATAAAAAAATAAAGGAGACAACTTATTTTCTTTTTGCAAAAAAATTTCTGGTCTAAATATTTTCTTCTCTGCTTTCCAATGTTTCATATCTAAAAAAATCTTATACTCCTCTGAACTATTATGTGATATTCTCCTCATAATTATTCATCTCTCCTGACACTACCAAACCCCTATTGATGAAATAATCCAAATATTCTCCAATATATAAATCTATATCTTTCGATTTTTTTCCCATAACATTTATAAATTAACTATAGTTAACTAATTCATCCTAGTTAAAATATCCTTAAAATATGCTTTTTCCACCAGTGTGTTTCACTGGTGGTACACATCCACAAACACAACAATGACAAAAAAAACGATTCTTCATCCCCAGGAAATTGAAACCTTTTATGTAATTCCTGCTCTTAGAAAACAATTAGCCCTTCAACTTAAAGCTGATGGTCTGAAACAAAAAGACATCGCCGAACTTTTAGGTATAAATTCCGCAACTATTAGTCAATACCGCAGCCAAAAACGTGGTTCGCAAATAAAATTTCCTTTGTGTATGATTAAAGAAATAAAAATCTCCGCTAAAAAAATAAAAGATCGCTTCACTTATCTACAGCAAACCCAGCATCTTCTGAATATAATCCGGGAAAAGAATATGCTCTGTTTAATCCATCAGCAATTTTCCGATATCCCCCAAAATTGTAATCCTAAAGATATAGGCTGTTACAAATCATATCCCTTTTGTACAACATGAAAAAAACAAAACCATTATCCGGACTGACCGAAAAGGTAATTCACTCTATCTCTAAATCCAAAAAAGAACCCTCTTGGATATTAGAAAAACGTTTACAAGCATTCAAATTATTCCAGCAGACACCTCTCCCTAACTGGGGTCCAGACTTAAAAAAACTCAATTTTGAGAAATTAGTCTACTTTATTGATCCTAAAACCAAAGAAACGAATCAATGGGATAAAGTTCCTAAAGATATCAAACGTACTTTTGACAAACTCGGTATTCCCGAAGCCGAAAAAAACGTTCTTTCCGGCGTCGGCGCCCAATTTGATTCCAATGTTGTGTATCATAACCTGCAGAAATCTCTTCAGGAAAAAGGTGTTATTTTTGAAAATATGGATATAGCCGTTAAAAAATATCCCGACCTCGTAAAAAAATATTTCATGACCTCCTGCATTCCCATTAACGACCATAAATTTATCATGCTTCACGCCGCCGTCTGGTCTGGCGGCACATTTATTTATGTTCCTAAAAATATCAAAGTAGAACTTCCCTTGCAAGCATATTTTCGCATGAATGCTCAACGTGGTGGTCAATTCGAACACACCTTAATCATTCTTGACGAAGGAGCTGAACTTCATTATATCGAAGGCTGTTCTTCACCGCGCTATCAGCAGAATGCATTACATGCTGGTGGCGTGGAAATCTTTGTCAGTAAAAATGCAAAAATGCGTTACACTTCTATTGAAAACTGGAGTAAAAATGTTTACAACTTGAATACTAAACGTGCTTTAGTTTACGAAAATGCTGCTATGACTTGGGTTAACGGCAATATGGGCAGTACTAAAACTATGCTCTATCCTTGTTCCATTCTTCTCGGCGAACATGCTAACACGGAAAGCATTGGCATTGCCTTTGCTGGTAAAGACCAAAATCAGGATACTGGTACCAAAGTAATTCATCTTGCCCCTAATACCACTTCATTTATCCAATCAAAAAGCATTTCCAAAAATGGCGGCATTTCCAGTTATCGCGGCTTAGTAAGGATAACATCTAAATCCGATAATTGTAAATCTCGTGTACAATGCGATGCTCTCATTTTAGATAAGAACTCTTTATCCAATACTTATCCTTCCATGAAAATTGACAATTCTAATACTGAAGTTTCTCATGAAGCTACAGTTTCCAAAATCAACGATGAACAGATTTTTTATTTGCAGTCTCGCGGTTTATCAGAAGAACAAGCTCTAAAAATGATTATCTCAGGGTTTATAGAACCAATTGTTAAAGCTTTACCGTTAGAATATGCTGTAGAATTAAACAAATTAATCGAATTAGAAATAAGTTCAAAATGAAATCAATTCAAGACTATTGGCAGGAAAAAAAACAAATAGCTAAAAATAGTTATACCTCCCTGCCGCCAATAAATTATAATTATGGTTCACAAATCAAATCAGAATTTCTCAACTTAGACTGGACAAACCTGCTGAAAAATCCAGAAAAAAACGATCCTCTGGAAAAATACCCCCTTAACAAAGAAATAAAAATCTATGATCTTAATACTCTGCCCGCCGAACTATTCAACCATTATTTTGCTCGCGCAATTCCTATTAAAGAGAACAAGATCACCTCTTTGCATTATAACCTTCTCAACTCCTTGACCTTCATTGTCATCCCTAAAAATATTTCCATCAAAGAACCGGTTTACTTAACAACTTCTTTCCAAAAAGGTTTAAACGCTTCTCATATTGTGATTTTAGCTGAAGAAAACTCTCAAGCTAATATTTATGATTTAACCGAATCGAGTGATACTGCTCTTTCTACCATCTTCCGCGAATTATTTTTATTAAACAACTCTAACATAAATTATTACACTCTTTATTCCCAAAATAAAGAGATCTCTTTGCATAATCTGCAGGTAGAGCTTTTTGAAAATTCCCATCTCAATGTTTACGAATTTCTTATTGGCGGAAATTCCCTGCATAATTTTAATGCTCGCCATTTAAAATCCCATGCCTGTTTCCATTATCATTGCGCTTTCCTAGCCAATAATAACACCACCTATGATTTATCTTCTTCTTCGATTCACTCCGCAAAAAAAACATCTTCCAGTTTAAATATCAAAGGATTAACCACCAATAAAGCCAAAGCCTTATTCCGTGGCAAAATAAAAATTTTACCTCGCGCTAAATTTTCATCAGGACATCAGCATTCTTCATTGATTATTTTGGGGAATGACGCTCATGCCGAAGCCGTTCCTATTTTAGAAGTGGAAAACAACGAAATATCCTGTTCTCATGGAGCCGCAATTTCCAGAATAAATGAAGAACAGTTATTTTATTTAAAATCACGGGGAATATCTTCTGAAACCGCTCAGGAAATACTCATCAATGCTCATTTAAGTCCCATTATTAACCAATTTCCCGATAGCTTGCAGACAAAAATTTACTCTTTAATCCAGCAGAGTATAATTTCACTAAAAAAAGAACCCTATTTGACTTTAGACCAAATGAAAAATAATTAATAACCATGAGCAAAAAAACAATAAACAATTTAAGAAAAGAATTTCCTTTATTAAAAAGAAAAATAAATAATAAGCCCTTGATTTATTTAGATAACGCCGCTACCACTCAAAAACCGAACTATGTCATAAAATGTTTGCAAGAATATTACACCAAATATAACGCTAATGTTCATCGTGGTCTTTATACATTATCAGAACAAGCAACTATAGAATATGAGCATGCCCGTTCTACCATTGCTCAATTTCTTCATGCTCAACCTCCAGAAATAATTTTCACTTCTGGCACTACCGCCAGTTTAAATATGCTCGCCCGTATGCTCGAACATACCATCAACAAAGATGATGAAATAGTTATTACCATCATGGAACACCATAGTAACCTTGTTCCTTGGCAAGAATTGGCTAAACGTAAACAAGCAAAATTAAAATTTATTGCTTTAACGAAAGATTTGTATTTAAATATGGAAGAAGCCGCAAAATTAATCACCACAAAAACAAAAATTTTAGCTTTTGCTTATGTATCTAATGTTCTTGGCGCAATAGTTCCCGCCCAAGAGCTGATTAATTTAGCAAAAAAAATTAATCCTAATATTATTACTATCATCGACGCTGCTCAAGCCGTTCCTTATTTTGATATTAATGTAAAAGAATTAAATTGTGACTTCCTTGCCTTCTCCGGTCATAAAGTAATGGGTCCTACTGGCATTGGCATTCTCTACGGAAAATTTTCTTTGCTTAACTCTCTTCCTCCTGTAAATTTTGGCGGAGAAATGATAAAAGAAGTGACTCAAAACGATGCTTCTTGGAATGAACTGCCTTACAAATTGGAGCCCGGCACGCCTAATATTGCCGATGCAATTGCTTTAGGTAAAGCCATAGAATATCTTAATCAACTTCCTCGGGAAAAACTTCTTCAGGACTTGCATAAATTAACTAAATATACAGTAGAACAATTACAAACTATTCCTCATTTAGAAATACTAAGCAATCAATACTCTCCTCACCCGATAATCACCTTCAGCATTAAAGGAATACACCCTCATGATATCGCTGAAATTTTAAATCGAGATAATATTTGTATCCGCGCAGGTACGCATTGTGCTATGCCTCTGCATAAATACCTTAATATCCCTGCCACTTCTAGAATTTCATTATATTATTATAATACTATACAAGAAATAGATCTATTAACTAAATCATTAAAAAAAGTAGTAAAAATATTTCAATAAACATGGACGACGAACTATATCAAGAACAAATTTTGGACCACTACCAGCATCCGCGCAATAAAAAAGTTTTAAAAGATGCCACTTTCCAACATCATGAACATAACCCTAGCTGTGGTGATGATTTAACCATATATGTTAAAATAAAAAAAAACCAAACACTTCAAGTAGCCTTTCAAGGCCATGGTTGTGCCATAAGCCAAGCCTCCGCATCATTATTAGCAGAATACCTCAACAATAAATCTTTATCAGAATTAATCATTTTACCGCAAGAAAAAATATTCCAACTATTGGGAATACCCATCAGTAATAATCGCACTAAATGCGCTTTATTATGCTATTTAACTATCCGACAAGGTCTCCAAGAATATCAACATAAAAACCAAACAAAAGGTGAATATCATGCAAAAATTAGAAATCAATAACCTTCATGTTGCCGTAGAAGATAAAGAAATACTTAATGGTATAAATCTTAATTTTCATCCAGGTCATGTTCATGTAATTATGGGCCCAAATGGAGCCGGCAAATCCACCTTGACCAACGCCCTTATGGGTCATCCTAAATATAAAATAACCCAAGGAAAAATAATTCTCGATGAGAAAGAAATAACCCATTCTTCACCAGAAGTAAGATCAAAATCTGGTTTATTCCTTTCCTTTCAATCACCATTAGAAATACCCGGCTTAAAGATGTCCTATTTTTTGAGAACAATTCTTAATCATCATCGTAGCACACCTCTTTCAGTTCCCGATTTTCAGAAACTCTTAGAAGAAAAAATGTCTTTAATTAAAATAGATCCCTCCTTTGCCAAACGTTACCTTAACGAGGGATTTTCCGGCGGCGAAAAAAAACGCGCTGAAATTTTACAATTAATGCTTCTTGAGCCAAAATACGCTTTGTTAGACGAAACCGATTCCGGATTAGATGTAGACAGCTTAAGATTAGTTGCTGACAGCATTAATGTACTCAAAGCCGGTAAAACTCGCATGAGCATAATTGTAATCACGCATTATCAACGTTTCCTTGAATATTTAAAACCAGATGAAGTTTCTATCATATATCAAGGACAAATAATTAAACAAGGAGGAGCAGAATTAGCTAAAGAAATCGAGCAAAACGGATTTGCTAATCTGATTAAATTATGGTCACAAAAAAACAATTAACAGAACAAGAACTTATTGGAATTTTCAAAGATTGTAAAGATCCAGAGATTGGAATTGATGTTCATACACTTGGCTTGATCAGAAAATACCAGCTTAAGCCTAACTATGTCTACATAGAAATGACCTTAACCTCTCCTTTATGTCCTTATGGTGGCATGATGGTTGACGAAATTAAAACTAAGATAGAAAAAGCCGGCATAACTAATGTAAAAATCGAATTAACCTTTGATCCACCTTGGGAACCGCCTGAAGGATTGCGGGATAGCTTGGGAGTATAATAAACGAATGTATACCCTTGCTGTTAAGGCAACAAAAAATTCTCTTAACTAATCTTTTAAAAATAGAAAAATATCTACCCTGCACTCTCTTGAAACTCTTTCGCACATTCTTCTGAACAGAATGTATACTCATCATCTTCAATTTGCTTAACCACTTTCTTCTCTACCGTTACCGCTCCACCGCACTCTGCGCACTCTAATGCCTCTTCTTCATCCATAAACCCATCTATAAATCCTTCATCATCAGAAGCAGAATCCGCATCATCTTTATTTTCTTCTGTCTCTTCCCCATCAAAAACATAGTTTTTCATAAACTTGCTTTTTCGCAACTTCTTTTTAAATCTTTCGTTTATGTTATATATACCTTCTTATTCCAAAATTCTCTTAATCCTATTAATAGATCGTTCCCAAGAAAAAGAATATGCAATAGTTTTTCGCGCATTATACCCTAATTTTTCTCTTAAAATAATATCCTTCCGTAACTTATCAATTTTCCCTGCTAAAATAATCTCGCTTTCCTTGGGAAAGAACATCCCATTATGATTTCTTATAATATAATTCTTAATAAATCCCACTCTTGAAGCAATAACTGGCAATCCTGTCGACATCGCTTCTAACGTAGCCAAAGACGTTGTTTCAGTTAGACTGGGCATCACAAACACATCCATCGCTTTCAAATAATCTTGCACATTATTAACAAATCCGGTCACTGTACAATTCTCTAACTTTTCCAATTCTCTGACAATTCTTTTTGGACCATCTCCAACCATTAAAAGGTGCAGTTTATCCTGATTACTCAATTTTTTAAACGCTTCCAATAAAACTTTAGTATTTTTTTCACGTGAAATTCTTCCTACATAACCAACCACAAATTTATCCTTGCCGATCTTAAATTTCTCTTTCCAAACACTATTATCCTTGACTGGACTAAACCTATCAATATCCACTCCCAACCTAGCCACTGCTATATTCGTCTCCACTCCTTCCTCTTCTAATCGTTCTTTCAACCCTTGATAAGGCACAATAACTAAATCACACTTATTATAAAAACTCAACGAGATAGACTTAATCAAACTAAAAAAGAAAAAACCCAATATTTTAGGAAAAAATTTTGCAAATAATTCCCACGAAATGGTATGGACATAAAACACTGTTCTTTTGCCCATTTTCTTGCTGTAATACATTGTACAATAACTGATTAATGCCGGTCCTTGCACAAACACCAGATCCGCTCTTTGCACTGTTTCTTTTATCTTCTTAATATTATCTACAGAAAATGCTAGATTAGGATAACCAGAAACCGCTAATCTTTTTGAAGGTTTAATCCAAGTAATATTTTCTACTCCATTAATTTTTTTTGCCACGCCTAGATTTGGTACTAATAGAGAAATATCAAAATCTCTCGCTGCTCTTTTAATAAATTCCTCTAGAAACTTAAGTGTTCCATCAACTTTCGGATAATACGTATCTGCCACTAACAATAATCTTAATTTTTTCTTCATCGTAACCGGTAAAATTTTTCTCCAAACCTTTTTCGAATCATTAACCCGTCTTTTATTGCTCTAAATAATAACAGAATAAACGGATAAACTATATGAACTTTTTGACTACGAAATGTTTGTAAAGCCTTTAATTTTAATTTAAACATTTTGCTTATATCTATAAACATTACTGGGTTTAATGTTCTAAATGAGACCGGATTCCAAACTGAATAAACATATAACTCTGGCTTGCTTGATTTTACTTTATCTAATATCCTGCAAGTAATTTCATAAACAGCTTTATGATCTGGATGCGGGTCATCAATACTATGTGTAAAAACTTTAACTGGTTTTTCTTTCTCTATTAATCGTAATAATTTATCTTCTACTCCTTTTTTCTTATACTCCTCTAAAAATTTAATCTCCTTAAGATCATAAAATAACGATGAACAACCTAAAATTTTAGACGCTTCTAACGTCTCCTTCGTCCGCATTTTTTGTACAATCTCCTCCTTTAACCAGGGATGTGAATTCTCTCCATAAGAAAATATAACTGCAATAACCTTCTTGCCTTCTATAGTATATTTAGCAATAGTGCCACCTGCACCTATCACAAAATCATCAGAATGTGCTCCGCAGACAATTATCGTTTCCTTCATAGTATTTTTCTTCATATTCATTCTAGTATACCTTTTCTCTTTAAGAATTTTTTTGTTTTTAAGGAGATATGATCTCTAACGAAAAGTTTATAAATAAAGACCACTAAATAGTGGTAATAAATTAAATTATCCTCTTTAGAAAGACCAATGTCCAAACACACTCAACCACCCCCAGAACTTTTTTTCGATCGATTACTGAGACATTATCAGAATGGTTATACCTCTATTAAACAACCATCTCCCGAAAGCTGGGAAGATTGTTGTGGGGTTCAAGCGGAAATTCTAAATTGCTCGACACCTTTTTTCATCAATGGAGCAGTAGCCGATGATTTATATAATATTCCCCGTGACCAAAAAGATATCGATTGTCTTTCTCATTTCCCCTTCCCAGTGATATATTTTGAACTTATGGACCCCTTAGAAATTATTGTCGGTTCAGAATACAAGCGAAGTGTAAAGGGAATTGTTATCGGAAAGGAAGACATTTTATTTCCCCAATCATTAAGTAAAGCGTTCGGAAAAGATTATCTAAATGTTTTATTGTATGATACTAATACACTCCAAGAACAACCTCCTTACGATTTGCCCGATGCCGTTTATTTTGGAAGTGATACCCCCTATAATCTTGGTTTTAATAGTAAATTCTTTCAGTATCTTCCTCAGGAAAGTGAATTGCAAGATGTGCAAACATCAACCTTCGATCCTCTACGGGGATTACTTCAAAATCCTTTATCAGCAACAGAACAGCAGAATGTTCGAGAGCATTTTAAATCTATTACCCATTTCTGTTTAAATCTGATTGATTATATTAATGCCCATAATATTACCCTGCGCCAAGTCGAGCGTGAGACAAAAGATACTACAGAAATTGAACGTATTAATCGTAAACGAGAAACAAAAGGAAAAAGGCCTCTTTCTGCATTAAAACCATTTTATTGGGTAGATATAACAGAAAAAACAATCACACTAACAGAGCAGAATTCTAATAACTCCCTTTCTGACGAAAATACTTTAACCTATCGTGAATGGGTGCGTGGACATTTTCAACGCTATCATACTAGAAATGGAACAAAAAAGAATTGGATTGACCCTTATACACGAGGACCTTCTACCGCACCCTGGAAAGAAAATAGATATATTGTGTTAGAAGAGATGTTGCAGCAAGGCAAATTTCCCACTAACGCATAAACAAATTATTATTTTATCTTTTCTTAAAATGTAGTTCATACCTAATAATCTTACCGAAATAAGGTATTTACACAAACTAAAACTTGGATTTTCTTTAAATTCTACACCGATTACTTTTTAAAGAAAAGCTATCTTCTCACTCCTATGAAAATCTTAACCATCCATGCCGATTTTATTGAATTCCAAGCTAAAAAGAAAGCTTTCAAAGGCGCCGAAGAAGGCGTTGACGAAAATAAACACCGCATTGAAGAATGTCTCGTCATCTTCACCGCCGTAGAAAAACGCGATGAGTTCAACACAAAAATAGTTCTCCAAAAATATCTTAAAAACATCGAAGACATCGCTGCTCAAGTGAACGCGACTAGTCTTGTTCTCTATCCCTATGCTCACCTTAGTTCCCAGCTCTCCTCCCCGCAAATCGCTGAATCTTTGATGAAAGACGCCGAAAAACAATTAAAAATTAAATACAAAGTCTCAAGAGCCCCTTTCGGCTGGTATAAATCATTCAATATCTCTTGCAAAGGCCATCCTTTATCTGAATTAAGTAGAGAATTTTCTGTTGAAGACGCAGAAAAAGAAATCTTTCGTACTACTTCTGAAAAACCTACCCTAATCCCGCCTACTTCTAATCTCAAACGTGAAGGAAAAGATGAATTATTCACTTTTAACACTAATAAATTATCATCAGAAGAAAAAATAAAATTATCTGCGGGCTTAGTTTTAGCTAAAGTCATCTCCGAATTATATCCTCAATCACAGCTAGGTCAAATTAATTTGCATCATGACCAAGCTTACGTAGAATTTTCTAATTTAAAAATAAAACAAGAAGAACTTCCTCGCTTAGAAAAACAAATGCAAAAAGTTATTCTTCAAACTCTCAAAATAGAAAAATCAACTAAACAGTTAACCCACTTACAGCAAGAAATAGCCCAAGATTTAGGTAGAGATGCTATAACCTATATTCTATCCAATATCACTGCCACATCCTTATTCCGTGATCCCTTTGTTAAATTAACCAAAGAAATAGTAGCCTTCAAATTGCTCAACATTTCTAGCGCCTATTGGAAAAATAATTCTCTCAACGAACAATTGACCAGGATCAATCTTGTTGCCTTTGCCTCGCCAGAAGAATTAAACCTCTACCTAAAGAAGATTGCTGATGCCGAAGCGCGTTCTCATCTCAAGATAGGAAAAGAACAAAATATTTTCGTCATCTCTGAATTAGTAGGTCAAGGGCTTCCTCTCTTAGCTCCCAAAGGTGCAATAATCAGAAATGAAATAATTGATTATCTCTGGCAATTACACAAAGAGAAAGGCTATCAACAAGTATGGACCCCCCACATTGCAAAAGATATACTCTACAAAACATCTGGTCACTGGGATAAATTTGGTGATGATCTTTTCAAAGTCAAAGGCAAATCTGATGATTTCATTTTGAAACCGATGAACTGCCCTCACCACATGCAAATTTTTGACTCCTTCGCCTTCAGCTATCGTGACCTGCCCGTTCGTTACTTTGAACCCGCTACCGTTTACCGCGACGAAAAATCCGGTCAGTTAATTGGTCTAAGCCGTGTTCGTTCCATTACCCAAGATGATGGTCATTTATTTTGTCGTATTTCTCAAATAAAACAAGAAGTTAAAACCATTGTTAATGTCATTCATGAATTTTATCACACCCTCGGTTTAGACAAAGACTATTGGGTCTCTTTCTCTGTACGAGGAGATGATAACACAAAATATCTTGGTACAGACCACATCTGGAACATCGCTGAAACCGCGTTAGAAGAAGCGGCTAAAGAAAACAAATTACCCTATAAAAAAATAACCGGTGAAGCTGCATTCTATGGTCCAAAATTAGACTTTGTATTCCAAGATGCCTTAGGACGAGAATGGCAGCTTGCTACTATCCAATGCGATTTTAATCTTCCGGAACGATTTAACCTTTCCTTCATGAATGAAAAAAGCGAAAAAGAACGTCCCGTAGTAATACATCGTACCATCTCCGGTTCACTAGAACGATTTTTGAGCATTCTCATTGAACACTACAGCGGTAAATTCCCGTTATGGCTGAGTCCCGTGCAAGTTATTATCGTAACTGTAACCGATAGGAATATTCCCTTTGCTGAAGAAGTTGTTAAAGAACTGCGTAAAAATAACCTTCGCGTAAAATTAAATGCCGATTCTGAAACCATTGGCAAAAAAGTACGTGATGCACAATTAGAAAGAGCCAATTATATCATTACCATTGGCGACAAAGAATGCGAACATAAAACCGTAGCCATTCGCACCAGAAATGGAGAAATTAAGTTTGACGTACCTTTAAACTCCTTTATTGCTTCTCTTCGTAAAGAAATTATTGAAAAGCGCCATACTTAATTTATTATTTTTTAGTAACAAAAAATTTAAAAAGTAATTACCTCTTGAACTTTTTGAATGTCATTGATTGATACCCTTATTGTTCCTCTAAATGCTTCCTTCTTATCCCTGTTAGATTATTTTCCTCTCACAAAAAGACTAATCACCAGCTTAGGCGAACCCTACCTTGCCGGCCACTCTCTAGAACAAGGTCTTGAAACCATCGTAGAAAATTACCACCACCACCGCTACTCCACATTTGATATCTTGGGAGAAACATCCCAAACCCCTGAAGATGCCGCTAACTATATTGCTTCTTATCAAAAAACTATCCATTTTTGTGCTCAAAATTTTTCCTATGCTCCTCACCCTCATCAACAACCGGTGACTATCTCCCTCAAACCATCTCTTCTTTGTAACGTTGACCATTACGGCGAATTTCTAAGGATAAATCCTCTCACTCCTCTGGAATCCCAACTCCTCACCATCGTCCATTACGCACAACAACAGAATATTTTTGTTACCCTAGACATGGAAAACCACTATTGGACAACACACTCTCTTAATACCGTCAAAAGCCTCTGGCTGAAAGGATACGATAACCTCGGTATTGTCCTACAATCACGCTTATACCGCACCGCACAAGATATTACCTCCTATATTAAAACCATGCCCTACCCTTTTCCCAAAAATAAACTGCGTGTTCGCGCCTGTATCGGCATTTATCGTGAATCTCCTGCCATCTCAACAAATAATAAAAAGCAAATGAAACAAATGCTTGTTAAACATATTGCCGATTTATTAAATTCTGGCGTATACGTAGAAATAGCTACCCATGACTATTCTATTATTGATCAACTTATTACTACCATTATTGACCCCTATGAACAATCCGGCAAAATATCGCCCCAGCAATATGAATTTCAATTCCTCCGTGGCGTTCATAATGGAAAAATCCTTGGTCAACAACTGCTTGACGCCGGCAAAATTGTCCGTGACTACATGCCCATCGAACTTAATCACCGAGATGCTCTTCCCTATATGATGCGTCGCCTAAAAGCGAATCCCGAACTGATTCTCAACGCCTTCAATAACCTCCTGCACAGCAGAAAACTCTTGCCCACAAGATGAATTGACGGAATATTTTTTTTTGCTAAAACTTAAATTTAAACCCAGCAAAGTTAAAAATTTATTCATGTAAATAATAAAAAACTCTATCTCTTAATTTTAATATTAACATTTTCTGATAATTTAATCACCAGCATTCTTACTGCTTCTTTAACAAATTCTCCTCTGGTTTTATAACCCCACCCATCACGTTTAATGATTTCGTCTATCCTATCTGCCAATTCTTTTGGTAAGGCAATATTAGTATAATGTTTCATAATAATAAATAAAGTAAATAATATTTATAATGATTATCAATAACCCATAAGTTATTAGTAATGTATGGATTGATTAAAAATGAGCTTATGTGATTTATAACTAATATATTGATTATAGGTTAGTCAACCATAACAACATTTATATACAAGATATCCTATAATAAATTAAATTTAGTAAACAAGTAAAATAATATAGGGAGGTGTTATGATGGAAAAGCAAGCGCTTTTAGTGCTGATAATTTTAGGGTTATTTATCTCTGTAGTTGCTGTAACTGTTCTTTTCTTTAACAATGGAGATCAAGAACAAAATGCTAACTTCGCAGAGGGACAGGTTAATTTTTACGTCAAAGGAAATCCTGAACCACAGACAGACAAAGCAACAGTTAAATTTAATGTAATAAAACGAGGTGAAAAAAATGAGTAAAGATATATCAAATAATGTATTGGCAATTTTAGTAGGATTAGGAATAGTAGTATCATTAGTAGGGATTGTATCCTTAACTAACTCATCAAGCATTACCGGTGCACCGGTCTCTAATGTTTCGTCAGGAACTGGAACAACTTCTTTAGGAGTTAAAGGAAATTTAATCTTAACCCTAACGGATAATGCCATAAATTTGGGCGATTTAGAAATAGGTGAAACCAAATATAGTGAAGAAGTAAATGATTTTTTTACCGTACAGAATGACGGTTCAATCGACTTCAATGTATACGCATATGGTGCAGTAAGTCCTTTCGCTAGCCCAACTAGTGGAGCAGATACGGTTCCTAACAGTTATTATCAGATACATGCCAATTCCACTGAGAGTGGAACCGCAAACACTACGTATAAAAATGTACCTTTACTAGCAGATAAAGTATTGTTAGTAAGCAATCTTAACAAACAAAATAGTCAAGATGCCGCTAATATCGGAGTTAAAGTGACTGTCCCTCTAGATGAGCCGGAAGGGAGCAAAAGTGCCGCTTTAACCATTTACGTAGAAAGGAGTTAGATAATATTTTTTTTCTTTTTTAAATTTTAATTTAGTTATTAAATCTCTAACATGAAAAAAGAAAAAGGTTACATGGTTAGTTATATGATTATAATTACCATCCTTATCTTAGGTTTATTGTTCTTAAAACTCGGTTTTAATCCCACCTTGACAGGTCTGGCAGTTTATTCTATGGGTGATTTTCTTCCAACAGAAGCGGTAGATGAATTGGGGAATAATCAAATCTCCCCCGATGGTGGTACAGTGGATATTTCCGATGGCATTACCAAGACTGTTACTTATGAAAGTAGTAATACTTTTGTGGAAATAAGAAAATGGAATCAAAATGTTTCTCAGGGAAATTCAATCTCTAATGTTTTTCTGAAAGCAGAAAATGATGTTTCTAATACCAAAGGTGCGAATATGATTTTCCAATTCTATAACAGCAGCTCTGCCTGGCAAACAGCTTGTATCATCGCAGTTGATAATCAAGGTACTTTTAGCTGCGACCTTTATCCTCATGGCATAAATACCATTGCAGACATAAACAACTTAAAAACGAAGATTAAAGTAGGCGATAATAATGCGGGGCACGACGCTTTATTGAAATTAGATTTCATTTCCTTATCGGTTAATTCCACCACGGAAGAAAATCAAACTAGTCAGACCGGTACTGTTCTGTTCAGTGTTCAAAGCAACATCTTTCTGACTCTTACTGATACTACCATTAATTTTGGCACTTTGGCCGTTGGAGAAAATAAATCTAGCGAGGATATAAATGATTTTTTTGAGCTGATAAACGATGGTTCAATTACTTTTAATGTGTATAGTTATGGTATAACCAGCCCTTTTTTAAGTAGCACCAGTGGGGCAAATACTCTTCCTAATAATTATTATTTAATTCATGCTAATTATTCAGATAGTGGCATAGCCAATACTACTTACGTACCCGTGCCGGCAAATATATCTACTAAAAATTTACTCATAAATAATGTGCAACATACCGCTGGATTAGACACTGCTAAAATAGGTATAACGGTTGCAGTTCCATCTGATGAAGGGGCGGGAACAAAAACAGCAAACTTGGTAGTTTACGTAGAAGCAGGTTAAATAAGATGATAGCCAAAGAAATAAAAATAGATTGGATACTTTTAGCGTTATTGGTTTTATTAATAGTAATTCCTATAGGATATTCATTAGGAATTACCCCGCCTGCAGAAGAACTTAATTTTGAGTCTGGTCTCAGCAAAACATTTCAGTTAAATATTTATGGAGAAAATAAACCTTTTGAAGTTAAATTAAGTGTATCTGGAGAATTAAAAGATTATATTAAACTTAAGCAGGAAGTTTTAACTGTTCCCCTAGAAGGATTGACGCTTTATTATAAAATAAATCTCCCTTCCGAATTAAAGCCAGGAAGGCATAAAGCGAGTATTATAATAGAACAACAATTGACAGTATCTGAAACCGGTGCTGGAAAGTCTACTTTTGGAGCAATGCCTGCCGTCGGTCATGTTATAATTATAAATGTGCCTTATGAAGGGAAATATGCTGAAGCAAAGCTCAACGCACCCGATGTTAAAATCGGAGAAGTCATCAACTTTGTAGTTACCGTTACAAATTATGGAAGTGAAGCTCTTTCCAATGTCCAAGGAACAATAAAAATTTATGATTCCGAAGGAAAAGAGATTATTTCGATTGGAACTGATGATAAAGAAGTCAAAAAAGGAGAAAGTGTAGAATTGTATGCTCACTGGACTCCCAACATTAAAGCAGGAATATATAAAGCAAAAGTAGTGGTTGATTATGACAATAAAAAAACAGAAGCAGAAACTAGCTTTCGTATAGGAGATATTCTGGTAGGAATTATAAGTTTAAATCCGCAAGAATTTGTCAATGGAAAAATAAATAAAATGGAGCTCGAAGTAGAAAGTTTATGGGACAGTGAGATTAAAAATGTCTATGCTTCTATTGATATTAAGAAGGGAAAAAGTAAAGAAGAGACAATCGCCACTCCACCAGTTACTCTAAAACCTTGGCAAAAAGATAAACTAATCGCCTACTTGGATACGACAAATTACGAAACTGGAGAGTATAATGCAGAAGTAACACTAAACTACGCCGATAAAACTACCCAAAAGGACTTTAAATTAACTGTAAACAATCCCCGCGAATCAAAAAATACCAGTAAAACATATTCCACCTTAACTATACCTATCATCATTGTAGTAATCATCTTAATAATATCCACAAGTATAATTTTAATAAAAAAAAGAAGGGAAAAAGAAGAGGAATTAATTTAATCCAGAGATAATCTCTCAAATACTTCTTTAATACTACAAAGATGGTTGATAAAACAAAAAAAAGATGGTTATTGATTACTATACTATTAATAATATTAATCTCCCTAACTATTTTTTTGACTCGTCCTAAATCAGAAGTTAAAGAACTAAAAATGGATCTTATTATTGGAAACCATACTGGCATCAACCTGGACGCGGATGCTCTTCATTTTGGCACTATCAAAAAAGGAGAAGTAAAAACTTTAACTAGAGAAGTGATTGTAAATAATAACTATACCTATCCTAAAAAAGTAAGATTATCTATCAAAGGAGATTTATCAGAAATAATTAAAATTTCTGAAAACAATTTTATTTTACTACAAGGAGAAAATAAGACAATTAGCATAACTGCAATAGTAAATCCAGAAAGAGATTACGGGACTTATGAATGGGTGCTAAGAGCCGTTTTTCAGGAGATGAGGGATGGAGAAAGCTAAAAAAGAATTAGACACAAGAATACTTTTGAGTTTAATTGTAATCTGGTTATTCCTTCTTATAATTAATTGCTTTTTTTCTTATACTACTCAGATAACAGGAAGGGTGGTAGGCTCAGGAACAGGGGTAGTAAATTTTAATGTGATTGTTAAAGAAGAAACCATAATTCCGGATTCAGGTGATATAAAACCAACCCATCCAAAAATCAAGAAAATGATAACTGGCATTAAAGGATTAGAGAGATATAAGGGAAATAAGTTAGATATAGTTTTATACGGGGAAAACTATCCTGATTGGTCAGAGCAGGAACCACCAAAAACTGAAATTAAGAAAACATTAGGGTGCCTTGAATTAACCTGCAATTGTAGCATCAATGGAAAATCCAACGGGAATATTAAACTATTTTTTAACCTGTCTCAAAGTATTTTAGAAAATATTAACTCAGATAATGTGCGTTTATTTGTCTGGGAAACAAGCTGGATGGAAATATCAACTACCATTAGTAATACAGGTCCAGAATCTACGGAATTTTATAGTATTGTTCCCCACTTCTCTAAATTTTTAATTGGGGAAAAAGTTATCCAAGAAACCACTGAACCTATTCCCAATCCCAGTGGGGGTGGTTGGTGGGGAGGCAGTAGCGGTGGAGGAGGAAGCACTTATTCGCCGCCAGTTTCCTGTGTTCCGCAATGCACGTTAAATGAAATACAATGTATTACGGCATCGTCATATTTAGAGTGTCAGAACAATGAATCGCAGTGTTTAGTGTGGGTACAACAATCAACAGGGTTGGGGAAACAGTGTCTTCAGAATCAATTGGTTGATGTGATTGTTAAGAAAAAAGCTTCTCGTTGTCAGGAACAG
>JACPNA010000039.1 GCA_016185725.1 Candidatus Woesearchaeota archaeon | reverse complement strand
CATAACTTTTTATATTTGTCTTGTTTAAACATCTCATATCGATATTTGGTGCACCATTCAAGATGGTGCACGTTAACGCCTACTTTATGTGCATAATATTTTATTTCAAGTGCCATTTTATCTCCGGCGAAGAAAGCTCACACTAACTTTTAGAGGTTAGTGCGTGGCGCAAAATTTTTCGTTCGCCACGCATTATTTATTTTTAGAATTGATAAGAATTACGGAGCCATTCATCTCACACACTAAAGTGTGGAGATTTTTGGCTCATGCTATTAAGAAGATTTTATCCCCTTTTTACCACCTTTATTCTCTTTTTACCGCCGTTACCATTCCTCTTAAGTCAAATGTAGTAACATCCCCAATTTTTACCCTTAATCTTTGCCCTATATTATATTTCCCCTCCACCAGCACTTGCTTATATGCACAATTTCTTCCAATCCATTGTCCTTCTTTTTCTCCTAGTTCATCAATTAAAATTTCCCCTTCCCACCCTAACCATCGTTCATTCTGCAATCGAGAAATATTATGGAACAGCTCCGTAGCTAACCTCGAACGTCTTTTAACCACTTCCCCTGGTAAAACTCTCCATTTCGCCGCCGATGTTTTTGATCTCGGCCAAAATCGAGAAATATTAACCGAATCTGGACTCACCTTGCGCAGCATTGACAACGTTTGCCAACTATCCTGCTCCGTTTCTCCTGGAAATCCCACAATAATATCTGTCATTACATTCAACCCCGGAAGATTTAATTTTAATTCCTTGACCAATTCATAAAAATCCTCCCCAGTATAATTTCTCGCCATCCTTTTCAGTATATAATTACTTCCTGACTGAACGGGAAGATGTAAAAACATAAACAATTTTGGTTGTGTTCTAAACAAATCAATTAATTCTTTTTTTATTTTTATTGCTTGATCCGGATTCATCATCCCTATTCGAATCATATATTCGCCAGTAACAGTGCACAATTCTTTAATTAAATCCACTAAATTTGTACCAATATCTGCCCCATAACATCCCGTATCCTGCGATGTTAACCATATCTCCTTAACTCCTTCCTTAATCGCCTTAACCATCTCCGCTTTAAGTTCAGCAATGGGATAAGAAATCAAATTACCTCGAGCTTGTTTAGTTTTACAAAACGAACATGAACCTAAACAGCCTAAATTTATAGGCAGAATTTCTACAATAGGATTTTTTCTTATTCTTGGTAACTTTAACGTTAGCACAGCATTAGTTTCCAATAATTGCAATACATTATTATGCAGTGCTTCTTCCACAACTTGAGCAATATTATGAATTTGTTTTGTACCCACCAAAGAATATTTTTTTAATTTTTCTGGATCAGCCTGCGCAATACATCCCGCTACTACCACCATCTTATAAGGAAAATTTTTCTTTAAATCATCTAACTGCTTAAAAAACGCCGTTTCACTCGGCCCTTTAACCGTACAAGTGTTAAATATCACAATATCTGCTTTCTCTATATCGCTAGCCAAATCAAACTTCGCCCGCTTCAGCAATCCTGCCATCTGTTCCGAATCCACCTGATTATGCGCACATCCTGCGGTAATAACAATAAATGAAGTCATAAATAATCTCTTAAAAACATCATTTATAAATTTTATTTAAAAAATGCTTTAGAAATGATTAGACAAAATATCCATAATAGAATATACAAATATTAAAAAAGCAGACAAAAATTATCCCCCAAATGAATAGATGCATTATTGAAAAATGGGGGGGGACCTCTTTAGCCACTGCCGAACGTGATCGAAAAGCATTAGAACATACCATCAATACCCATATCACTGAAATTAAAAAAAATGATCACTCCTATACTATCCTTGTTCCCTCTGGGCCGGGAAAAACCGATAACACAAAACAAGGAAGAAAAGCTACCGACCATGCCTATGATATCATCAACCACCAAAATAGAGAAAAAGAATGGATTATTTTAGAAGACATTCTTCGTAGAAAAGTAGCTGAACATTCTCTGCCCCAAAATATTATTGACCATTTAATCGGAGAAGTAAGAAGCATTCTCCTCAGCAATAATCTTACTCCTGAAGCCGAAGCGAAAATCATTGGACTGCCCGAACGCGCCGAAGCAAAAATTTTATTTAACCTTGGGCAATGTTTGCACCCCGAAATCAATTTTGTTCTTCTAGATTATCACGAAAATGGGATGATTGGAAAAGCCATGTCCATTAATCGCGATGTGCCCATCGACCACGAATCTACACTTCATTCCATCGTAAAAACAACGAAAGAAAACCAGCTTAATGGCAAGATAGCTATTATTCCAGGATTCATTGGAATAAAGAAAGGCACAACAGAAATGGTAACCTTAGAACGAGGCATGTCTGATGGCACCGCAACCTATTACGGAGCCACTCTCTACGCTGATGAAGTTCGTATTTTTAGTGACCAAAACGGAATTCTCCCTGTTGACCCTGACATTATTGACGGATCAAAACCAATCAGCGAATTAACCTATAAAGAAGCAGAAGCATTCGCCGGATTAGGGGCAAAAATAATCAATGAAGTTGCCCTTCGCCCCGCTCGAGAACGCGGCATCCTCATTAGAATACTCAATAGTTTCAATTTCACTCAAACAGGAACAAATATCCGCGCTAATCTTTCCACAGAGCATTATGGGGTAAAAGCCATTGCCCACGTTCCTGGTTACGAACTCATCACTGTTAATCAAATGCCTATGAATCAAAAAGGAATCGCCGCTAAAGTTGCCTCCCTCTTTGAAAGATATGATTTAAGCATCGATTCCGAAAGTGACGGAGACTCTTGTAAAACCTATGCGGTAATCCCTAACGATAACACCTCCAAACTCCGCAATGAACTTGCTACCTTAGGACATCGAACCTCCACCATCAATTGCATGGTGCGCATCGCCCTCATCGGAGAAGGAATGGACTACATCCCCCACACTAACGCCAAAACCGCTGACCAGATATTATTAGAAACACTTAAGAAACAAAATATTGCGCCGGACATGTATAACCTCGCCCGTGAATCTGTCATTCGCTCCTTCTTTTTACCGCAAGAATACACCCATCAAATAATCACCCATCTTTATAGAGCATTTGAATTCCATAGAAATTAAGCACCGGCAAAATAGTGTAATTATTAGAATCTCAAAACTACAACCCCAATCTACCTAAAATCACTTCCGCATCAAATTTCTCTAAATCCTTATACTCCTGACCTACACCTAAAAATAATATCGGCTTCTTAATCGTATACGCAATAGAGACTGGCGCTCCCCCTTTCTCATCCACATCAACTTTAGTTAATATAGCCCCATCCATCTCCACAAGAGAATTAAACGTTCTCGCTTGCTCAATACAATCATTGCCCGTAATACTCTCTCCCACAAATAACTTCAAATCCGGTTTCACCACCCTAATAATTTTCTCCAATTCCGCCATTAAATTCGTATTTGAATGTAATCTGCCCGCAGTATCTATCAACACTACATCAATCTTATTTTTCTCCGCGTATTTTACCGCATCAAACGCCACTGCCGCCGCATCCGAGCCATAATCATGCTGAATCATCTTCACCCCTAACTTAGCAGCATGCTCCCCTAACTGTTGAATCGCCGCCGCCCTAAACGTATCACACGCCGCTAATACTACCGAAAGACCTTGCTGCTGAAAATAATACGTCAATTTCGCAATTGAAGTTGTTTTTCCCGTGCCATTAATGCCAAAAAAAGCAATCACATACGGTTTATTCTTCTTCGCATCAACCCTCTGTAAAACATCAATCTTTTCACATGATAATATTTCTCTTAACGTCTCATTTAACGTTGTATAAATTTTCGCAGAAACATCCCTTGGCAGCGACTTGTCCACTAATTCTTTCTTCAAATCTTCTTTAATCTTCTCAATAACTTCCACTGAAACATTATTTTCTAATAATGCCAATTCTAAATCCCAAAAAAAATCTTCAAACTTTGCTGCCGAGATTGTTTTCGTTGTTAACGTCTCTTTAATCTTACCAAAAAAACCTTTGCCATCCTCCCCCTCTTCCTTAACTTCACTTCCAACCTTTTTCTCTTCCTCTTTTTCCTCTTTTCTAAATAACTTAGAAAAAAAACCTTTCTTTTCTTCTTTGATTTCTTCTTCTTTAATTTCTACATTAACATTTTCTTCATCAACAGTAACTATTTCTTCTTTAACAATTTCTTTAGGCTCGACTTCCTCATCAGTTTTCTTTTTATTGGCAACTTTCTCAAAATATTCTCTCTGCTGAGCCAATATTGTTTTAGTATCTTTTCTTTCTGTTTTAACTTCTCTTTGTTCTTCTTTCTTTTTCTCTTCAGAAACTTTCTTAACTAGCTCAACACGTTTAGATTTTTTTTTTGCTTTCTTTTCAAGAACTGCTTTTTTCTCTTCTTTTATCAGAACATTCTTCTCCGCAATAATCTCTTTAACTTCTGCTTCTTCTTCCGTCTTTTTAGAGAATATTGATAATGCCTCCTTTAACTTTTCTTTGAGTTTACCGAACATTTTCTTCCACTTCCTGATAGATTTTATTAGCTTGTTCACTCAACTGCTGTAATAAATTCTCCGCTTCCGCAATTCTTAACAATATCTCTTGCTTCTGCATAGATAATAACTGAGAAACTTCTCCCGCCTTCTTCTCCACCACCGTATCTGCTCCCACATTTACTAATAAGGTATTATTATCCTGCAACCTTGTTTTCAAAAAAATTCCATTCGCCAATGGAGTTAAAACCTCCATTTCCAACATCATCTTATCTAATCCCTTTACTGCTTCTAAAGACGCATCTAACTCTAAATTATGCTGATTCATCAGCTTAACTTGTTCTGAAATCTGTTCAATATGCTGTTGCAGCACCTGAAACTGCTGAAATTTTTCCTGTACATCCTTCTCATTAAGCATAATCTCTGCGATAACTCCCTTATTTTATAAGATTTATGCCGATTTATGTAAATTAACTATATATATTACAAATATATTCTAACCAACAGAAAACAATAAAAATAAGTATATCTCTTTTCAAAAATCATGGCTAGTAAAACAAAATTATTAATCATTCCCTGTTCAGGAAAAGAAACAAGTAAACTAGCCAAAGATATTTTCGATATATTAAAAAGTGATTATGGATTAGAAGATCAAGTAGAATTGCTAGATAGTTCACGTAGAAGTCAAATCCCGCCAGGAACTTTAAAAGATAATCGCCATCCTCTCGTTACAGATTTCTTCCCTGATATGGAAGTACAAGTAGATATTGGAAGAAATGACCTTAAAGATGTTATACGAGGAAAACATATCGCTCTTGTAGAACACCTTCTCACCCCCAATAGTAAAGCATCTGCCAATGACCATATTATGAATGTACGAGGAATGCTTGACATAGTTAGTAAAACAGAAACATTAAAACGAACACTTGTTGCGCCATACCTTTCCTATATTCGTTCTCATAGTATTGAAAAATATGAGGCTCGTGGTTTTTACCAATTTGATTCACTTCGTAAAACACTTCAAGATTATCAAAAAGATGGACTAAATGCAATACTAACAATAGACCCTCATTCAGACAAAGCAGAACAAATTGCTAAACAATTAGGCATAGATTACCATTGGATAAATCCCTTCCAATCTGCGCGCGCTATTAATCCTGCAAAATTAGGTCTTTCTGGAGAAAAGGCTGAGCTGATTACAAAAAGATTAAGACCATTTCAAGAAAAAGTTCTAGAACTAAAAAAACAATATCCCCTTTTATATTTTGTAAGCTTAGATAATGGCACAGAGAAAAGAGTAGAAAATTTCGTAGAAAGAGCCTATCCTGATCTTTCTATCGCCGAAGTATATGCTCGTATTGCTTACTTTGACAAAGATAGAGTGGCTTATGAAAATTCTACTGCTGCATTCAAAAATTTTAGTATCATTAATGAGAATAATTTTGACCCAAACGGAGTGTATATTCAAATTGATGATATGCTAGCCAGTGGCGGAACCAGCAACAAAGTAGCCAAGGTACTAAAAGAATCAAAAGCAAAAAGAGTCGAACTATGGGCCAGCCATGCTGTTACAACCTCAGAGCAAATTAAAAACGCAAATGACCGCAGTTATATAGACCATATTGTAAGTTTAGATACTATTCCACAACATCCCGATTTAAATTTAGAATACATCTCTGCAAGTGCGCATTTACTGTCCGGAGAATTATATAAAGCTCACCAAAGACTAACTGCATCACGATAAGAAATTACACCTTTAACAAATTACTATTCTTTTATTGCGTATAAAAACTCAACTCCTCCGTTTTCTCATCAACAATAATATTCCTATTTTTCTCCTTCAATTTCTTATTCCAACGTTCACTCATATAATCTTTTGTTCCCTTACCGCTTAACCCCACCAGGGGAGTTTTCCGTAAATAATCTTCCCCCCTAAACTCTGCTCCCGAATTAATTAAAGTATGGAACTTCCCAAAATCAATCCAAGTATGCCATCCATCCTTATGTTTAAGCTTTTTCTTAGCTAACATCACTACTCTTGATGGAACATGCTCTGTCACAATTTCATAATCAAATAAATAAACAACCAATCTTTTTGCAAACTCTACAATTTCTTCATGCAAAGGCATATTCTCCTCTTTTAATCTTTCTCTAGATTGTCCAATAAACATATACGCTTTAATCTCAATAAAATCTGGCTTGCCTATATTTAATAATTTAATATACTCTTTAATATAATTATCATTAATCCCCTTCAGCACCGTTAGCCGAACACACGTCCTCTCCTTTCGTAATGCCAAAATTTCTAAACACTTTTGCATCCGTTCCCAATAATCCTTAAACAACGGCTTGTCAACTTCCTTCAACAACTCTTTTGTCGGTGCATCTACACTAAGATACAACTGCGTAACTCTATGCAGATTCTTCATCTCCTCCGGATATTGCGCATTGGTTACTAAAAATGTAGAAACACCCTGCCTATGAAATAAATCAATTAACTCATTTATTTTCGGATAAATAATCGGCTCACCCGTTAACGATAACGCCACATGTTTCACTTCCTTAGATTGCTTCAGCAATTCAATATTTACTTTATGCGAACCCCCAAATCCTGCCAGTAATTTATGATGCGCTTCCACACTCTTATTTAAAATAAAAGTGGGCTCATCAACCCCCCATATCCACTCCTTATTTACCGGCGCTTTATACCCCCTCCAGCAAAACACGCACCGATTCGCACAGCTTATTGATGTGGTCATCTGCATACATTGATGACTCATAATACCATAAAATTTTAATTTATAACACCCGCCATTATTATTCAGCATATTTCTTGTCCATCCGCAGATCTTGACCGCGCTATGCTCACCCACCATTCTATATCCTTGGTGCTCTAACTCCTTTATTGCTCCCCAAGATAACATCTTTTCCTTAATATCATTAACATGATTATTACCCTCAACTTTTGACATATTTAATCCTAACTATAGATTATTTAAAAAGATTATTACACAAATTATTTCAATCCCGCCCCAACCATAAGATTTTTAAGGTATGCCTCATTACTTAAATTATGGCCCTACTTCCCACCCTCATTTTTTTCTTAGGATTAAGTAACCTGCTCTTCCTTATCCTAGTCTTATTATCCTGCCGTTGTATGCTCGGAACATTTGTAAGAAAACTCTGGCAATATCAATGGTACCAAAAATTTTATAGCAAGCATTGCTACTACTGGTGGGGCTTTACCCTCTCCGTATTCCTACATGCTACCTTAGCATTATATTTTTATGGAATTCCTTTCTAATTAAAAATGTCCCTCGTCTCTACACTTAACTTCGGCACTGCTGGTATCCCTCTCTCTGCACCAAAGAGAGATACGATCAATGGCATCCCCTTCATCAAAACTCTTAACCTTGACTCCTTAGAATTAGAATTTGTCCGCTCAGTTAATATTACAGAAGAGAAAGCTCCATTGATAAAACAAATCGCCAAGCAGCATAACGTCCTTCTAACCTGCCACGGCCAATATTTTATCAACCTTAATTCTTCAGATGAAAAAGTATTGCGAGAAAGCGCCCAGAGAATCCTCTTGGCCGCACAACGCGCCCATGAATGCGGAGCTTGGAGCATTTGTTATCACTTAGCCTATTATTCCGGTCAAAATCCTTCTCTTGTTTACGAGAAGGTCAAACAACAACTAAACACCATCACTAAACAACTTAAAGACAACAATAATCCTATCTGGCTCCGCCCAGAAACTGGCGGTAAAATTAACCAATTCGCAGACATTGACGACCTCATAAAGATTTCTCAAGACGTAGAACAAGTTTTGCCTTGTATCGATTGGGCTCATCATTACGCTCGAACTCTGGGAAAAACCAATTCCTATCCTCAATTTGCCGAAATCTTAACAAAAATAGAGACAAAACTCGGCAAACACGCATTACAAAACATGCACATGCACCTAGAAGGTATTGAATTCACAGATAAAGGTGAAAAAAATCACATCAACGCCCGAGACTGCCCCTTAAAATATCAGGAAATTTTAAAAGCACTAAAAGAATTTAACGTTAAAGGCGCATTAACATGCGAGAGTCCAAATATAGAAAGTGATGCAATTTTATATAAAAAAACGTATGAAAAAATCTAACCTATTTTCGACAAAACCTTTAAAATATACTTTCTAAACACTCTGTATTATGGTACGAAACATCATTGGAAAACATCAAAGTTACTACGAAGCCACTCTCCAACTAAGAGCAATCACCCCCGAAATGCTTCACTTTGTTAATGAAGAGATCGCCAAGAATAAAATTCATGTAGCCAAATGCACAAAAGTGAATAGTGGTCTTGATTATCAATTATCCGACAATAAATTCGCCCAAAATATAGGTAAAAAAATACAGCAAAAATTTGGAGGTAAAGTTTTAACCACTGCTGCCTTATTTAGTAAACGTGATGGTAATGACATTTACCGCTTAACCGTTTTATTCCGCGGAGTTCCTTTTAAAAAAGATGAACAAGTCCTTTACAAAGGCGATGAACATACCGTAATTGCCCTCGGGAAAGAAATAGTATTGCAAAACAACCTCACCAAAAAAAAAAAACACGTTAAATATCGTGAAATGAACTTAATTAAAAAACATTAAACCATAAAAAATTTATCGTACAGATTTAGAACCGCCGCTTCCGCCGGCTTTACTCAAAATCGCATTTGCTTTAACCTCATTCTTTTCCACAATAGCTTGCTTCATCTGTTGTAAATCATTCAACGCTTGCGCATCTCCGCTCTGCTTAATAACGAACTCTAACTGATTAACCTTATTCTCTGCCGATTTCCAGTCTCCCTTATTAATATCCTGTTGCAACTGCCCTATCACTCCTTCTATTCCTCCACCCGTTTGCATCATTCCCAATAAACCACCTAACTCTCCTAAATTCCCTAAACTTTGTACCGCTCCCGAAACCGAACTCGCCAAAAATAAAGCAGCCCCTATTAACACCACTACTAAGACAATAATAGCTATATCTCTTAACAATGCTACAACATTGCGCATAGTCCATAATATACCCACTATTTTTACTTTCTGAATATCTCTATCGTTCATAAGTAAAAGAAAACAAACCATCTATTTTAATCTTTCTATCTTCAAACAATTTAACTAAATATCTTCTTAATTTTACAAGTTAACAAACCACTCCATAAGATTTATTAAGAAAAACTAAAGAGAACTTTGAAAAATAGTGATTCTTGCCGAAAGGCAAGTTCAGAATAAAATGAAGAATTGGTAAATAAACAATATAATAATACCAAAATCACGGCTACAAGAAATAGAAAAAATGTTCTATTTCCACACAATGAAACAACGATTTCACAAGAAATCAAGAAACTGCTTGATTTCTGTGCTGAGATGAAGTCGCTGCTTCATTTCATGCATTGGTACACAGATAAAGTCGTTGCTTCATCTTGTGTGTACTGAAATGAGATAACTTTCTCATTTCAAGTATTTCAAAGTCTCTTAGAGGAGTTTGCCAAGATGTTCCCATAAGCAACATAAGAAGGCAGTACCTTCTGTAAAATATTAATTATGCAAACTCCTCTAAACTTAAAATAATATGCAAAAAAAAAAATGGTTTTTATTATTAATGCTCCTCCTACCTCTGGCTCTCGCTCAACCTAATCACCAATATCACTTAAAACTTTTAGCCGTACAAGAAACCCCTAATGGTTACACGGGTAGCGATGCTGATCTTTATCTAGAACTAAAACAACCCGGTACTGGTCGAGTCTTTCTCGAAACACTTCCTGCCACTAAATTTGACACGCAAATCTCCACCAGATTTGCCAAAGAAATCGCTTGTAAACATTACAAATTAAACTGTGACCAATATGATTTTCTTTACACTATTAAAGCCCAGACCAATATAATTGGTGGTCCTTCTGCTGGAGCTGCTATCGCCGCCCTAACAACTATAGCCGTCAAAGACTTAAGCTATGATGAATCAATAAGTATTACTGGAACAATTAACTCTGGAGGGATCATTGGCCCCGTAGGCGGTGTTAAAGAAAAACTAGAAGCCGCATCACAAGCCAAACTAAAAAAGATTCTTATTTCTCAAGGCAATTCCTTGCAAAAAATAACTGAACAGGAAAATGCCTCCAAAAATATTCTTAACACTTCCCTTAATCTTATCGATTATGGAAAAAATAATCTTAGCCTGGAAGTCCAAGAAGTAATGACTTTAGACCAAGTAATTAAAGAAATAACCGGCATAAACCTTAATTCTAAACCCATCGGTATTTCAGAAAATTCCCAATATACTCAAATAATGCAAGAATTACAACAGCAGCTTTGTACTCGAACAATTAAAATAAAAGAAGAAATAACTTCTGATCAAATCATTTTAGATGAGAACATCACTAAAAGTGTAAACGAACGCTTGCAATTATCGCAAAACTCTTCTGATGATAAAGATTACTATTCCGCCGCTAGTTTCTGTTTTACCGCCACCATTCAATTAAGAAATTATTATTACCAACAAAAAAACATTCGTCCTGAAGTTCTAACCATCTTGGCTGGTACTTTAGAAAAGAAAACTCTACTTGCCGAGAAAAAACTTTCAGAACAGCCTATTGAAACAATTTCCGACTTGCAAACACTTAGCGTAGTCAAAGAACGTTTAGCTGATACAAAAAATCAACTAAAAATATTAAATGATAAAAACACTAAATTAACACTTAAAGAAAAATATTCCTTGCTTGCTTACGCTGAAGAACGATATTACTCTGCTCAAGCCTGGATGCAATTTTTCAATATGCAAGGTAAAAAATTTATAATTAATCAAGAACAATTACAATATGCTTGTCTTTCTAAAATATCAGAAGCGGAAGAGCGTTATGATTACGCTAGTATCTATCTTGGCGATTTACCCATTTTAAACATTAGAGAAGAAATTGAAAATGCTAAAAACTCTTCACTGATTAAGGATTATCCTCTTTGTATTGTAAAAGCTGCCCAAGCCAAAGCCAATTCTAATGCTATCCTCTCATCATTAGGTTTAGATTATGAGTCCATTGCCAAATTTGTTGATGCTAAAGGTCAAGCAGTTCAACAAATTATTGCTGAAAATAGTGCAGAAGGAATTTTCCCCATCATGGGTTACTCTTATTATCAGTATGCTAATACCCTTAAAAATACCGAAAAATATACTTCATTAATATACATGGAATACGCTTTGGAACTAAGCGATTTACAGATTTATTTTTCTGAAAAAAACGGCCAGCCCCCCGCCGCATTTATCCCTAACAAAGAATATTTTAAATTCTTCTTTAGCTTTTTTATAGGTGTAACCTTAACTCTTCTTATAATTTTAATAATTAAAACTTTAAGAAAAGGAAAAGCCAAATGATTTATTGAATGACGAAAATTCACGCTAAAACACAAATGTTTTACCTCCCAGGAAATTTCTTATCAATTATTTCAAAGTTCTTTAGAACTATAGCAATATAGTAATATAAAACCCCTGGCAAGCCACGAAATGGCTTGCTGGGGAAAAAGAGGTGATAGATGTTTACCACTTTAGAATAGGCACCACTATATAAACCTTTCGCTAATTTAGTATTTAAGAGTAGTTAAATAAACCCTAAAAACCGCAACTGCCCCGCGACGAAATAGAAAAATCAAAACAAATCAATCATATAAACAGTAGCATACTTCTCAAGACATACGATACTTTTTTATGTATAGCCCATATTATCACTTCATGAGACAAAAACTATTATTCCTACTATTAATTATTATAACACTCTGTCCCCTCAGCCAAGCAGCTAGTCTGAAAGGTACTGTATACAACGCTCAACTCAACCCCGAGCAAGATGTATTATTGGAAATTGATACCATTCCTATACAAAAATATTTAGCCAAAGAAGGTTCCTATACTTTTGACCTTCCTCCTGGCAGTTATACTCTCACTGCCAAAAAAAATCTCTTAGAAACTGCCGAAAAAATTGAAATAATCGCTGAAGGAATCTACATCTACGATGTATTTCTCACCCCCAGTTTAGCCGAGGAAGAAGAATTATGGGATGAAACCAATGAAAATTATCTCCAATCTGCAGAAACATTAATAGAAGAAAAAACGCCCTTTTGGTCTTACTTGATTCTGGGTATAATCTCCTTATACACAATCTATCGCATCTATCAAGCAAGAAAAAAATATGGTCCCTTGAATTTATTCAGAAAACGAATAAAACAAGAAAGCCAAAAAACTGCAGAACAAATCAAACAAGATCTTTCTCAACAGCCAGACCACTTGGATAAAGCTCTAGCCATAATTAAACAACATCAAGGAAGAATAACTCAAAAAGAACTCCGCAAAGAAATGCTGTATCTCTCCGAAGCAAAAGTAAGCTTAATCATAACCGAACTAGAACACAACCAGAAAATCACAAAAATAAAAAAAGGTCGTGGCAATACAATTATTTTAAAATCATCATAACAATACTATTTTTTTTCTCAGGAATATTTAAATATGAACATCATTCAAAAGTAACGAACAAATCAACAGAGAAGTTTGCCCAGAAAATAGGGATTATGCAAACCTCTCCACAGATTCAATAAACAAACCCATCACTAATTATGACTATAGACCCATTACAAACCTATCGTACTCAAATTAATCACTATTCTCTTCTTAAAAGAAAAGATGAAGAAGAATTAGGAGAAAAAATTCTGAATGTAAAATACTCCCTAATAGAAATTATAACTCGCCCTAAATATATCTCTATCCTCCGTGAATATATCTCTTCTAAAATAAAAGATAAAAAAGAGCATACCTCCTTGGAAGAATTTGATAAACAAGAAGACGAACAAGAGAATAGAAACGAGCAAAAGATATTTTCTCAATTTCAAAAGGATTTAGCCTTCCTAATCAAAGAAGAGGAATACACGTTGGTATCCTCCAGAACAAAGAAATTTTTTAAAGAACTGAACAAATGGGAGCATCTTGAGAATATAATCTCCTCCTGCAAAAACACCATTGATAAACAAATTACCTTCTTCTCCGCCAAAGAAAAAAGAAGAGAAAAAGCAATCTATCGGAAATTCACCCAGCTGGAGAAAAAATGGAAAGAATACATTAATCTATTTACCCAAGCCAATCTGCGCCTTGTTATTTCTCACGCCCGCAGGTATAAAAACCTGCCCCCTGGTATAGAATTGAGCGATTTAATTCAAGAAGGAAATATTGGTCTTATGCATGCCGCGGACAAATTCAATTATGAATTAGGAAATAAATTTTCCACGTATGCTAGCTGGCAAATTCACCAAAGCATCCAACGGTACATTAAAGAGAATACTGCTCCGCCTTTTTATTTACCTCCTTATTTCGTGGAAGAAATGCGCAGAATAGACCGTGTAGATAATAAATTATCCGCGCTAAACGGCCCAGAAATAACCCGAGAAGAGCTCGCCAAAAAAGCGGAACTCACTCCTCAACGCTTAGAGCAAAAAATCCAAAGATTCCCTAGAATTACTTCCCTCCATGAGCCGCTCAACAACGACCGCCCTAATTCTACTCTTCTGAGAATTATACCCAATGACAAATCACCTGACCCTTTTGAAGAAAATTCTGCTCAAGAATTAAAGGAAAAAGTATCTCGTGCCTTAGCCTCCTTAGAGGATAGAGAAAAATTAATTATCGATTATCGGTTTGGAATCAATATGAACAGAAATTACACTCTGGAAGAAATTGGTAAAAAATTGGGAGTAACTAGAGAACGTATTCGTCAAATTGAAGCTAAGACGCTCAGAAAACTAAGCAGACAAAATAAGTTCACAAGATTAAATGAACATTAACCGTATTAACATTAACCTTATTATTCTCATTATCATATACCGCGCAAAACTACCGTGGTAATATTTTTAAACCAAACGTTATTCTTACCTTTAGATGAAATATCTTAATTATAATCACGCCGAAATAGAACCGCAGATTCTAGCCTATTGGCAAGAAAACCGTATCATTGAATCATCAAGAAAACGAAATAAAAAAGGAAAAAAATTCTATTTCCTGCAAGGACCGCCGTATACTTCCGGCAAACTGCATTTAGGTCACGCTTGGAATCATGCTTTGAAAGATATAGTTCTACGCTATAAACGTATGCAGGGCTTTAATGTTTGGGATCGTAATGGCTATGATATGCATGGTCTTCCTACAGAACGTAAGGTTATGGAAAAATTTAATTTAAAATTCAAAGAAGACATTGAAAAATTTGGAATAGAAAAATTTGCTCAAGAATGCTTGCAATGGTCAACAGAAAAGGCCAAAGTTATGGATCAAGATTTACAAAGATTAGGAATAACCTTAGATTACACTGATCCTTATTTGCCCGTAACGAACGAATATATGGAAGGGTGCTGGTGGTTGGTAAAACAAGCCCATAAACAAAAGCGTCTTTATCTTGGTGAACGCACCATTTCTTGGTGTGCTAACTGTGAAACCGCTATTGCTAAACACGAATGTGAATATAAAAATATTACAGAGAATTCTATTTTCGTAAAATTTCCTTTAAAAAATAAGAGGAATGAATATTTTGTCATTTGGACCACTACCCCTTGGACTATTGCATTTAACTTAGCTATTATGGTTAATCCAGAGTTAGACTATGTTAAAGCTGAAGTGTACGATCAAGACGGAAAAAACAAACAAATATGGTATCTGGCTAAAGCTCTTGCTGGCGTTGTCATCCAGGCTGTTGCAGACAAAAAATTTACCATCAAAGAAGAATTTAAAGGAGAAAAACTGAACAGATTAGAATATAACCATCCCTGGACAAAATATATCCCTGCTTTTAGCGAACTTAAAAAGAAACATCCTAACGTTCATACCATTTTACTAAGTGAAGAATACGTTGACACTTCTGCCGGTTCAGGTTTAGTCCATTGTGCTCCCGGCTGTGGTCCTGAAGATTATGAAATTGGTCATGCTAATAATATTCCTCCTTTTAACAATATCAATGAAAAAGGCATCTTTCCCCAAGAGATGAGCATATTTGCCGGAAAAAAAGCAAAACAAGATGACCTATTCTTCATCGAACAGCTAAAAAAAGATGAAGCATTAATCGAAACAACCCCTGTAGAACACGACTACGCCCACTGTCAGCGCTGTCAACAGCCGGTGATCTTTAGGATAACCCCGCAATGGTTCTTTAAAATAGAAGATCTTAAACAAAAAATGTCTAAAGCAAACCAGAAAATATATTGGAATCCCAAAACCGCCAAAAATGGTTTTGCTTCCTGGTTAAGCAACTTAAGAGACAATTCCATTACCAAACAACGCTTCTGGGGAACACCCTTGCCTATCTGGACCTGTAATCACTGTAAAGAATTCAAAGTATTTGGTTCTAAAGCAGAATTAGAAAAACATGCAAAAAATGTTCCTGAAAATTTGCATAAACCTTGGATTGATCACGTCAAATTTCCCTGTAAGAAATGTAAAGGAACTATGTTCCGGATTCCTGACGTCCTTGACGTCTGGATTGATGCTGGTTGTGCCAGTTGGAATTGCTTGTATTACCCTCAGCGTAAAGATTTATTCGAACAATTCTATCCCGCAGATTTCATCCTTGAAGGTAAAGATCAAATACGCGGCTGGTTTAATTTATTAATGATTGCCTCCATAATTGCATTTAACAAACCAGCCTTTGAAAAAGTATACATGCACGGTTTCGTTACTGATGTATCTGGTGTAAAAATGTCTAAATCCTTAGGTAATATCACCTCGCCTTATGAAGTAATTGACAAATACGGTTCTGATGGATTAAGATATTATATGTGTCAGAACACTGCGGGAGAAGACATCAATTTTAGCTGGGATGAAGCGAATACTAAATCGCGCTATTTGCATATCCTTTGGAACATTCATAAATTACTTTTAAATCTCGCCAATGAAACAAAAATGAACCCCTTCCAATCTAAAAAAGAGATAATGAATAGTCTGGCTAATGTTGAAGAAAAATATATCTTTTCTCGTCTAAATTCTACGATTAAAGAGGTCAATAATCTTCTAGAAGAATATCGTATTGATGAGATTATTAAACCATTAGAAAATTTATATTTGGAATTAAGCCGGACATATATCCAAATGGTCCGTGAAAAAAGCTCATTGGGAGAAGAACAAGAAAAAGAATTAGTTATGTACACTATTACCGCAGTATTATTAAATCAGCTGAAAATGTTTGGTATAGTTGCGCCCTTTGTCTGCGAAGCTATTTTCCTTAATTTAAAAGAACAGTTTAATCTTAAAGAAGAAAGTATTTCACATTTTGCTTGGCCTAAAGTTAATGCCAAATTTATCGACGAAAAACTTGAGCAAAATATGGACACCGCTCAAGCCGTCATCCAAAGTGCGCTTAACGCCAGAGAAAAATCTAAATTAGGATTGAGATGGCCTGTTAAGGAATTGATTGTTGTGACAAAAAATAAAGAAACTGCTCAGTCCATAATTGCATTAAATGATATCATCAAAAATCAAGCCAATGTTAAAAATATAAGGATTGTTGAAAAATTACCTGAAATTAAACACAAAATAAAGCCGAATTATGGCAAAATAGGTCCTGTTTATGGTGAACTTTCTGCAGAAATAATCACCGAATTGACTATTAACAGCCCCGAGACTATTCTCAGTCATATTGAAGAGGAAAATTTTTACGCATTTAAATTGAGAGGAAAAGACATTAAAATTACCAAGGAAATGATAATTTTAGAAAGTGCTGTGCCTGAAAAATATAAAGAAGCCGAAACTAAAAATGGTTTCCTTTACTTAGACATTGAGCGTACTGCTGAACTGGAAGCAGAAGGTTATGCCCGTGAAATAATGCGCAACATCCAGCAAGCCCGTAAAAATGCTAACCTGCAAAAATTAGATCATATCAATTTATTCATTAAAACAACTGAACCCATGAAAAAATCTTTAGCTCCATTTCAGGAAGATATTGCTGAAAAAGTAGGTGCTAAAAATATGGACATTGCCTCTATAAATATGATTAAAACCTATCATCATCAAAGTGAATTCACCATTAAAACCGAAAAATTCTTTATTGGCTTTGATAAGATATAAGAAGAATTATTCTCTATTCAAATACCAATTATTGCTCCCCTCATCTACATTAAACTTTCTTGAACTAAACAAATCGCCTTTCTCCACACGTAAATAAGGAAGCATACTTGGTTTGACAACGTCCGTAACTTTAAATTTATACTCTTCTAAACTACCCCGTACATCTTGCTCCAAAATAGTTACTCTTAATATCTCTCTCCCTATTCCATGATACAATACTTGATCTCCCACCCTAAAATTATTCGCCATGTTGTCTATTGTCATTTTAAATGCCTCCCAAATTGTATACTACTTATCATTATCCTCTCCAAAACATTTTCTAAATCTTATAGTAAATCACAAAAGTAATGGAACATTACGCCATGCGATTTACTATTCTAGCAAATCTCACAACTGTTCAATAATTAATGAGATTTGCTATTATTCACATTATCAAAACCGCTTATCATTGTAGCTATCAATGACCATCGTTTAAATAGTAAACAATGATTAATATAACAACTAATGATATCCAAGAGCATATGCAAAATCAAACCCATTACAAACATAACCATGATCTCAACATAAAAACTGAATATAGCGCACACTACCCAAAACTCTATTGTATGAAACACATTAATAAAACCATTGACAGAAGTTTTTTCATATCTATTGAATTTATACGCCTTCACAAGATTCATATCTTTACGTTCAATAATATACGCTAAATAATGATCCACATCAATTAAAAATCCCCCTACTATAACTATCAGCGATTGATATCCCCACCACGGGGATAAAATTGCTGTTAATATTATTGATGTAATAAAGTGGACGCTCAGATTCATTTTTTTTCCTTTTTATTTTAACTTAATAACTCTTCCCAAAATAGAACCATGCTTTTGCTTCCCCATCGCACGCAAAACATTTATGCCCTTTCTTTAAATTAGGCTGCTGCTCAAACGGTGCATTTAACGACTTCACTCCTATCCTCTCTTTAATACTCTCCTCGCACCCTGCCTGTTCACACCACGGAGCAAGAATCAATTTTCCTTTTCCTGCCGCCACTGCAGCTTTATCAATCACTGTAACTTTCTCAATACTACTCCCTAATCTCTTCTGTGCTTTTTCCAGAAGATTCCGTTGTATTTGTTCCAAAACTAATTCCGCTTCCTCCGCCGCTCCCACCAGCGGTAAGCCTTGTTTCTCTCCCGTATCTCTGCGCACAAACATAACCTGCTTCTTCTCTACATCCTTAGGACCGATTTCGAAACGTAATGGCACTCCTTTCATTTCCCATTCATTAAATTTCCATCCTGGAGTATATTTATCCCTATCATCTACATACACCCTAATTCCTTTCGCTTCTAACTTCTTCTTTATAATCTTAACTTCTTCTAAAACCTTCCAGCGCGTATCTTCAAACAAGATCGGCACAATAACTACATGTATCGGCGCTACTCTTGGTGGCAACACCAGACCTTTATTATCCGAATGCATTAAAATCATTATCCCTATCGATCGCGTAGAGATTCCCCACGAATTTTGCCATGCAAACCGTTTCCTTTGTTCTTCATCTAAAAAAGAAATTCCAAACACTTTAGAAAAATTTTGTCCCAGATGATGTGATGTTGCTCCTTGAATCGCTTTCCCATTTGGTAACAGTGCCTCTACCGATAACGTAAAATCTGCTCCTGCAAATTTTTCTTGTTCCGACTTTCTTCCTTTTAGTACCGGAACAGCATACATCTCTCTAAACACTTTTTCATAGAAATCCAAGATCATATGCGTTTCCGCAACTGCTTCTTCTTGCGTTGCAAACACCGTATGCCCTTCCTGCCACAAAAATTCTCTGCTTCGTAACAACGGCGTACAGTGTTTAAACTCCCACCGCACCACATTACACCATTGGTTCAATCGCAACGGCAAATCATTATACGATCTAATCCATTTGGCATACGCCTCATACATAATCGTTTCCGAAGTCGGCCTTACCGCTAACCGTTCTCCTAACTTAGTGTCACCACCATAATCTACCCATGCCACTTCCGGCGCAAATCCTTCTACATGCTTAGACTCTTTAAAAAGTAAACTTTCCGGAATAAATAAAGGGAAGTACGCATTTTTCACCCCCTCTTTCTTAATCAATCCATCAAAAAACGTTTGAACTTCTTCCCAAATAAAATAAGCATTCGGTCTTAAAATATAACAGCCCGATACTGAACTATATTCAATCAACTCTGCTTTCTGAATAAGTTGTGTAAACCACTCTGCATAATCCTCCTCTTTAGAAACAGTAATGCCTTTAGTATTTACCACCGGTGTATTTTCCTGTTTTACCCCTGCCTTTTTTGACAAATCATCCTTTTCTTTTACATATTTTGTTTGTGATTTAATATCTTTATCCATTGTAACAGAGAAAAAACTTCACTTTTATAAAATCTTCCTTTTGATAAATTAATGCTGAAAGAGAATGATTACAAAATATATATTGGGAAGCACATGCATTAAAATATAGTTTAAAATCTAACCTTTTAACTAACCAAATCTCAAAAATTCACAAAAACAAAAAAAGAAAAAATCTTGCCCTTCTCAACCAACACAAAAAGGGGGTGGTATGTGAGAGGCAGAATTGACCGGGCAAGATTTTTCTAAATATAAAAAATTAAATAAAAGGTGCAATGCACCTTTTCTCATTGCCCTCAACTTAAGCCCTAAACTAACTCAATCCCGAGCTCTCTGCTAAGTGACCGTGCGCGTTGCTCCGATTTCTTATGATCAATCTTACCCAGTATCCAAGGAGAGTTAACTCCTGTGATAATTGTCATAACTGTCAATTTGCCTTTCATATGATCATCAACCCGTGCACCCCAGATAACGTTAGCATCATCATCCAAGCTTTCCGTAACCAACTCGCCAATACGACTTACTTCATCTAAAGTCATATCCGGTCCACCTGTTACGTGAATCAACGCCCCGGTCGCACCTTCATAGTTAATATCAAGTAATGGATTGCTTAACGCTCCCTTCACCGCCTCCTCAACTCTGTTATTGGTATCCGAACTGCCCACACCAATCGCCGCCACTCCTCCATTGCTCATGATTGCCTTAACGTCCGCGTAATCTAAGTTAACTAAGGAAGGCACCGCTATAGTTTCTACAATACCTTTGATCATCGTTGCAATCAATTCATTAGCAACCGCAAACGCCTGCTGAATCGGCAAGTTACCCGCAATCTGAACCAACCTATTATTATCAATAACAATAACCGTATCAGAAACCTGTCTTAATTGTTGCAGCCCAAATTCCGCCTTATCACATCGTGCCCGTTCAATATTGAATGGCATGGTAACTGTACCAATAACAATCGCACCTGTATCTTTAGCAACTTGTGCTACTACTGGTGCTGCTCCTGTACCCGTACCTCCCCCCATACCTGCACAAACGAATACCATATCTGCGCTTTTCATTGCATCCTTAATATTCATCATAGACTCCTGGGCCGCTTCCGCACCTTTGTTAGGGAATCCCCCACAACCAAGTCCTCGCGTACAATCCTTTCCAATCAAGAACTTCCTATCCGCTCCTGTAATATTGAGATGTTGATAATCTGTGTTAGTTGCAATAATCTCTGCGCCTTTTATTCCTTTTTTGTATAACCAGCCCACCATATTATTGCCTGCTCCTCCTACACCGATAACTTTAATATTTGCCTGACTTACCGATTCGTAAGTTTGCTCAGGCATCGCCCCCAATGCTTTTTCTATAATAAATTCCATGTTTACACCACCTTTTTAATTTTTTTATTTTACCTCTTATTCCCCATTGATACCCATGTTAACATGATGCACCCGAATCACAAGCCCTATACTCGTCCTATCTAGTCTTGTAATATATATCTTGCATCACGCAAAACATTATATACTTGCGGAGTATTACTTCTTCTAGAACCAACCAAAACCAAGTTTATAACCAAACTTAAAGTTAGATAAGAACCAACGTACTAACTAAAACCAAACCAATTTATCGTCGTAAAACCAAAACCTAATAGTTATAATTATTATTAAGCTTATAAACATTTCTATACTATAACCTATATGTTTATTTGAGAAATACACCTAAAAAAAAGTTTTTATCCAACATTTATTGCTTTTTCTTCAACAAATCAGAAATTTTTTCCTTAGCTTTACCGACGACAGAACCTGCCTT
>JACPNA010000042.1 GCA_016185725.1 Candidatus Woesearchaeota archaeon | reverse complement strand
TTTCAAGATTATGTCTACATTCTCCTTTGGGACGAACACCCTTATGCTATTAGAATAAAAAACAAAAATATTGCTGATGGATTTAAGACTTATTTTGACTTCCTTTGGAACATGGCAAAGAAATGATTAGTTAATGAGGGTTGCCTTAATTCTAAGTGGGGACGCGTTCTGGTTTCACAACTTGCTCACTGTGGTTCGCACCACGCTGTACTCTTACTTCATTTTTATGTCCTGCGAATTAAAATATGTTTTTTCCACCAGTGTGTTTCACTGGTGGTACACATCCACTAACACTTAAAGTGGAAAAAGCATGGTCAGAAAACCGACCACCACAGTCTATTGACTGTGGTGGTCGGTTTTCTTTGACATTCCGTTCTGGTCGAGAAACAGCGATTGCATGTGTTATCTGTAATTCTAAGGGTCGGCATCCAGAAAAAAAAGTATTTCCGATTGCGAGAATTACTTGATGTTTACTTTACAGCTCATTATTTTTTTAAGATAACTTTAAATAGATATTTTTTCTTTTCGTATTGATTATGTTTATATCGTAAAAGAGGTGTTGAAAATGAGTTATGTGGTTTGGTTTAAGGATATTACTAAGGATTCTATAGGGGTAGCGGGGGGCAAGGGGGCTAATTTAGGTGAGATGTTTAGGTTAGGGTTGCCGATACCGCCGGGGTTTGTAGTTACAGCGCAAACTTACAAGGAATTTATTGAAAAGACAGGATTAAAAAATAAGATTGAGCAATTATTGTATTCTTTAGATGTGGAAAATAATGAGCAATTACAGAGGGTTGCTGATGAGATACAACGATTAATTATTTCTACACCTATTCCTGAGGCGATGACAGAAGAAATAATGGATAATTATGATCTATTGGGATTAGATAGGAAAAGCCAGGTAGATAATTTGCTGCAAGCTAAAAAAGTGTTTGTAGCAGTACGCAGTTCAGCAACGGCAGAAGATTTGCCCGAAGCAAGTTTTGCCGGGCAACAGGCAACGTTTTTGAATGTGAGGGGAAGAGAAAAAGTAGCAGCAGCAGTGTTGGCATGCTGGGCGTCGCTATTTACAGCAAGGGCGATTTATTATCGAGTTAAAAATAAATTTGCACATATGAATGTGTATATTTCAGCAGTAGTGCAAAAAATGGTCAACGCTTCGCAATCAGGAATAATGTTTACAATTAATCCTTCTACTAATGCGGAGAATGAAATTGTAATTGAAGCGATTTACGGGCTGGGCGAATTTATTGTAGGCGGGGAGGTCAATCCTAATATGTATATTGTGGATAAAAATACACGAGAAATTAGGAAAGTGGAAGTACGGCGCCAAGATTATGGATTATTTAGAAATACACAGGGAGAAAACGAAAAAAGAACAATTCCAGTAGAGATGCAAGTGCGACAGGTGTTAAACGAAAAACAGATTTTAGAATATGCTCGATTAGGAAAAAAGATTGAGGAGCATTATGGCAAGCCACAAGATATTGAATGGGCAGTAGAGGATAATCGAGATCTGTATATTGTACAGTCTAGGGCAGTAACGACGTTTAAGAAACAGGTCGGTGAAGAACGAGCAGGTGTACAAGAAGAGGCAGGCAAAATTATTCTTAAAGGTGAGACGGCATCAGCAGGGGTTTATAGCGGAAGAGTAAGAATTGTACATAATCCTTTGGAATTGGGCAAGATAGAAAAAGGAGATATTTTGGTTACGACAATGACGACACCAGATATGGTGCCGGCAATGCAGAGGGCAGGGGCGATTGTTACAAATGAGGGAGGAATGACATGTCATGCGGCAATAGTTTCTCGAGAAATGGGAATTCCTTGTATTGTAGGGACGGAGCATGCGACAGAGGTCTTGAAGGATGATGAGATTATCACAGTGCATGCTTCTCGCGGCGTGATTTATGAAGGAAAAATGGAAATTAAGACGGAAGAGAAATATGTACAACAACAGGCAGTTAGTGGTGAAGGATTAATGACAGCTACTGAAATTAAAGTTATTATGGATTTACCGGATTTAGCCGAAAGAACGGCGGCAACAGGTGCAGATGGAGTTGGTTTAGTACGATTAGAAATTATGATTGCCAATGGAGGAATACATCCCGCAGAATATATTCGTAAAGGGAAAGACCAAGACTATATTACATTGTTGAAAGAGGGGGTGCGTAAAATTGCGAAAGCGTTTACACATAAACCAGTATGGATCAGATGTTCGGATATGCGTTCGGATGAGTATAGGAATTTGAAAGGCGGAGAGCAAGAACCACACGAAACTGATCCGATGATTGGCTGGCATGGTATTAGACGATTGTTGGATGAACAGAAAATTTTGCGGGCAGAGTTATTGGCAGTAGCGGAATTACACAATGAGGGTTATAAAAATGTGGGAATAATGATTCCGTTTGTGATTAGAGTAGAGGAATTGCGTAAAGCAAAGGCAATTATGCGCGATTGCGGTCTTGAGCCATGTAGAGATGTGGATTTTGGAGTGATGATAGAAACACCAGCAGCATGCTGGATTATTGAAGAGTTATGCAAAGAAGGAATGAGTTTTGTTTCGTTTGGAACTAATGATTTAACACAATTGACCTTAGGAATCGACAGGAATAATGAGAGAATTGCTAAATTGTTTGATGAAATGCATCCGGCAGTATTAGGGGAATTAGCTAAAGTAATTAAAGTTTGCCGAAAATATAATGTTAAGACATCTATCTGTGGACAGGCCGGTTCTCGTCTAGAGATGGCAGAGTTTTTGGTACATCAAGGTGTAGATTCTATTTCTGCGAATGCAGATGCGGTTGGGGAGATAAGAAAGATTGTAGCGAAGACGGAGAAGAAATGGTTGTTGGACGCGGAGAGAAAGGGGTTGGAGAGAAGGGGATAATTATGGGGATCTCTGTTATTTTTTTCTTTTCAATTCTATGCGCATAAATTTTTTGCAATCTAAGCAGGAAATGATTACTTTACCAGTCCGAGTGCGAGTTCTAGAATTTACTCCTGGTCGCAGGAAATGATAGCAGTGTTTACAAAATTTGCGTTTTAGTTCGGCAGGTATTTTTGTTTTTGTTTTCATGGATATTTTTCTAGCTAGAGTAACATAACGATTGGCAAGAGTCTTGTTTTTAGAGAACGTTTTCTCTGCTTCTTGGAAGAGAAGATGGATACGTTCTTCGGCGATGATTTTTTGCTCCGATTTACTGATAGTTGGTTTGCTCATATTTCCAATAATATCTCTTAAGATTAAAAAGTTATTGTTTAATTATTGTTTAATATTGAAAATAAATAAAAAGTATTATAAAGTTAAAGTTATTTGTTTTCTTATGGCAACGCGGGGGAGACCAGTTAAGAGTCAGATTAGACAAAATGTAGTGGAAATTCTCAATCATTTAGGCAAGGGCTATGGCTATCAAATTTGTAAGGTGTATAATGAAGTTTTTCCAGAAGTAACTCAGAGAAGCATTTATTATCATCTACATAAGGGGGTGATGACTAAAGAGATTATGGTGCACAAGATTGAACAGGAATCGGGAGATTTTTCGTGGGGGAATATAGTAGAGAAGACGTATTATTCTCTTGGTGGGAAAGCGGAGGCCAAAGGGAGTAAGCAAGTTAAGGAATTTTTGAAACAGCTTAAACGATGAAATCTTTTTCTGAGAAAGTTTATGAATTGTGCAAGAGAGTTCCAAAAGGCAAGGTGGTAACATACAAAGATATTGCTCTATTTTTGGGCATTAATGGTTATAGGGCAGTAGGGCAAGTGTTGAGATGTAATCCCTATGCTCCCAAAGTTCCTTGCCATAGGGTGATAAGAAGCGATGGCAACGTAGGCGGGTTCAAAGGCGAGATCAGAGGCAAGCTGGTGCAAGAGAAAATCAAAATGTTAAGCAAAGAAGGGATTACGATAGAGAAGGGCAAAGTCGATCTGGCAAAATATAAGTTTCAGTTTAATTGATTCAATAATAGAAAATTATTTAAAATAATTTTATTGCGGAAGATCATAATGCCAGTGAGGTTAAATTATGATAATTACAATGGTTAAGGAATTGGACCAGAAAAGTGAGGTTTTAATTTTAAGTTTATTTGAAAATGATAATTTAAAACATTATTCTTTTGAATTAGATAAAGAAATTAGTGAATTGATTAAGAAAAATATTTTTTCTTTAAAATTTGGCGAAATATATGGGACTAAGGTAAAAGATTGGAGTTATAGAAAAGTTATTGTTTTAGGATTAGGCAAGAAAGAAGAGTTGACATTAGAAAAAGTACGCAGAGTTATGGGGAAATTGATTAAATGTGTCAAGGGGTTGAAAGCAGAATCAGTTTGCACTAATGTTGCAGAAGAAATTTTGTTGATTAAGTCGTTTAAGTTAAATGATTTAGGCAAGGCAGTGGGGGAAGGTTTATTATTAGCTGAGTATGAATTCGCCAAGTATCTGTCAAAAGAAAAATTAGATAAGAAGAAGATTATCAATAATGTTAGTTTAATCTTAAATAGAGAAGTTAGTGAAGATTTTGTTCAAGGGTTGAAAATAGGAAGAATTATTGCAGAGGCTACTAATTTTGCCAAAGATTTAGTCAATGAACCGGCTTCGATTTGTACTCCAGTGTATGTAGAAAAAATAGCGCAAAAAGTCGCCGATGATAATAAGAAGGTAAAGATTAGAATTTTGAATTATGAGGAATTAAAAAAGGAAGGATTAAATTCTTTTTTAGGGGTAAGCAAAGGCAGTCCAATAGCAGCAAGATTAATTTTTTTAGAATATAATAATGGCGCAGGCGAAAAGGCAGCAATTATAGGGAAAGGAATTACTTTTGATTCGGGCGGTTATAATCTTAAAATGACGGGTTATATTGAGGATATGAAATCTGACATGGCGGGAGCGGCAGCGGTGTTAGCGATAATTAAGTTAGCGGCAGAGTTGAATTTGAAGAGGGATATTTTGGGAGTTATCCCGTTATGTGAAAATATGATAGGGGGCAGTGCACAAAAGCCAGGAGATATTGTTAAAGCGTATAATGGTAAGACAGTTGAGATTAGAAATACGGATGCAGAAGGAAGATTAATTTTAGCAGATGCATTAGCGTATACAGAAGCAAAATACAAACCTTCTAGTATGATTGATTTGGCAACATTAACGGGTGCGTGCGTGATTGCGTTAGGGTATTATGCTTCAGGTATAATGGGAAAGGATGAAGGGTTGATAAAAAATTTGGTGGAGGCAGGAGAGAAGAGTGGAGATAGAGTATGGGAATTGCCGTTTTATGAAGATTATCAAGATGCGATGGATGGAACAATTTCGGATTTACGCAACACTTCTGGTAAGGGTAAAGGTTATGAAGGGGGAGCGATTAATGGAGGAGTATTTTTAAGTAAGTTTGTGGTTAAAGCGAAATGGGCACACATTGATATTGCTGGGCCGGCATTTGTAATTGAGGAGAGTGATTATTTACAAAAAGGCGGTACGGGAGCGGGTGTACGTTTGTTGAGTTATTATTTTATGGGGGATTAAAATGGAACAGATAATTATTTTAGGTACAGGCATTGGCGGGTTAACAGCGGCAATATATATGGCTCGGGCAGGATTAAAGCCATTATTAATTTCCGGACCGGAAGAAGGCGGGCAATTAGTGTATACTAAGGAAGTAGAAAACTTTCCAGGATTTCCCGAGGGAATTTTGGGACCAAGTTTAATATTAAATGCGCGAAAACAGGCAGAAAAATTTGGAGCAAGATTTAAAGTAGATATTGCGACAGCAGTAGAACAGTTAGGAGATAAGGGATTTATAATTTCTTTGGCTGAAGGAGAAAAGATTAAAACTAAGACCATTATTGTAGCGACAGGAGCTTCAGCAAAGTGGTTAGGAATTACTTCAGAGAAGAGATATAAAGGCAGAGGAGTCACTACCTGCGCAACATGTGATGGAGCATTCTTCAAGGGAAAGAAAGTTATTGTAGTTGGCGGAGGGGATAGCGCAATGGAAGAAGCGTTGTTTTTAACAAGGTTTGCTTCTTCAGTAACGGTAGTGCATAGACGTAATTTTTTTAGGGCGTCAAAGTTTATGCAAGGTAGGTTATCTACTAATTCTAAATGTACAGTGGAATGGAACAAGGAAGTCGTGGAAATTTTAGGCGACGGGAAGAAAATTTTCGGAGTGAAATTGAAAGATGCTATTACTAATGTGGTTAGCGAGTTGAATTGCGAAGGGGTATTTTTAGCGATTGGACATAATCCTAATACTTCTATTTTTAAAGGTTTTTTAGAGATGGATGCCGCAGGATATTTGAAAACAGATCGTTTTTGCAAAACAAGTGTGGAAGGAATTTTCGCTGCGGGTGATGTGCAGGATAATAGGTATAGACAAGCGATTACTGCGGCGGGAAGCGGGTGTATGGCGGCAATGGAAGCAGAAAAGTATTTGAGGGAGAGAGGGATTTAGGGTTTTTAATTTATGACCGCTCCGTTATGTCACTATTTTGGCAAGTGCGGGGGATGCACACTGCAACATTTAGATTATTCTTTACAGCGGGAAAATAAAAGAAAGAGGTTAGGCCAGATATTGGATAAAGTAGTTGATTTTGATGAGGAGAAAATAAAGATATTCTTTGATAAGGAATATTATTATCGCAATCGAATGGATTTTTTGTTTACACCCAAAGGATTGGGAATGCGGGAGAAAGGCAGCACAGTTAGAGTTATAGATGTAGAACAATGCGTTATTGCCAGTGAAGGGATTAATTTAGTATTACGAGAGCTGAGGAGTTATTTTAAGGATAATGATTATTATAATTTAATTTCTAATAAAGGGACGTTAAAGTCGGCGGTGGTGAGAAGTTCGAGATTAGGGGAAAAAGCAGTTTGTTTTATGCTAAATGGTGAGTCTTCACATTTAGGTGAAGTGATTGAAAAAATCAAACAATTTGCCAAGCAGACAAGTGCGGATAAAGTTATTTTGATTAGTGATAATAACAAAGAAGGAGAAGATAATGTTGAGGAAGATAATATTTTAGTTGTTAAAGGCACAGAATTTATGCGTGAGAAATTATCAGGAAAGGAATTTTCTTATCCTATATTTGGGTTTTTTCAAAATAATAGTTTTGTAGGGGAAAAGATGCAAGATTATGTGAGGGAATTATTAACGCACTATAATACAAAAGGGGCAAAATTGCTGGATTTGTATGCTGGCGTAGGAACATTTGGGATAATTAATGCTGATTTGTTTGAATCGGCAGCAATAATGGAAAGTTTTATGGAGGGTATTGCTGAGGCAAGGAAAAATGTCGTGGAAAATAAAATTATGAATGCTTTAACTTATAATTTGGATGCGAAACAGCTACGAAAAGTTCCGTTATCAGGAAAATTATTTGTGATTGTCGATCCACCAAGAAGCGGGATGGATAGTAAGGTGATACAACAACTGCAATATTTAAAACCAGAAGTTATTATTTATGTTTCGTGCAATCCAGAACAATTAGGGAAGGATTTAGTTAAATTTAAGGATTATAAGCTTAAAAGCGCAGCATTGTTTGATATGTTTCCACAGACGAGCCATAGTGAAGTGGTGGCGGAATTAGCGAGAAAAATTGAAAAAAGAGGGCGGGCATTAGATCAGTTAATTCTAAAATAATTTTAAGATTAAAGGAAGGATGAGAGTGAGTATTAAAATCAGCAAGAAGAATAAACTTATTTGCCGGTAACGTTTTTCTCCATTTTTTGGTCCTTTTAGCTTATGCAGAAATACTTGAACCATACGACCGCCGTCAACAATGGGCAGGGGTAAAAGATTGAATAAACCAATTCCCAAGCTAAGGATGAAAAGCCAGTGTAAAAAAGTAGAAATAGCGTCAGTGATGTAATAAGCTAAAGACCATGTTCCAGAAGTATATTTTTCTTTAATTTGGAATTTGTTACGGATTCCCATAACTGGTTTTTCTTTATCATCAGGATTTTCTGCTAAAGTAAAGGTATAACTTTTACTTTCATTAGTTGTTATGGTAATCCTATCGTTCGGTTTTTTACAAGTTAAAGAATCACTAAATTCCTGAAAGGTGAGGGTGGGTTTGTTATCTAAACCGTTAATGATTGTTCCGGCGGTGATATTAGCTTGGGCGAAGGGTAAGTTTTCCTTATAATATTTGTCAAAGGTGAATCCAATTGGTTCAACCATAGTTTGTTGCAAAGGCGCAAAAACAAATGATAAGAGTAATAAAGCTACTAATGCCAAAAGAATGTTGGAAAAGGCACCAGCAGCTAAAATAGAGTATTGTACAGTATCTTTTTCTTTTAATAATTTGTTTTCGTTAGGTTCAACAAAGGCACCAATAATTGGTCCAAAAAATACTACTCCGGTATTCTTAACTTCAACTTTATGAGCACGAGCAACAATTCCATGAGAAAATTCGTGGACAACAGCAATAAAGAAGATAGATAATAACCAATGCCAGAAAGGGAGAACGCCTAAGCCAGGAATGTTTATTCCAGGAAGAACAAAGGAAACGCCAGAAACGGCCGAAGGTATGGTAATAAGGTCATAAATGTTTTTAATTAAAGTGTAGGAAATTAAAAGCATTCCTATAAAACCTACGCCCACACCAATATAGCCTAGGAGAATAATCCACTCTTTAAATTTAGCAGAATATTTATCCATCCAAACTAAACCAATCTTAGTACGAATAAGGAATATAATTTTAGCTTGAACTTCAATTTTTTTACGGTAAATAATCAGAAGCACAATAATAAAAGCATAAAAAATTAAGATAGATTTATATTCCAAAAGAAAAGATAAAATTGCCTTAAACATTTAGTTAAGGCTTTTTCCAGTGTTTTTATTTCTTTCGCAAAATACGTTTTATTTCTTACGTTTGGGGCGTAGCTTTAGGGAAGCGCAATTGCGACATTTAGCTTTGCCTTGACTTACTTTTAAACTGGGCACACGCATTTTTGATTTACAAACACGACAAACAAAAATGTTTCTCATTATTCTGATGTTAGCTTCTTCAAATTTAACCATATAACCTTTACAAAGGTTATCATCCAAAGAGGGGCGACATTCGTTTACTGTGCAAACTAAGTCTCTCAAGAGATAATAATCTTTCCTCCAATTGTTTATTTAACTTGCTTAATAATTTTAGTGTTCATGATAATCCAATATAAAACTTCAACGCCTTCTTTAACTTGACCTTGAAGTTCTTCGGGGATTTCCATGTCTTCAGTTTCATACGTTTCAGTATCCATAACTTTGGCAATGTTACCGGAAACGGAGAGGACCTGCGCAGATTTTTTTTCAATAATGGGCGCTTCAACACGGTCGTGACCAGGCATGACAACGTTACGTTTTTTACCATCTAAAAGACCAACAGCCATCATATTTATTTTAGCATGTCCATGTTTTCCCGGACGGGATGTGGAGGTATCGGTAATTTTACAAGGAGCCCCGTCAATAATAATTGTATCTCCTTTCTTTAGCGTACCAACGCTGACGAGCTTTTTTTCGTATTCTGTAGCCATATTGAACCCCCTTTATTGTTTTGTTGCGAGTTTAATATCTTTTTCGGTTATGGTTTTTCTCCCCGCGTGTTCCGCAAATTTCTTTGCTTCTAAGGATATTTCCCATGCTTTTTTTTCTAACACTTTGGCAAGCGCTTCTTTAGCTTCATCGGAAACGCGTTCTGCTCCAGCATCGCGCATGATTTTATCCATGGCATTATGGGAGATAAATCCCTTATTACTCATGAAAATTGAAAAAAGAGGCTTATTTTTAAATGTATCGCTGAAATAAAGGAAAGATTAAGGAGATTTCAATTATTTAAAGAAATCCCATACGGAAAACGGCTTTATGGTTCTCAGCGAACGTTTTTGCAGGTGAATGATATCATTTATTTCTTGTTCAATTTGTTGTTTATTGGGGTAAAGATTTTCATCTTGGCGAAATTGAGAGGTGTGAAAGGAATTGCGACCATTATGATTGCGGAACTGATGGTGTTTATGTAGCAATTCGTGATACATTAGGAAATCAAGGATAGGCAGGGAAGATTTTTGGAAGATAGTAGAAACAGTTATAGTATCATTATGAAAGTTATAATGAGCAAGTTTATGGAAGGAAGCCTGACCCCAAGCAAGATTAGGTTTTTCTAGTTCGTTTTGAAAGAATTGTTGATTAACTCTATGAAATGATTGTTCTAAATAAGGGTCAATATTATTTTTTTTGGTTAGAATAGGTATATTTCTTATAAAATTATTGTACAAGTCGATGTTATGGGTATGAAATTTATGCTTGAATATTTTTATTAACAAAGTTTGGATCAAACCTATTTTAATTTCATCATCGATATCTTTCCATTGCAAGTTAAGATTTATGGAAAGAATATTTTTGTAAAGTTTAATATTAGCATTAAAATCGTTTAAACGAAGGTTATATTCTAATTTAGTGATATAATTTAGTGGTTTATTTGGATAGAGACGCTGAAAGGATTGTTGGATGAGGTCCATAATTCAAATAAATATAAGGGATATTATAAAAAATTAATGAAAAAGAAAATTCAATTATTTTTTGACATTATTACTTTAATAAGATTGTTTGGTCTTTTTTCTTAATTTTGATGTAATAGCAAATCTCATTAATTATTGAATATTTGTGAGATTTGCTAGAATAGTAAATCGCATGGCGTAATGTTCCCTTACTTTTGTGATTTACTATAATTTTGTTATTCTTTTTATAGTTCCTTTTTCAGTATTAACTTCTATTAAATCCCCATCTTTTAGAACTTGAGTGGCAATTTTTGTACCTACTATACATGGTACGTTGAATTCTCTACTAACAATAGCAGCATGACATGTTAATCCTCCTGTGTCAGTGATAATTGCTGTGGCTTTTTCCATTAGAAAAACATATTCTGGGCTGGTCATAGGGGCAATGAGAATATCACCTTTTTGAAAAGATTTAGTTTGGAAAGGATCAAGAATTATCTTCACCCTTCCTTGAACGATGCTTTGTTTTCCTTTACTGGCGATTGTGCCAATAAATTGGTCAACATTTTCGATTATCTTTTCATATACATACTCCTCCCAATATTTAATTGTGTTTTGCGCAGAAATATTTTCGCAATTCTCGATAAAATGTACTCCAAAACCATCTTTGCGTTCTCTTAATTCTTCATGAAGATTCTTTCCCAAAATTATTTTTTCAATTTCCGTGAACCATGCATTCAATAAGTCCTCCATTTCATACTTATATCTCCTAACAACTTCTTCTAGAATAAGATGTTTATAATGCAAATTAATGAATATATGTCTTTTTCTTTCATCTTGCCAAATGATGTTATCACTGATAGCTTTAGCAATTCCCAAAACATTTTCTGGCAATTTATATTTATAAATAATCTCTCCCTTATCTTTTTCAATTTTCTTTATTCTGTTTTGATTTTCTTCTCTTAAATCTTCTCTTAATTTTTTCTTTCTATCCTCAAAATAAGCTACATCTAATATTTTTGTTCCGGCATAGCTATTCTGCAACCAAAAGAATTCTTTCTGATGTTTTTTAATATCTTTTGTTTCAATCAAATTCATTTCTTCTTCTTGATAAAAGGAAGATTTTTCAGGAGTGGTAAGTATTTCCATTACTGAGCTTAATTCTTCTTCATTTTGGATATACTTTTTAAGTTCGTTCTTGAGGATTCCTTCTGAACCATAGTTCCCCAATTCCGCAGGGATAGTATCAATCCAAAAATCTATTGTTAATTGGAAGAATTTTTGGACCAATTCTTTAAATTCGATTTCATCTAATTTTTCTAACTTTTTACTCTCAATTTCTTTTTGAAATTGTATTAAATTCGAAACATTTTTTTCCCATTCTAATCGGATTTTTTTTCTAGTGGTTTCTCTAAGCATATATTTTAAGAATAATTCTTTGCCCTTGTTTTGTAAAGATTCCATTTGGTTGATCCAAACCATGCGGTTGTTCCTGAATAAAAGAAGTGTCTCTACCCATCTTTCTCCGGCATATTTCTCTCCAAAGAATTTTGTACAAACCAACACAAATTCAGACATATAATAGAATCTTCCTGGAATAGGTCCCCAACGGAATATTTCTCTATGAGATTCTATCATTTTTATTCTATTTCAAATCTTAAAATAGCAGCGATCCCACCAAGTTCTTTAAGCTGAACGCCTTCCCTAGTTTCGGTAGAAATTATTTTTACGGTTGATCCTCCCGCTTGAGCTTTTTCTTCTAATTCAAAGATTTTGTCTTCAGGAATATTTTCAGAAATTAAAAGGATATCAATGGCGTTCATTTCTAGGGCTTTAAGTGTTTCTTTTTCACCATACGTTATTTTTTTAGGGTTTTCAATAAATTGGCGGAAAAAGCCTTGCATGAGTTTTTTTTCTATAGTAACTTCTTCTTGGTACAACAAATCTTCTGATTTTTCCAGTAGTTCTTGCAAGCCAAAATCGTCAGTATAAGAAAGATCTTTTGTACCAATAACTTTACGTTTCAATTCTCCGGTAAGATAATCGTAGTTGATAAAATCATTAACAGTTATACCCGGGCCGCCAATGATGATGCCTTTAAGATTATTGCCTAAGGGAAGAAATTGTTCTTTCATATAGTCAGCAATCTTTTTGAAATGTTCTTTAGCAGCTTCTTCTCGTATACGGGCGAAACGAGGAGCGGATTGACCTCCCGCTTTGAATTTTCCGGGCACTTCGGAATGGGTGTGCTGCAATGGTACAATAGTTTTTCCACGTAATAACGCGAGAGTGGCATCACGGCGATCCATGACAACTAAGCCGTAGACATTGTGCTCAACGAGCATATTTTCTAATAAATCGATGACAAAAACTTTATCACAGCGATAAATACGCGTGTTTAGAGGAATAGGCGGTTCGATACTCCAAACACGGAAATCTTGTTTGCCTTCAGTAGCAGCAGTGTTGCCGGAAAAAACAGCTAGACCATTAGGCGGAGTTTTCTTGAAATTACGTAAATGTTGGATCATTTTTTCCAAAGCGGTCTGGACGTTTTTTCTGGTGGCAGCGGATTTAATATTAGAAGCAGTGCCTTGTTCTTCAGCAAGGTGATTGATAATTTTATTGAGGTCATATTCTTGAGGGATGTAAACAGTAACAAATTCGGTATGAGCTGCACGTTGATGTTTTAGTTCGTTGACTAGTTTTTTTAAGTGCAGTTTTTCTTGGGCAGTTAAGGACATGAGAATTAAAGAATAAGATTGATTTATAAAATGTTTGGTGATTTAGGGATAAGGCAATGACTATCAGGGAGATAATCTCCTCTTAATTTGAACTAACAATTGATTATAGTTTTTATTTTTAGTCGAGTCAAATATAAGAAGATTATGTTTATTATCTTGCGCTTCATGTAAGCATATCTGCATAATTTCCGCTTCGAGGTTTTCTTGGATTTTTTGTTTAGAATAATGGCGTTTGGCTAGTCGGTCTTTAAGAATTTTAAGATGAGAACAGGTAAGAATAATACATAAATCAACTTCTTTGGCAGGCAAATGATGGGTTATATGAGAGTCGATAATCAAGCCTTTTTTTTGCTGAACCTGCCGTTTAGTTTTTTTAACTAATGTTAAGAATTTTTGGCGGTCAATATTATAGCATTGTTTATTTTTGTTGTAATCGGTAGAAATGATGGGGTAATATTTATGTATATCTAATCGTTGAAAATTTAGTTTTTTCTGCAGAAATTTTGCTAAAGTAGTTTTACCTGTGCCGGGGGTACCAGAAATAATAATTAAAGGTTTTATTTTAGGAATATTTTGGTTATCCATTCTTGATTAACTTGCTGTTTTGTTTATGGATGTTGTGATGATGTCTAAGGAAACGCTCCAGCAAGTGTTTATGCATTATTGATTCAGCAATTAAGGTTATTAAGAATAGCATTAAGCTATACCCAATGAGAATTAAAAAATCCATCCATAAAGATGCGAAGGGGCTATTAAAGATGAATATCTCACGAATAAGGCGTTCGGAAATAACGAAGGGACTAAAGGAGATAATTTCTCTAATCGCGGCGGAGGCAGCTTCGATAGGAAGAATTGTTCCCGAGATAAATAATAATAAACTTCCTAGGGAAAGGGAAGCGAGAATACCGGTTTCTTCTGAAGTGAAGAGATAGCCGATAAGCATGCCTAAGAAAGTGAAGATAGAAGCAGCAAGAAATAAAATAATTGCCAACAAATGCAATGAGTTGGTTATTTCCTTAACAAAAATAATTGATAAGATAAGGATAATAATAACTTGCATTAAGATCAGGAAAACGTTGGTTAAGTATATGGATAGGATAAAATTTATTTTTCTAATGGGCAAGAAAAAATTTCTGATAAACGCCGGACTATTTTTTTCCATCATGACCAAACTTGTTCCTAATAATAGAGAAGAAAACATTATGACGAGTATTAGTAAAATGGGCAGCATATAACTAAGGTGGGTTTTTTCTTGAGCAATTGGTTCTATTTTAGTCTGAATAGGTTGGGATATTACATTAGCATCTGTAACTTTTTGAGATTGTAAATTAGTGTTGATTTGCTCGAGAGTTTTTTGAGTATTATCCAGAAGAGTCATTGTTTCGGCAAGGGTTGTTTTTACTGAATTTAAATTAGTGTTACTATCGGCTATTTTTGCCGAAGCAGTATTTAATTTTGTTTTAGTTGAAGTTAAATCAGTCTGCAAGGAGGTGACCATAGCAATGATGGCATTAAGGCTAATGGCTTCTTCAGAATTAATAAGAACTTGAGCATTAGCTAAGGATAAGGCAGCAGCGGCGAGGGAGTCAGTAATTTTTTTCTGTTCTGAACTGTTAAGAGAAGTTTTAGAAACGCTAGCTTTGGCGGCGGTAATTTTAAGTATACTATCATCTAAATTGGCAACCATACTGTCTTTGAATGAAGTAAGAATAGTCGTATCATAAGCAGCGGTAGGCACGGTTAAATCCAGAGCAGAAAGGATATTCCTAGCTTCTTCAGTGTTTTTGGAAGCGGAAGAACTTTTATCTTTAGCAGAAGCAATGCCGTTTTTTTCGTTATTGATTCTGATAGTTGTATCCGTAAGTTTGTTTAAGACGTCTTTAGCAATGTTTTCAGATATTTGCTGTTCTTTTATGCCCAATTTATTCTGCATGGTATCTTGGATCATCCAGACAAGATTAATTTTACTTTTGTCAACATAGAAGGTAACCTGTGCCGGGGTGTTAGATTGGATTTGAAATGTTTCGGGAAGTTCTATACAAGTGTGCATGATACCTAATTTAATGTCTTCAACACAGGCGGCAATAGTGGCATCATATTTCACAACATTAAACTCTTGCTGTTTCAATTCAGCAAGGAAATTATTGATTTCGTCATTATAAGAGGAAGCATGAACTCCTATATTTAATCCGTATTTACTGGTGTTATTAAAAGATAATCCTAGAATGAGTATTAATAATAATGGTGCAAAGAAAACTATTAGAGCAGAACTCTTTGCACGGAAAAGCAGGATTATATTCTTTTTTGTCAATAATAGGAGATTGCTCATGATTTAATCTTTCTCCGCAGTTATTTTGGCGAAAATTTCGGCAAGCGAGGGTTTTCTTAAGTCAATATCATGTAAATAAAGGTTTTCTTCTTTAATCAATTTATTGAGCATATTAAGAGTTTTTTCAGTATCGATGGGGTAAAGAATGAGGTAGTCTTCTTTGTCTACAATTTTGTTTACAGGAAGTTTTTTGACTAATTGAATGATACGTTCTTTGTCCTTGCCTATTTTGATGTTAATGTTAATATTGTTCTTGAGGTAGGGCTTACGAACTTCTTCAAATTCGCCAAAACTATGCACCTGACCATGATGAATGATAGCTAATTTATTACATATTTTTTCAATGCTTTCAAGATGATGGGAAGCGATAACAATGGTGACGCCTTGTTTGTTGACCTCTTGGATAAGCTGAATAATTTCTTTTTGCATTACCGGATCAAGATCAGAGGTTGGTTCGTCTAAAAAGAGAATTTTAGGTTTATGGATTAAACTACAGGAGATGTCGAGGCGTTTTTGCATTCCTCCGGAGAGCTGTTCGGCAAGTTTATCGCGATGTTCGTACAACTGAGTGAATTGTAATAAGTTTTTGGCATTATTTATCAAGGTTTCATGCTTTAAACCATAAAGCTGTCCAAAGTGCAGAAGATTTTCTTTAACCGTTAATTTGGGATAAAAGGAAGGGTGCTGAGGGTTGAATCCAAGGTGGCGTTTTATTTTATGAAAATTTTCATAAAGGTTTTTAGGTTGATGATCAATTTTGGAAACATAAGAAACAGTTCCGAAAGTAGGTTCTATAAAGCCGGCTAAAATATTTAATAAAGTAGTTTTCCCGCTCCCGGATTGGCCAATGATACCAAAGAGATCACCATCTTCAACATGTATATTTACATTACTAAGAACTTTAACTTTGTTAAACTCTTTCGCCACCTCGTTCAATTCGATTAATTCCACTTTAAAGATGAACTTTTGGACATTTATAAATGTTTTGGGGGTGTTGAGAGGGATAAAGAGGCAACATCTATTATTATTTTTGAATAATGTTTCAGTCAACATAATCTTTATATAGAAATTACGGTTTGGAGGAAAAGATGGGGGATAAATTAAAATCTAAAGTACAATATTGGTATGAAGAGAAATATAAAGTTTTAATGATATTACCTTTTTTGCTCGTTATTTTAGCTTTAGCACAAATTAGTGTACAATATTATACTACGGGAGATTTTGTGCATAGAGGGGTTACATTAAAGGGCGGTTCTACGATTACTATCACCAAAGATGTAGCAATGGGAGAAGAAGGATTGGAAACTTTTTTACAAAGCAAGTTTCCTACAGAAGATATTTCTGTAAGGACAATAACTTCAGCAGGAAGGGTGGTGGGATTATCCGTAGATTCCGATGTGCAAGAAAAAGCAGAGATTGATTCTTTGATTAAAGTAATTAAACAGCAAACTTTGATAACTGATAAAGATTATAATGCAGAGGTTATTGGCTCTTCGTTAGGCGCAAATTTTTTTAAGCAGACAATTTTTGCTTTGTTAGTATCATTTTTATTAATGGGATTAGTGGTTATATTATATTTTAGAATCATAATTCCTAGTTTAGCGGTTATCTTATGCGCATTTTCAGATATTGTTGTAACTGTAGCGGTATTTAATTTGACAGGCATGAAATTAAGTACGGCAGGTGTAGCAGCATTATTGATGTTAATCGGCTATTCTGTAGATACAGATGTACTATTAACTACACGATCAATGAGGAGACAGGAAGGATTACTGAAGGATAGGATTTATAGTTCTATCAAGACGGGGTTAACCATGACTTTTACTACGTTGGTGGTAATATTAATCGCGTTATTTTTTGTACAAAGTGATGTGGTTAAACAAATTATGTATATTTTGTTGATAGGATTAATGGTAGATATGCCTATGACGTGGATACAAAATGTAGGTGTTTTAAGATTATATTTAGAAAAAAAGAAGTATAAATACAATGACTAAATTAAAAGAGATATTTACTAGTTGGAGAGTAATTTTATTGTTCGTTTTCCTCGCTTTTGCACTGGTAGCAATACATCCACAACTATTTAGTGAAGAGGGGGTTACAATAAGGAGCGTCTCGTATAATTCTTCAGCGGCTAATGCAGGTATTATTACGCCTACGGCGAAGACTATGCCGGTAAATAAAGAAAGAATTTTGTATTTAAATGATGAGCGCATTAAAAATGCAGAGGATTATTATGCAACATTAAAGACTTTGAAAGAGAACAAATCCATTAGTTTACAAACGGACAAAAAAAAATATACATTAATCACTAAAAATAATTTAAATGGGGAAATGGATTTAGGATTGAAAGTGTATGATAATCCCCGTTCCAATATTCGGAAGGGTTTAGATCTAGAAGGAGGAACAAGGGTTTTATTAAAGCCAGCGGAACTTACGGATAAAGGGGATTTAGAAAGTATTGTGGATATCTTAAAAGAAAGATTAAATGTTTATGGATTAAGCGATATTGTGGTCAGGTCAGCTTCAGATTTAGCGGGAGAAGATTTCATTTTAATTGAAATTGCGGGGGTTACAGAAGATGAAGTCAAAGAATTATTAGGCAAGCAAGGCAAGTTTGAGGCCAAAATAGGGAATGAAACAGTATTTTACGGCGGGAAGAAAGATATCACTTATGTATGTAAAAGTGCGGATTGTTCGGGGATAGATCCACGTCAGGGATGTTTCTCAGCGCAAGAGGGGTATGCCTGTAATTTCTTTTTTACAATTTCTTTGAATCCAGAAGCAGCGGATAGGCAGGCTAGGCTTACAGAAAAGTTAAATGTAGTTTCAGAAAATGGACAGAATTATCTCAGTAAAAGTTTAGATTTATATTTGGATGATAAGCAAGTGGATAGTCTAAAAATAGGGGCAGAGTTAAAAGGAAGAGCTTCTACAAGTATTCAAATTTCTGGTTCGGGAACAGGATTAGGTCAGCAACAAGCAATGGCAAATAGTCTGCAGAATATGAAAAAATTACAAACGGTGTTAGTTACAGGAAGTTTACCGGTAAAATTAGAAGTTGTGAAGACGGATACAATTTCTCCTTCATTAGGCAATGATTTTTTAAATAATATCTTATTGGTGGGAGTATTAGCAATTTTAGGTGTAGTGAGCGTTGTTACAGTGAAGTATAAGAAGTTTAAAATTATTATTCCTATGGCGTCAATTTTGGTTTCTGAAGTTATTTTGGTGATGGGCTTTGCTGCGTTTGTGGGTTGGAATTTAGATTTAGCGGCAATTGCTGGAGTTATTATTGTTATTGGTACGGGAGTTAATCATTTAATTATTATTACAGATGAAACGATGAAGGGCGAAGCGACTGCAGATTGGAAAACAGCAATAAAAAATGCGCTGTTTATTATTATGGGTGCTTATTGTATTAATTTTGCAAGCATGGTGCCGTTATTTTGGGCGGGCGCAGGCTTATTGAAGGGTTTTGCGTTAACGACAATTGCAGGAATGTCATTTGGTGTTTTAATTGCACGCCCAGCGTATGCAACAATGATTGAAATCTTATTGAGGGATTAATTTAATTAATGAGGCAAATGACAGAAGATGTTAATGCAGTTAGTTCTTTAAAAGTTACAAAGAGAGGAGCTATTTTTTTGATGCTGCTTTGCACATTATTTACTTCTACTGGACAGATTTTTTGGAAGTTAGGCGTGAAAAATGCTTCTTTTAGTAATTTACTTAGTTTTGTGAATGTTTTGTTTATAGCGGGATGTTTATTTTATGGGGTAGGAGCAATATTAATGTTGATTGCGTTTAAGTCAGGGGAATTAAGTGTGCTATATCCGATAATTGCAACAAGTTATGTCTGGGTGAGCTTAGCTTCACCATTAATTTTTTTGACTGATAAAATGAATGTTTTAAAATGGATTGGTGTAATCATAATTTTAATTTCAATTTGTATATTAGGATATGGTTCTTCAAAAAAAGGTGAGGAAAATTGATTAATATTTTAGCAATAATCTTGATTGTATTTGGTACGGTTATAGGCAGCTGTGGAACACTTTTATTTAAGAAAGGGGTAGATAAGCTACGATTTAGAGAGTTATTTTTTAGCAAATTTTTGTGGGGAGGATTAGTATTATATGGATTTTCAGTGATATTTTATGTTACGGCTTTGCGCATGGGAGAGTTGAGTGTGGTTTATCCGTTTGCTTCCACAGCGTATATCTGGACTACTTTATTCTCAGTTATGTTTTTGGGTGAGAAAATGAATAAATGGAAGTTGATTAGTGTGGGGGGGATTATTATGGGGGTAATATTGATTGGTGTGGGAAGTTAATTTATCTGATCAAATAAGCTCGTTGTGATTGTTGTTTTGTTCTAAATTGGTCTATTAAAAAAGGGAGAATAAACGCTAAGACAAAAATTATGCTGATTAACCAAGGGTCATGCAAGGGATTTTTTACTTTTAAATCTTGGATAAAACGATTAGAAATGTAAATCATAACAATCATGTTGGCGAGAGCAAGGAGAGGAATGATGATGCTTGCGGCGACGTGGTGTTTACGTTCGAGGTGACCAATGTCAGTAATCAAGTAATTATATAAAAAGCCAATGGCTCCAGCGAGAAGGATGATGATGCTATAAAGGATAAGATTGTTGAAGATGATTAAAAAAGGGATTAGGATTAGAGAAACAAGGAGATTCGCAAAAATGATAACGAGAATGGCGCTCCAAAAAACGATTTTAGAAAAGAAAACATCGTGAGGCTCTGCTCGGTCCAAGATAGTTTGGGCACGGCGAATTTGCGGTTCATTCCAACCCTTTTCGGCTAGTTTTAATGGTCGATGTTTTTTCATGGTGTTATTTTTTAAAAGTTATATGTTCGGCAACTTTTCGAAATTCTTTAGCTGAACGAGATTGCGGGTAGAGAAAATTTAAGGGTAATTGTTGATGCAGGGATTTACGGATTTTTCTATCAGCTTTTATGTTAGCTATAATAGGGTAGTTTAAGATATGTTCAATTTCATGCGGTTTCATTTCATGCCAGCCACGATGACTCATGTTAAGAATGACACCAGCAATAATATTTTGATTGGAACGAGCCAATTGGATAGTTTTTAAAGCGTCCATAACTGAACTTAAATTGGGATTAGCAACAATAATAACTTCATCACTGTGTTTAAGAATTTGTTCTATTTCATAACCCAAACCGCTAGGGGCGTCTAAAATTACGATGTCAGCAAGGTTGTCAAGATGTTCAAAAATTTCAGCTATTTTTTGAGGGTTGGTTTTTTGGAATTCTATATAAGAGGGTGAAGCAGGGATTATGGATAATCCACTTTCATGTGTATAAATTATGTCTTTAAGATTTTTTTCTTTGCGAAGAAATTTGTTGATAGTTCCGTCGGGATTAATTAGGCCAAGATGAATCCCAATATTGGGAGTGACAAGATTAGAATCAACAACAATCACTTTTTTTCCTAAATGAATAAGGGCTTGACCGAGATTGATAGCAGCGGTAGTTTTACCGACACCGCCTTTTCCGGAAGCTATAGTAATAAATTTGGTCATAGTAAATCCACTCTTTTTAACTAGAAGAGAAGAAAGGAGTATTTAATCTTTTTGTCGTTAGGTAATTATTTAGCTATTAAAACAGGAGTCTTCTTCAGTTTTACCGGTTATATTTCTCCAGCCGTACTGAAAGAAACTATGCATAAATTTTTCACAACTGGTTAGATTATCTATAGTAATTTCTGCGGTGGAGTGATCTAATTCAACGATTAAGGTGACATGACGACGAAATTCTTCGCGTTTAGAATAAGGGAGTTTAAGGACGGTTTTTAGGAAGGCATAGAATGTCAGGTACCGCTGTAATTCTTGGTCTTCGGGATAAAGTTCGCCAAGCATGGTGGCACGCAAAGCCGGACTTTTAGGCAAAGCAGTAATTTTATTTTCTTCTTTGGCTTTTTCTAGAAAGGCTTCAATAATGATGTCGAAGGTACCAACCATGCGGTTTAAGGCGTTAATTATTACGTCTACGGTGCGGGTGTATTTTAAACTAACGTAGATAATGTGTTCTAAGCGTTTTAGTTCTTCTCGGGCGTCAAGGAGATATTCATTCATGTGCAGGAAAAAATAAGTATATGTTGTATTTAGAAGAATTACTCGTTGTATTTATTACTTTCTATTGCTTTCTTTTTATTTTGATGATTTTAGCGATTATGTTTAAAAATTGATGGGTTAGTTCTACATAATTTTGAGCTAGTTCTAGGGTTAATGGCTCTAATTGATACTTTTTATCACAGAGAATTAATTTATTGCCACGCTGGAATTCTACGGGGCTAGTTTTGTGCAGTTCTGTTAAAGAATGTATTTTTTTGATGAGTTCGATGTGTTTTTGGGGAAGATGATTTCTTTTAGCAGAATTAGAACGGAAAAGGGTAAATTTTTTTTCGAAGTTATTTTCGTAAGCAGGTATTAATAGGAGAGAACGTTCGTATATCAATACGGCGGTGAGGGCGTGTTCTAAAGAGGAAAAGAGGGTGGTTATTACGCCAATAAGTAATTTTGGGTCTTGAATGGTACGATAGGTGACATTGAGAAGATATTGAGCGGAAGCTAATTGTTGTTCGGATTTTTGAAATGTTTGCTGATAGGCAGGGGGCATTAACAGGGTGAAGGGAAACGGTTATATAAAATTATTTTAAATTCATAATGGCTTGGGCGAGATCGCCGTCAGCTTCTTCAATAGCATGTTTAGCGGCGGATCGGCTTATATTGGCTTGTTCCATGACAGTTTTAATGTCTTCGTCAGAGATTTCAGGGGAAGTAGAATGCATACGTTCGTGTATTTCTCCAGAAATTTGGAATGTTTCTTGACCCATCATGTTTACTTTAGCGACGGAAGGATTAGTAATGATAATTTCTTTGTCAGCAGTTTTAATAATTACTTCTGTAGCGTTAATTTCGGTCTGCTGGATGCCCATTTTGCGCATCATCTGCTGCATTTGCCGAGGGTTGACACCAGGAAACATGGTTTAGAAAACAGTTCCTCCAAAATAGTGCAGCAGGATAATAATAATCATAACTACTAAGCAAAGGATGACAACAACGCCAGGGGATATTTCTATTTTGGATTTGTAATCATCAAAAAATCGGGTTAAGCCCCCCTGTCCTGAAGGCAAGCGAATTTTGTCATCGGTCATAAAAGTATTGTTTTTTAGGGTAGTTTTTATAGTTTTTGGTTAAATAATGAGTGACATAAGCAAATCATTAAATTGTGTCGCTCATTAGATAGTAAACGACATATAAAATTAGGCTTTAATTATGTTGTTCACTAAAATAAAGAAAAGTAGAGTGGCGTAAGCCGTCTTTTGTAAGACCCAAAACATTTCTAAGAAATGCCGATAGTCGTTTAGAGCATTCTACTAAGCGTACATAAATGTACTTGCACCGACCAGGTTTCGCCGTTTAATTGTTCCCATAACCAATGTCAAAGGGTTAACTGACTTCTTTCACAAGAAGCTTCGCCAATATCATCCTTAGTTATGGACATGTCGTTTCTGAGCCAGAGCCGAGGGATTTCTCCTCCTTCCTAGGGAAGCGGTCATGTTGTAGAGAGAGGTTAATTCTCTTTACTGGTGGACGGACTTTCCTCGCAAACCGTTGAGCAAGTCAAATATTTGAATTGAAATTCATTCAAGTGGGATTTTGTGATTAGACTCAATCCCACAACATACGACCTGCGGTTTGTGTGAGCTCCTGCCACTGCTACTTTATGAAGTTAAAAGGGGTTGTTTTTTAAAAATGTTACGGTAAAAATTGTAGTTTTTTTTCAGTAAAAAATTTAGTGGGGTATGAGATTTTTCTCTTTAGGATGATTTTTTGCAAAGTTCTCTCCTGTTCTTATAACATCTATCTTTAACAATAACTCTTGCATGCCGTCTAAATGGCCGGCGCCGACAATGGTCAGAATTTTTTTTCCGGGATGTTCGCGTAGAAGTTTAACAAGGCATTTAACCATATAACGATTACGGTCGTCAATAAGGGTTTTATAGATGTTAGGGTAGCGTTTTTTTAGCTGGGCGACTATTTTCATGATTAGTTCTTTTTCGGGAACTTTACGTAAATCTAGTTTTTCCAGGCCAAATTCACGAAGTTGTTTTTTCGGAAAGAAAATTCCGTGGAGGATATCGGTGAAGAAATGAAATTTTTCTTTCCAGGTTAAATGTTTAGAGAAGTTTTTCAAGGTGATTTGAATGGGCTGATCAATTAATTCTATTTGAAGGTTATTTTTTTTAGCTAGTTCCAGAGCTGTTTTCATTTCTGAGCCGGGGGCAATGTCTACAGAATTGCCTAATTTTTGTTGGGCGATTTGCCCGATTTTAGCGAATAAATAGCCTTTAACACCTATTTCAGTGATGGCGGTTAGGGAAATTTTGTTTTGTTTTTCTGATAGCAAGGAATGAGCACGCGGGGTATCTAGTTCTAAAGCAATGATATCTGGCTGAAAAACAGTTATGGCGTGTTTTATTTCGTTGATACTTTGCTGAGCAATATGAGAAGTTCCCAAGAGCTTAAGAGAAGGCATTGTCTTCATAAGCTACTGCATAACAGAAAAGTATTTAAACTTAAGGGCTTACTTTTAGAGTAATAATTATAATCTACAATAGAGGTGAAATTTATGTTAAAAATGAGAAAATTATCGGATTCGTATGATTTAAAAGTGTTCACAGATTCAGGTGATTACTTTGGCGACATAGAGGAATGTATTCTGGCAGGAAATAAAATTTCTGGGTGGAGAATTAAAGCAACTAAAACTTCTTTCTTAAGCAGAGTTATCGGCAGTGCAAGAGGGGTCATTGTACCACATCAACTAGTGAAGTCAATTGGGGATGTAGTGATCATTTCAAGAAATGCTGTTCCTTCCGGTGATGTGGGGGATATGAAAGAGGATTAATTTCAAGTAAGAATTTTTAATTTATTCTTCTTTTTTTAGTGTTGGTTGATTTTTTTGGATGTTGATGGTTAAATTTAATTGGTGGAAAGCTAAATAACTTCTAAATTAAAAAAAACTCATCACAGGGAATAGTTTGGGGATAACACAAAAAATTTTGAAGCGAAATATATTTAAAGAAGGGTTTGTCTTGAGAGAAGATGGTCTTAATAACGCAAGCATTCATGGATAATCTGTTGGGAAGAGTACATACGTTACCATATATGGATAATCTGCTGATTTCTTCAATTGCAATAGTGGTGGCATTTGCAGTCTTTGCGGGAGTATTATTGTTTTTGTTTAATGGATATCTGAAAACTTTAGCGGGGAAAACAGAGACAATTATTGATGATTTGATATTCAAATATACGAGCAAGCCGATATTTTTGCTAATATTGGTTTTCGGGGTAAAATTAGCTTTATTTAATATGGGGTGGCATGATCGGCTGGTTAATGTTGTGGATACGTTGTTAGCAGTAACATTTTTGTTTGTGTTAATGAGGGTTTTAGATGTATTCATTGAAGGGTGGGGCATAACATTTTCTAAGAGAACAGAAAGTAAATTAGATGATGTGTTATTACCGTTATTTCATAAAGCATCGCATATCGTATTTGTGATAATTGCGTTGATGTGGGCGCTTAATATATGGGGGATTAATATTACTCCTTATTTAGCTGGCGTGGGTATCAGTGGTATTGTGTTAGGATTAGCGTTGCAGGATTCTTTGAAGAATGTTCTTGGCGGAATTAATTTATTAGTTGATAAGACTTACCAAATCGGGGATAAGATAAAATTGGAAAGCGGAGAAGTGGGAATTATTCACGATATTGGGTTGAGAAGCACAAAGTTGATGACTTTCAATAATGAAGTAGTGTATATCCCCAATGGTTATTTAGCAAATTCAAGAGTGATGAATTTTACTCAGCCAGATACTAGAGTTAGAGGACGAGTAGATTTTGGGGTGGAATATGGCACGGATGTAGAGAAAGTGAGGAAGGTGGTAATGGGTGTAGTGAGTAAAATAGAGGGTGTTTCCAAAAAACCGGCTCCTTCGGTACAATTTTTTGAGATGGGAGATTTTGCATTGAAGTTTAGGGTATTCTTTTGGGTGGAGCATTGGGATAAAGAAGCGGCGATGCAGCTGAAGATAACGGAAGAAGTATATAATGCTTTAAATAAGGCTAAGATTATGATTCCTTATCCTACACAAGTTGTTCATGTGAAGGATTAATTTTTTAAATTTATTTTTTAGAGTAATTATTAAATACTTTCTCTGTTTTTAGGTTTTAAATGGATATATTTTTGCTTATAGTTATAGCATCGGGGGTGTTAATTTTGGTTTTTTTAGAGGAGATTTTAACGTTGGTGCTGAAAGCAATGATTTGGGTGTTATTAGCTACGTTAGTAGTTGTTTTTGTGTTTAATTTGTCTTTGCCGCAAATGTTTAGTATTTTTAAGCAAGTGATATTATATGTTTTTTAGTGTAGAGATTTGGGGGGAGTAAAACTTATAAACTAAGTATAGTCTTGATATTTTATGACTTCGACAATTTGGACAGAGAAGTATAGACCAGCAAGTTTTGATGAGGTTAAAGGTCAGAAGGAAATTGTAGAAAAAGTGGCAGCGTTTGTAAAATCAGGAAATATGCCTCATTTGTTGTTTTCCGGACCGGCGGGAATAGGTAAGACAACGCTGTCTTTGGTTATTGCTAAGCAGTTATTTGGAGAATATTGGCGTGATAACACATTAGAATTAAATGCTTCTGATGAACGAGGAATTGATATTATCAGGGTCAAGGTTAAGGATTTTGCGCGAACAAGAGCAATCGGCGATGTGCCATTTAAATTGATTTATTTAGATGAATCGGATGCTTTGACACGAGAAGCACAACAGGCTCTTAGACGGACAATGGAGAATTATACTAAGACTTGCCGTTTTATTTTATCATGTAATTATAGTTCAAAGATTATTGATCCAATACAAAGTCGATGCGCAGTATTTCGGTTTAAGCCGTTATCAGAACAAGAGATTGGCGTGGTTATTGATACAGTGGGTAAGGGAGAAAAATTGGAAGTTTCTTCTGATGCACGAAAGGCGTTATTTGAAGTGTGTGAAGGCGATTGTCGAAAATTAGAGAATATTATGCAGAGTTGTGCGGTTCTGAATGCAAAAATTGATGCGAATTTGGTTTATTCTATGGCTTCAGTAGCGAAACCGAGAGAGGTCAATGAAGTTTTGTCGATTGCAGCGAATGGTAATTTCATTGAGGCAAGGAAGAAGCTATTATCATTGATGCTGGATTATGGGCTGTCGGGAATTGATGTGATTAAACAAATTCAAAAAGAGATCTGGAATTTGTATCTCGATGATCGAAAAAAAGTAGAGTTAGTTGATAAATGCGGAGAAGTAGAGTTTAGGATGGTAGAAGGAAGTGATGAGTATATTCAGTTAGAAAGTTTTTTAGCGTTTGTGATGTTGGTGGGAATTCGGTGAAGAGTGGTTTGATTTGTATATCAATTAAAATAATAGGATACAAAAATTATTAGACATCATTATTCTTAAATATTGCGGGTAAGTCGTATAAATTTTTACCAAAGAAATATTCTAGTGCTACGGCGGTGGACATATTGGGAGATTATGTAGTTCCATTTGTGGTGGTTAAACTAGGAGAACTTTATGATGAGCCATTACAATTTGTTTTGAAAAGTAAAGTACTAGCGGAGGGTTATCGAAAGTTCTTCCAATTTATGTGGGATTTTTGTCTGGAGAAGTAGTTTTAGGTTTAAGAAGCAGTTTTAGATTTTTTTTCCGTGCGCATTTCTAGTTCGTTTTTGATGAGATTTTGTTTGAATTCGGGATAATCTTTAATGGATACAGAAGCGCCAGAGGCAGGAATATGACCACCGGCGTTGCCGGGAAGGTTGCCAAGAGATTTTTTTAAAAGAATATTCATGCTTATTTTACAATCATTACGGCGGGCAGAGATAGTCATGAACTGTCCGATTTTTTGCGTAGTAATAATAGTTTTATGAGGATATTTTTTGTGGGCAATTTTGCTGCTAATCAAGGATTTTATTTTGTAGGGTGATTTGACTTCTAAAATTAAAAGATTGTTCTGGTTGTATTTTTCTGCATGTTTATCAAATTTTTGGGTGTAGTTATCAAGTTCTAACTTCACTTTCATATAAGGGCGCATCAGGGAAAGGGCTTGGGTGAGGTTATTAGATGAAAGAATGATCTTTAAACATTTTTTTTGTTCATCAAGAGATTCGGCAAAGGAAATTAATTGAGTGAGAAGACCAATTTTGGTGGAGAAGAGGTCTTTGTTTTTTAATTTGTATTTTTTAAGAGTTTTATGGACAAATTCAGGCCAAGCGGGAAAAGCCATATCACCAATAACACCAGCTAAGCAAATCCAATCGAGGTCGTCTAAAGGAGTGAGAGTGTTGAGAAGATCGTAGGTAAATTTGGCACTACAATATTGATCAGGACGATTAGTTTGGAATAATAATTGCGGTTTAAGGAACACTGTTTTTGTTGAAGAGATGTCATTTTCTATAACATGGTGGTCGAAGATACAAATATTCGCAAATTGTTCTACTTTTTTAATTTGTTCAGGAGAACATTCGATCGCTTTATCGGTAGTAATGAGTTTAGTGATATGATGTTTTTTGATAAGAGCAATGTTTTCATTGCTAATATCAATTTCGCCTTTTTGACTTTGTAAATATAACTTAACGTTAAGATTCAAGCGGTTTAAACAAGCAGTAATGATTTTTGCAGAAGTGATGCCATCTGGGTCAGTGTCGTGATAAATGGCAATTTTGTCGTTTTTAGAAAGAGTTTTAAAGAATTCTTGGAAACGGTGGAATAAGGGTTGGTTTGTTAGTGGTAGTTCCATGTTAATTAAAATAATATTGTTTATGAAAAATGAATATAAATAAAAAAATTTATTTTACGCTTTGCTTGATTTGAATTTTCTCGGAGATTATATCTCTATATTTATAGTCAAGCGTTAGTTTAACTTGCGTTGTGGAAAGTGCGCCTTTAGCCAGGGCTTCTTTTAGTTTACAGACGATTTCTGCTTCTCCGTTTATAAGACGTGCTTCATTGATTTTTCCGGTGGATTTACATTCCCAAGCAGAATCGTCCAATGAGAAAGAGAGTTTGTCTAGATTAGGAGAAAAATCTTCTGCGGGGAGGGCTACTTTGCCGGTAGCGACGTTTTTAATTTTGAATTTTAAGGCCATAATTCCTTTTCCCGAGGTGTCTTCTTCTACGTTAGTTATAGTTATGGGGGCGCCAGAAACAGATACTGCTTTTTTTGGATCTTTAACTTCACAAACGCGTTTATCAGTGAGGTCCTCTTTTAAACATACTTCAGGAACGATAGCGTAGGTTTGATATTTGTATTCTATATTAGCAAACCAAGCGCGTTGAATTGCTCCGGTAACAGGGCTGAGATATTTGGCATCAGAAGCAAAACTAAGGGTTTCTTCTCCGCCGTTAGGTGTTAGTTCACTTATTTTTTCTACGGTATCTTTATTTTTTAATTCCCAATTAGCTATACCGGAGAATTCTTTTTCAGAGGGACCAAGTAATTTAATAGTTACATCGCCGGGTTTAATTTCATACTCCCCTTTGTTAGTAAAGGTTGTTTCTATAGGAAATGTTTCAGAGTCGTAGATGCTGTAAATGTTATCTTCAGTGACGCCAAATGGCTGAAATTTAGCGACTATACCGAGAGTACCACCTATATAAATTCCTTTGGGTTGGTTGGTTTGTTGTTGCGTATTACAAGCAGTAAGCAGCAACATACTAGCAAGCATTACAATAAATAGAATTATACTTTTGTATTTCATATTATCAGCCTCTTTAATTTATAATTTAAATGTTGTAATTATTATACCTATTATACTTTATTGAAGGATTAAAGAAGAGGGGTATTTAAACTTTTTTAGTTCTTGGAAGTCAAATCGGTTTTATTCGGGTGTTTTTACTATTTTTATGGGGCGGGTAAAGGATTGCATGTAGCTATAATCTAAGTCAATAGACAAAGGGGTTTCATATGCGGTAGAACCAGGGATATTAAATGTGCAAAATATTTGACCAATACCATTATTTAGACGGACAATTTTATCTCGAGGTTTACAGTCAACAAGGCTGGCTCCAGCTAATTTTACGTCAAAGACGACCTTATCTTCGTCAGTTCGAGCAATAGAAGCTTGTCCGCATTCTTGATAGTTGGCATAGGGGGAGAGCACACGACCACCACCAATGTTGTTGATGGTAATAGTAAATACAGCGCGACCACCGGTCATCTCTACGCCAACATTGCTTATGGCAACAGGTGCTCCTTGTCCACCAGTCATACCTACAGATTTGGGAATACACGTTTTTTGCTGGGAAGTTACTTGATAAAATAAAGGGTCTACACATATTTGAGGATTAGCGATAGTATGATAATGATAACAGGATAAGAAATTTAAAATAGGGCTGTATTCCTGAACTCCAGGAGGGAGAATAACATTAGGAGAACGGAATTCAATTTGGTTAGTGCCACCATTGAGGTTATAGATTGTTTTTCCTTCAAATATTCCGGGATAGTTTTCGGCACAGGAATGAGGAGAATTCATACTACCCTTAATGATAGTAGGGTCAAAGCCGGTTACTTGGATGAAACATTCCGTTGGTTCTAAGGGGAAGTTACCTTTATTATCAACATCAACAATAGCGACTAGTTCATTGCGATCGTAAATTATAGGGGGAGGAGCATTAGGCATGATTCTTAGAACAATGCCTTGGGTACCAGTCTGAACGGCTTTAAGGCGAGCGGCAGTGTCAGGAGGAGTTTCACCACCGGCAACTTTACTGCAGGAGATTAAGAATAGGAGAGAGAAAATCAGGAGAGATAAAAATAGGGTTTTTCTCACACTCTTTTGCATAGGAAGAATAAAATAAACAATTTATATAAAGCTTTCTGCGGAGTAAGGGTAAAGTGATGGGAAAATAATATAAATAAGGGGTTTTTTTGATTAGTAAGAGGGGTATTTTTAAAATGGCAAAACATTTAATTGTGCATTTGAAGGATCAGTGTATTAGTTGCGGGGCATGCGCAGCGATTAGCCCTGATTTTTGGGAAATGGATGAGGAGGGTATGGCTAATTTGAAAGGTTCTAAGAAAGTTGGTGAACAGTGGGAGTTAGATATTGATTCGGAAGAGGCAAGAGCAACCAATCAAGAAGCGGCTGATGTCTGTCCGGTGAATATTATTAAAGTGGTTAAGAAATAATCAGAGTTAATTTACTTAAAGTTAAGTTTATGTTCTCTCTGTAAGGCGTAAGCGAAAGAAGCTTGATGGTGATGTATCCAGCTGAGCAGTTCGTTATGTTTTTTCATTAATTTTTGGATTTCCTGCATTAATTTAGCGTGTTTATAGCGATATCTTTCTTTGGCGGTCTGGTCATTAGTGGAATTATGTTTTTGGATGTGGGATTGGGCCTCTTTAGTTAATTTTTGGATTTTTTCGGTGAGATGCTGTAATTTACGAGAATAAAGATAAAGATAGGCGGCGTGACGGGAAAGGGACATTTAGTGAGCAAAGATGTTAATGTTTATAAAATTTAGTGAGAATTATTTTTTTAGATTTGATTGTGATAAGGAACATAAGGATTTACAAAAATATTTAGAGAAAGTAGGATACTAAAATTCATTTCTTAACAATAATCATGCAATGATCTTTTTCTAAGGGGTCAAGAATGCGATAATCGATGACAGTCAATTCTTTTTCTACTTTTTTTCTTACTTCTTCAAAAATTTGTTTGGATGAACGTTTGATGTCAATACTGCGGGCTTTTACGGCAAGTAGACCGTAACTGCCTTTTTGGAGGAACAATTTGCAGTTAGTAAGGAAGATTTCAGCTTGATTTTTTTGGGCGATGTCTTGATAGATGATATTCGGTGTGCAGATTTTGTCGGCGTATGTTTCCGGATGATTGGCATCAGCAAGAATAGGAACAATATTTTGGCGATGTTGAGAAAGGAAGACCAAGTCGCGAATTACGCGAGGAGCAGGGTCAATGCCAAAAATAAGACCGTCTTTTCCGATAATATCAGAGACAAAGGAAGAAGTATAGCCGTGAGAAACACCTAAGTAAAGGATAACATCATCTTTTCTCATGCCAATGTTTAAACTGCCTTTCATGATGGCAGCGGCAAGTTTACTTCTCGTGGGATCGAATTCGCGATATTCTTCTCCATCTTCACGAACGATACGTTCATCAAAGGGAGTATAGTTAGGAACAATACTTTTAGTGAAGATTCTTCTGCCATGCGCTTCTTCATACATTTCAAATAGTTTATGCGGTTTAATTTTTCTGGACATTTTTTGGTTGTTTTTTTTTTGTTTGGGATAATTTTTCTTCTAAATCTTGTTTATATTCCAAGGCCTTAAATTCGCCGTGGAAATAATCTAAACGGGCGCATAAGGTAATTTTGTCGGCTAAAATACGCGAGGCTTTTCCTTTACAATCGCGAGGAGCGTTTTGGATGAAGGGATGATTAATAATCACGCCATATTTCGGAGAGCGTGAGCCAGTTTTTATATGACGAAATAAGGCTTTTTCTGCGCCGAGAAGTTGAACGGTAGAGGCAGGCAGAATAGCGAGCTGTTTTAATCCACGGGCAAGTTCGATTAGTTTTGCGCCAATGGTTGTACCGGACATTTCTAAAATATTTGGGCAGTATTTTTGCATGACTTCGTGAAGATAAGATTCATGTTTATAGCGCAAATCACGTAGTTGTAATATTTGGTTAGCGAGTTGTTTAATTTCGTCAAGATGAGTTTTGTCTAAATCGGCACCCATAATTTCTGAATCAATGTTCAGTTCTTTGATTAATTCTGTTCTCGTTTTTTCTAAGAGGAATTGAGCATATTTTTCATGATTATCAATTTTTTCGGAAAGTTCAGGGAAATGCAGGCTATACCATTCTCTAAGGCGTTTGCCTAAGAGGTTGATGGTTTTGTCTAATTCATTGATGTTAGCAATGGCTTGAATTATTAATTGATCTTCTGTAACGGAATTTCTGATGGCTTTTTTGGTTAAGGAGAGATTTTTTTGATAAAATTCAAGATGATATTTTTTGTTTCGGAAGTTGTTTAAAGCTAAGGCGAGTTTTTCTGGAGGGAGGGGTTTAGTTAGGGGGTGCTTTTTAGTTAATTTTTGTTCTGATGTTTCTTTAGTTAAATAGTCTTGAACTGTTTTGAAGGTAATTTGGTCAATTATCTTGAAGTGGTCATCTAAAATAAAAGTCCCAATAATGTTAGTGAAAAGGTAGTTCATTTAACTTCAAATTATGCGAAAAGCGGAATATATTTAAATTTTCCTTATATTAATATTCAGAAAGGTGCGTTTCTCTTATGAATGATACTCTCATGCGCAAGTTGCGGGAACATAAATGTAAGTATTGTCCTAATGATTTAGCAGATGAAATTGTGCGTTCGCCATGGGTAGAATTAGATTATAAAGTGGTTAAATGTGATGATTGTCATAAGAAGAATTGGGTGAAGGTGAATTTTTTTGTTAATGACAGCAGTAATCCATTTAAGGAGGACAGTAGTCTAGAGTCGACGGTGAGGATGGTGAGGGAGAGATGAATTTTAATTCATGGTGGAATTAGAAGTTTATGTTAGGAAGGAGTTAATATTCAATACAATGAGGTATGATTTTATTTTTCTCTACCGATATCTTTATAAATAAGGGTGGTTCCCATGGAGAAACAAGCTTAATTTAAGCTTATTTAATCAAAAAGTTAATTTTGGTTATGTACATTTAATCCGAAATCACACTGGTTCTTAAGAATCAATGATTTTTGGAATTATGCCTGAAAAGGTTGACATCATCTTTAGCATAGCTAATTCTTGATGAAAACTATGAATAGGCAATTAAAATAAAAGGTTGCAGTGTTACTTGGGTATTGCTTAGGTAAGTTAAGTAATCTTTAGATGATATAATACAATGGGAAATATACGACATCCACGTAGAGGAAGTATGCAGTATTGGCCTAGAAAAAGGTCTCGACATACATTAGTCAGGGTTAGGAATTGGGCTACGGAAAGCAAAGTAAAATTGTTAGGATTTATTGCAGTCAAGGCAGGAATGACACATGTGCAGTTTATGGATACACGAGCAAAGTCCAATACCAAAGGTGAGATTATCTCTATTCCTGTGACTATTTTGGAATGTCCTCCATTATTAATTTCAGGTGTTTCTTTTTATAAAAATTCATTATATGGTTTAATAAAATCCGCTTCTATTTGGGCAAGTAAATTAGAGAAGAACTTAGGGAGAACAATGCCGTTGCCAAAAAAGCAAGGTAAAAGTATTGATGAGATTAAAGATTTTGATGATTTAAGATTAGTAGTACAAACTCTTCCAGAAAATGTTGCTCCTATAGGAACAAAGAAGCCAAAGTTATTGGAAATTGCGTTAGGTGGTAAGAAGGATGATAAGCTTACTTTTGCTAAGAGTATATTAGGCAAACAAATTGCTATTACAGATGTTTTTGAGCCGGGTAATTTAATTGATATTCGTGGTGTTACTAAAGGCAAGGGTTTTCAAGGCACGGTGAAGAGATATGGCGTTCAAATACGATCGCACAAAGCAGAGAAAACTAAGAGAGGGATTGCTACGCTGGGTTCATGGACGCCAAAAAGAGTGGAGTTTAGTGTTGCTCAATCAGGGAAAATGGGTTATCATCAAAGAACAGAATATAATAAAAAAATTGTAAAAATAGGGCATGATGGCGCAGAAGTCAATCGAGTGGGCGGATTAGACAATTATGGCATAGTAAAAAATAGTTATGTGCTAGTGCATGGTTCAGTAGTCGGACCAGTTAAAAGAGAAGTTTTGTTGACGGCAGCAGAACGTGTAAAAAAAATAAGTAAAGAAGTGCCTGATATAAATTATATCTCAAAATAAGGCTAAAAAATGAAATTACCAATAATTGATTTGCAAAAGAAAAAATCGGGAGATAAAGAGCTACCCTCGCAATTTAGCGAAGAGTATCGTCCAGATTTAATCAAGAGAGCAGTTCATGCGTTACAAAGTGCTTCAAGACAGCGATATGGTGCTTATGAAGAAGCAGGTAAGCGCTCAGCTTCTTCAGTCAGTAAACGGCGTAGGGATTACCGTGGGTGTTATGGGTTTGGCATCAGCAGGGTCAATCGTAAAATCTTATCACGAAGAGGAACAAGAATGTTCTGGGTAGGAGCATATAGTCCACAAACAGTGGGAGGCAGAAGATCTCATCCACCGAAGGCAGAAAAAGTTTTAGAACAGAAAATCAATAAGAAAGAAAATCAAAAAGCTATAAGGTCGGCATTGGCCGCGACAGTAAATAAAGTTATTGTTTGTAAAAGAGGTCATAAAGTTCCGGTGGAATATCCGTTTGTAATGGATTCATCTTTTGAAAGTCTATCCAAGACTAAAGAGGTGGAAGAAATACTGCAAGCATTAGGATTTAAAGATGAATTGGCACGATGTGCAGTTAAGAAGATTAGGGCGGGAATAGGCAAACGTAGAGGAAGAAGATACCAACGTAAAAAGGGGATCCTCATAGTTGTTGCAGAAAATTGTCCAGTAATAAAGGCAGCAGAAAATATCGAAGGTATTGATGTTACTATAGTAAAAGGTTTGAATGCGGAATTACTTGCTCCGGGTGCAATGCCGGGAAGAGTAACGTTATGGACAGAAAAAGCAATCGATGCACTAAAAAAAGATAATTTGTATAATTAATCAATCAAAAAACTAAATCAAAAATGGCAAAAAAAGAAACAGTAAAGAAAGGAAGGGAAGAAAAACAGTTAGGGATTAAAGCAGCAAGAGAGGCAGATTATCATAAAGTATTATTATATCCATTATCAACGGAAAAAAGTATCAGACAAATAGAGTTTGATAATAAGTTATCTTTTGTAGTAAGCAGTTCTGCAAGCAAGCAAGAGGTTAAGAAAGCGGTAGAAACGATGTTTAAAGTTAAAGTAGCTAAAGTTAATATGCAAAACTCTATCAGAGGAGAAAAAAGAGCAACAGTAAAATTGACACCGCAATTTTTGGCATCAGATGTCAGTGCGGATTTGGGATTAATATAACAATGGTGTAAACTATGGGTAAAAGATTAATAACACAACGCAGAGGACGAGGAACCCCGGTGTATCGCGCTTCTAGTCATAACTATGAGGGTGAAGTTAAACATTACCCTACAGAATCAACGGGAACAGTAGTTGATTTAGTGCATTGCGCAGGACATACGGCACCATTAATGAGAGTTCATTATTTAACCGGAGAACAGAATTTAGCAATCGCTCCAGAGGGAATTAAAGTGGGGGATATGGTTAGTGTAGGAAGCAGTGCGGAAATGCATAATGGTGATGTTTTATGTTTAAGAGATATTCCGGAAGGTTCATTTATTCATAATTTGGAATTACAGCCAGGAGATGGCGGCAAATTAGTAAGAGCGTCAGGCACGTTTGCTAAAATAGTAGCGAAAGAAGACAAGGGCATCAAAATCAAGTTACCATCAAGAAAAGAACGATTATTTTCACCGTTATGCAAGGCAGCGTTAGGAATTGTAGCGGGTTCAGGAAGAACGGAAAAGCCGTTCTTAAAAGCAGGGATACGGTTTCATAAGTTCAAAGCACAAGGCAGGTTATATCCTAGAGTGTGTGGTATTTCCATGAACGCAGTTGATCATCCCTTTGGTGGAAAATGTTCACATATCAAAGGCAGGCCTACACAGTCTCCAAGAAGTGCGCCTCCGGGAAGGAAAGTGGGTAAGATTGCACCACGAAGAACAGGTAGGAAAAGATAATGAAAAATCCCGATGATTTTTTGGGAACAAGGAAAACAAAGTTTTCCTGTTCAGAAAGACTACGTCTTTCTCGAATAAGAAATTTCGTCTAGAAATTTCCTATAAATAAAAAATATGCAAGGTTAAAAAAATGGCAAAAGAATTCATTTGGCAAGGAAGAACAGAAGAACAGATAAAAAGATTAGATATAAAGACATTTATGACTTTAGTTCCTTCCAGACAAAGAAGATCATTAAAGAGGGGGTTAAGCGAACAACATAAAAGATTATTAAAGAAGGTGGAGGCTAATGATCCAGATATTAAAACGCATTGCAGGGATATGATTATTATGCCAGCAATGATCGGTAAAACTATAAAAGTCTATAATGGCAAAGAATATGTGATGGTACTTATAATGCCGGATATGATTGGACATTTTTTAGGTGAGTTTTCACACACTAGAAAATCTGTTACACATAGTTCAGCAGGTATTGGCGCTACAAGGTCAAGCAAGGCGGTATCAGCAAGATAAGATTTAACATTTATAATAAATAAAGATTAACATTTAATAATGAATAAATAGGGAGAAAAAAACAATGGCAGAAAATAAAAATAAAGGGTCAGCAAAGGAACATAGTGCTACCGCTCGATTGTTAAGCGCTCCTATCTCTACTAAACAAAGTGTAGAAATAAGTTATCATTTACGATATGAAGATTTGGCTTGGGCGAAGGCTTTTTTAGAAGAGGTTGTTGCAATGAGAAAACCCGTACCGTATAGAAGAGCAACAATGGATTTAGGACATAAGCCAGGTATGGCTGGCGGAAGATTTCCACAAAAAGCAGCAAGTCACTTTTTGCAATTATTAAAATCAGTGGAAGCCAACGCACAATTTAAAGGTTTGAATACAAGTTCATTAAAAATCAGCAAGTTAATTGCAAATAAAGCATCCATTCCTTTTTCGGGGGGAAGGGGAAGACATGCCACTAAAAGAACCCATATTGAAATTGAAGTTATAGAAAGAAAGCAAAAGAAAAATGATAATAAGAAAGAAGAAAAAGCCGTTAAAGGAGATAAGAAGGAAAAAATAATGAAGCAAAAAGGTACAGAGAGGTCTGAATAATGATTGAGCGCGAGTTCATTACACAGAAAACCAAGGAGTTTTATATTAAGAAGTACATAGAAGGTAAGTTAAAAGGAGTGGGCATATCACAAATCAAATTAAAGAAAATTCCTTTAGGCGAAAAAATTATCATTTATACTAGCAAACCGAGTTTAATTGTTGGTTCAAAGGGATCAAATATAAGGGATTTGACTAAAGAACTGAAACAAAATTTCAAATTAGAAAATCCGCAGATTGAAATCAATGAAGTAAAAAACGTTTTTTTAGATGCCAATATTGTTGCAGAAAGAATAGCAGGTTCTTTAGAGAGGTTTGGTTCAGCAAGGTTCAAAGGTGTTGGTCATAAAATTATGGAGAATGTAATGAACTCTGGAGCATTAGGGGTGGAAGTTATTATTTCAGGTAAAATTCCGGGAGCGAGAGCAAAGAGCTGGAGATTTTATCAGGGCTATCTTAAAAAATGTGGGGATGCCGCGTTAGAAGGAGTAAGAAAAGCAAAAACGGCAGCGTTGTTAAAGACGGGAATTATCGGTATCCAAGTAGCAATCATGCCGCCTGATTTAATATTACCTGACCAGGTTACGATATTAAAAGAAGCTGAGGAACAGAAACCTACAACTATAGGTGAAATTGTCAAGAAAGAGGAAGAGAAAGGAAGCAAAAAGAAAGTTTCAGGAGAAAAAACAGAAAAGAAAAAAACAGCATCTAAGAAAAAGGCAAAGGAAAATACTGAAGAAGTTATTGCAGAAAAAGAAGAAAAAAAAGAGGAAAAGAAAGAGGAATAAATAAGCAATGAAAAGAATAAGCGCATTCACAAGTCTGTCGGAAGAACAGTTGAGAGAGAGATTGGCAGAATTCAAAAAAGAATTATTAAAATTAAATAGTCAAGTAGCAAGTGGGGCTAATGTACAAAATCCAGGCAAGTTGAAACAAATAAAGAAAAATATTGCCAGGGCGTTAACGTTATTGAACAAAAAGGAGGTTAAGCAGGAGTAAAATATGGTTGGCGTTTGCAATCAGTGCGGTCTACCACAAGATTTGTGTGTTTGCGAGACTATAGCACGTGAACAACAAAAAATCGTGGTTAAAATCGAAAAGAGGAAGTTCGGAAAGAAGTATACGGTGATTGATGGGATGGCTAAGGATGCAAATTTGGAAGAAATATTCAGAAAATTAAAATCAAAATTTGCCTGCGGTGGCACGGCTAAAAATGGCGTGATTGAACTACAGGGTGATCATAAACTAAAAGCAAAGAAGGCATTAGCAGAATTAGGTTTCCCTGAGGAAATGATAGTATTTGAGGATTTGACATTTAGCGGGGGGGATTAGACATCAAAACGGAAACATTTTGGTGAGATCAAATGAAGATAAAGATATTCCCTTTTGAGTTAATCGGCAAGGAAATATGCATTGTAGAATCAACAAATAAATTCAATCAAGGAATTTGCGGTAAAGTTGTTGATGAAACAAAATCAACGTTGGTTATAGAGCAGGATGGTAAAATGAAACGTTTACTAAAGAATAATATCACATTCAAACTATCACCAAAGGGGACAATCATTTCCGGGAAGGAGATAAATAGGCGTCCCGAAGAACGTATCAAAGGTTAAATTTTGATACGGGAAAATGTTGGATAGGTGGGAGTGATAGGAGAGCGAGACAGCTTAGGATAGAAATAATTAAAATTAATTAAAGTTGAGGATTAAACTAAGATGAAAAATGAAGTATTGGGCGTCAAGGCGCCAAAAATAGAGTGTACAGATAAAAAATGCCCCTTCCATGGAGATATTAGTGTAAAGAACGAAATTTATAGAGGAAAAATAGTGAAAAAAGACATTAATAGAACGGCAACGATAGAATGGTCTAGATCAGTTTATGTTCCAAAATATGAGCGTTATGAATTGAAGCGTTCAAGGATGAGAGTACATAATCCGGGCTGTCTTAATGCGAAGATTGGTCAGCAAGTATTAGCAGCAAAGACGAGACCATTAAGCAAAATGAAGCACCATGTTATAATCCAATTATTAGGTGATGTTGATCAGTTAAGTCTAGTGAAAGAAGCAGCAGAGAGATTAGAAAAAGAAAAAATGCATGCACGCAAACATAAAGAAAGCGCAGAGACAAAAGATTATAAAAACGTTCACGCGGTGAAACAATGAAAGCATTAAAAAGCAGTATTCCTAGAGCTTTACCGTTAGAAGCACGTGTGGATACATGTGATAATTCTGGAGCTAAGGTGTTAAAGATTATTGCGGTTATAGGTCATAAGACGGTCAGGGGCAGAGTTCCGGCAGCAGGAGTTGGCGATTTAGTAATGACGGCAGTTAAAAAAGGGAAATTAGAAATGAGAAAAACAGTCGTTCCAGCAATAATCGTGCGCCAAAGAAAAGAGTATAGGAGGCCAGATGGAACAAGAATAAAATTTGAAGATAATGCGGCAGTTGTATTAAAAGATGAAAAGGGCAATCCTAAAGGAACAATTTTCAAAGGTCCTATTGCCAAGGAAGTAGCAGAAAGATGGCCAGCGGTGGCAAAGGTGGCAAGCATAATTGTATAAATAATGTAAAATTAATATTATAAATGGAGTGTTAAAAAAATGACAAAAAGAAAGTTTTCAAAAAATTGGAAACAAAGTGCACAAGCCAGAAAGCAAAGAAAATACAGATTTAATGCTCCTTTACATATAAAACAAAAGTTTATGCATGTTCATTTGTCTAAAGAATTAAGAGCCAAGCATGGTACAAGAGCGATACAATTACGGAAGGGAGACAAAGTTAAAGTTACGCGCGGACAGTATAATAAGAAAGAGGGTAAAGTCGATCATATTAATCTAAAACGAGAAAGAGTGTATATTGTAGGGTTAGAAATGATTAAGAAAAGCGGTTCAAAAGTACAACTTCCATTTCACCCTTCAAATTTAGTTATTGTTGATTTAGAGCTGAGCGGGGATAAATATAGAAAGGAAAAGTTAGAGAATATCCATAAGAGTGTTAATAAGAAGGAAGACAAAGCGGCGAAAAAAGTTGTTTCCGCAGGCAGCGATAAAAATATGGGAAAGAAAGTAATGAAGGATGAAGGGAAAATTTTCGTTAAGAAAAGCATAATAAAAAATTAAAGTTTAGATAATGAAAGGTTAAAATAAAATGACAAGCCACTTGAAAAGAATTGCATCACCACGAACGTGGAGAATTGATAGAAAACAGTTTATATTTACAGTGAAGCCCAGTCCGGGAGCGCATGCTAAAGAGATGGGTTTGCCTTTAGGCGTCTTAATGAGAGATACATTAAGATTAGGAGCAATTATGGGTGAAGTACGTAAAATTTTGAATAACAAAAATATATTAGTTGATGGAAGAAGAAAAAAAGACCATCGATTTAATGTGGGTTTATTTGATGTGTTAACAATCGGTGATTTGAATAAGCACTATAGGATGTTTATCGACGAAAATGGATTTTTAACATTAAGGGAGATCAATGCTGCAGAAAGCAAGGTTAAGGTTGGTAAAGTTATCGGCAAAAGAATATTACCTAAAGGAAAAGTACAGTATAATCTTTATGATGGCAAGAACTTCTTAAGTACAGAAAAAATCAAGGTAGGAGATAGTGTAGTATTATCTCTTCCAAAATCAGAGGTTACGAAAGTTCTGCCTTTGAAAGCAGGGATGACCGTTTTTTTAACAAAAGGCAAACATTGCGGTGATGTGGGCATACTCAAACAAATAAAAGGGGATCAAGCAGTTTATGTTACTGATGGTAAAGAGGTCGAGACAGCTAAAGCATATTTATTTGTAGTTGGTGAAAAAGAGCCAGTTATACAATTAAAAAAATAATCCAGAAAAGAATCAATATCTTCAAAATAAAAAAAATGACAATACTAAAATCCGGAAAAGAGAATGTATCAGGAAAAGAGAATCCTATGCGTGAAATTAAGATAGCGAAAGTTACTTTAAATGTGGGTGCAGGCAAAAGTGAAGATTTAATGAAGAGAGGATTAAAGTTGTTAGGAATATTAGCACTGGGCTGCACTCCCGTTAAAACCACTACTAAACGCAGAATTCCAGGGTGGGGTTTACGTCCGGGATTAGCTATCGGCTGTAAAGTTACAGTAAGGAAAGATGCAGAAAAGCTGCTGAAGCGTTTGTTAGCAGCCAAAGAAAATAAATTAAAGGTAAGTAATTTTGATAATAGTGGTAATTTGTCTTTTGGTATTCCGGAGTATATTGATATTGAAGGAGTAAAATATGATCCGGAATTAAAAATTATGGGTTTAGAAGTTGCAGTTACTTTAGAGAGATTTGGGTATAGGGTAAAAAAAAGAAGGATTAAGCAAACAAGCATAGGTAAAAAACAACAAATTACTAAACAAGAAGCGATGGCGTTCATAAAAAAATTAGGCGTGGAGGTTCAATAGTTAAATTGAATTATTGAATATAAAAAATGACAACGAGCGATTATAAAAAAATGTTCACGCAGTTAAATGCGAAGCCGATCAAGAAGGCTAAATATATCAAATTTAATCAACCGAAGAAGAGGTCATGCGGAGCGGCACTAAAAAAATGCCGAAACTGCGGAAGAATGGGGGGACACATAGATAAATATGGTTTAAATTTGTGTCGTCATTGCTTTAGGGAAATGGCGGTGGGGTTAGGGTTTAAAAAATTCAGCTAAATAAAAATCAAAATTAAAATATTAATGATTAATTGAAGAGGTAAAAATAAAAAATGTTAAATGATCCGTTGGCAGCAGCATTATCCAAGATAGTGAATGCTGAGAAAGTAGGAAAGCGGGAAGTCCTGATTAAACCAGCGTCAGCTATTTTGAAGAAGATTTTAGGAATTATGAATGAACACAGTTATTTGGGAACATTTGAATTAGTTGAAGATGGTAAGGGAGGAATTATTAAATTAAATTTGTTAGGGAACATTAACAGATGTGGTGTGATTAAGCCGAGATTTTCCACTAAAAAAGATAATTATGAGAAATGGGAGAAACGTTATTTGCCCGCTAAGGATTTTGGGGTAATAATTGTTTCAACACCACAAGGAATTATGACCCATATCGAAGCCAAGGAAAAAGGCATGGGGGGAAAGTTGTTAGCATTTTGCTATTAAATTCATTAAGATGAAAGAAAACTTAAAACGGGAAATTGTATTGGAGAAAGGAGTTATAAGTACTTATGTACATAATGTTTTGAAGGTAAAAGGTCCCAAAGGAGAGGTAGAAAGAATGTTTGCACATCCACGTCTTAAAATTAAAGTGGAAGGGGAGAAGATTATTTTGGAAGCGCTTAAAGCAACTAAAAGGGAAAAAACAATGATTGGTTCTTTCGAAGCACATATTGTTAATATGGTTAAAGGGGTTATAGAACCACATGTTTATCTTTTGAAAGTTTGTTCTGGTCATTTCCCAATGACAGTTACGGTTAGCGGTCAAGAATTTGTAATAAAGAATTTTTTAGGAGAAGCAGTTCCTAGAAAAGTTGAAATAATAAAAGGGGTTGATGTTAAAGTCAATGGCGTGGAAGTTATAATCACTAGTGCGGATAAAGAAAAGGCAGGATTAATGGCTTCGCGTGTTGAAAATATGTGCAGGATAACCAACAGGGATAGAAGAATTTTTCAGGATGGATGTTATATTACTAAGAAAGCAGGCAAGACGGAGATTTAATTACAATGAAGGATATTAAACGATTATTAGAATTACGAGCTAAAGCAAAGAGGAAGAAGCCCAGGTTTGTAATTAAAGAATCTAATTATAAGGCAAGAGTAGAAGAAAAATGGCGTTATCCTAGGGGGTTACATTCAGCAGTACGTCAAAGGAATTTGGGAAGGCCGGTTTTGCCAAGGGTAGGGTATAGTTCGCCCAAAGAAGTGAGGGGTTTACATTCATCTGGTCTAGAAAAAGTTATTGTTTATAATGACAAACAATTATTATCATTAAATCCAAAAGGACAAGGAGCGATTATTGCTTCTGATGTAGGAATGAAGAAAAAGTTATTGATATTGAAAGCAGCCCAAGAAAGAAAGATTCGTGTTCTTAATGTAAGAGATTTAGGGGAAATGAGCATAAAATTACAACATAAGTTCAATGTCCGTAAAAAGTTGAAAGATGAAAAAACAAAATTAAAGAACAAAAAAGAAGAAGAAAAGATGAAGAGAGCAGAAGAGAAAAAGAAAAAAGAAGAGGAAGAAAAAGCTAAAGAAAAAGCTCAAAAAGAAGGCGCTATAGAAGGGGCAGAGGCAGCAGCACAAGATAAAGAAAATAAAGAAAATAAGGAAGAAAAAGAAGTTAAGGAGAAGGTATTAATCAAAAAACAAGTTTAAAATCAAAAAATCAAGGCGACAACAAATGAACAGTAAAAAAAAATTAGCGGGGAAGATTTTGAAGATTTCGCCAAGCAAAGTAAGATTTGAAGAAGGAGCATTGGTTGATATTGAGAAAGCTATCACTCGATCAGATATCCGCGGTTTAATTGCCGTAGGAAAAATTTACAAGAGCGGTGAAAATGAACAGTCAAGAGGAAGAGCAAGAAAGCTGTTGAAACAAAAGCGCAAGGGAAGAAGGAAGAATAGAGGCAGCAAGAAAGGTTCAAAGTATGCAATAGTTCCAAGAAAAGAACAGTGGATGACAAGAATTAGAGCTCAACGTGAATTTATTAAGGAGCTAAAAGACAAAGAATTATTATCATCAGCAAACTATCATAAAATATATGCCATGTGCAGGGGCGGTTATTTCAGAAATGTACGCCACGTTAAAATGTTTTTGAATGAGCATCAAATGTTTGATCAGAAAGAACAAAGAGAAAATAAAGAAAACAAAAAATAAGGTTAATAATAAAAAATGAAATCACTTAAACCAAAAACGGTTCCGTTTCGAAGAAAGCGCGAGTTAAAGACTAATTATAAGAAAAGGCTGAGGTTATTATTTGCGCGCAAGCCAAGGTTAACGGTTAGATTTACAAATTCAAGGGTAATTGCACAGTTAATTGTATTTGAAAGCAAAGGGGATAAAATTTTAGCGGGAGTAGATTCTTATGGGTTAAGAAAGTATGGGTGGAATTTTTCTCTTAAAAATTTTCCGGCAGCTTATCTGACGGGGGTGTTAGCGGCTAAAAAAGCGCTATCTAAAGGTGTTAAAGAAGCCATTTTAGATGCGGGGTTTAAAACTCCAATTGCCAAAGGAAAAGTTTATGCATTTTTATTAGGTGCATTGGATGGCGGTTTAAATGTGCCGCATGGTGATGATAAAGAAGTTTTTCCCGATAAAGCAAGAATCAGCGGAAAGCATGTGGCTGATTATGCCAAGAGTTTAAAGGGGAAAGAGGGGTATAATCTAAGATTTGCAGAGTATTTAAAAAATAAAGCTGTGCCAGAATCAATCGAAGCAATATTTGAGCAAGTAAAACAAAAATTGGCGCAAGAGAAAGTTAAATAATCAAAAAAAAGGTAATAATCAAATATGGCAAAAGAAAAAGTCGCAAAAAAATCGTTCAAGAAAGAAGTTGAAATAATCAAGTCAGGAAGCGAGGTGGGAATAGAAGATATTCCTGAAAGGGAAGCGCAATGGAAACCTATTACTGATTTAGGCAGAAGAGTCAAAGAGGGAATAATCAATGATATAGATCAAATTTTTGATAATGGTTATACTATTCTTGAGCCGGAAATTGCCAATGTCTTAATTTCTAATCTGGAAGAAGATTTATTATTAATTGGTCAGGCCAAGGGTAAATTTGGCGGTGGTCAGAGAAGAATTTTTAGACAGACGCAAAAGAAAACAAAAGAAGGGAATAAAATTAAGTTTATGACTTGCGCAGTAGTGGGTAATAGGGATGGATATGTTGGCGTTGGTTTAGGCATGAGTAAAGAAACCGTGCCAGCAAGAGATAAAGCGAGGAGAGATGCAAGATTAAATATTATTCGTGTCAGGAGAGGATGCGGCAGTTGGGCTACCGATGCGCGAGAAGCAAATTCAGTTCCGTTTGCAGTTACAGGTAAGTGCGGTTCGGTAAAGATTACATTAATGCCAGCACCAAGAGGTAAAGGTTTATGTGTAGAAAAAGAATGCGCAAAGATTTTGTCTTTAGCAGGAATTAAAGATGTATGGAGCAAGACAGAAGGACAAACAGGTACAAAATTAAATTTGATATATGCTCTGGTAGATGCTCTTAAAAAATTATCAGAAGTTAAAATTAAACCAGAAGATGTCCGTAAATTGGGAATTGTTGAAGGAAAAGTTAAGGTAGAGACTGTTGAGAAGAGTGAGAATGCGGAGAAAGGGGAGGCATAGTGATGGCTAAAGTTCAAGCAAAAAAAGTTGTTGCGGGAAGTGGAAATAAGTTAGTTGTGGTATTAGTGAGAGGATTAATTGATTTAAGCAAAGATGTTAAAGATACGCTCGCAATGTTACGTATGTTCAGAAAAAATCATGCGGTTATTGTTGATAATACTCCTACTATGAAAGGAATGGTTGTAAAAGTTAAAGATTGCGTTACTTGGGGAGAAATTGATGATGCTACAGTTAAAGAATTGGTTGAAAAGCGAGGAGAATTATTTTTATCCCGCAAAACAGATGTTAAGAAAAAATATAAGTATGCTATATTTAGTTTTAATGGAAAGGATTACAAACCTTATTTTCGATTAAATCCGCCACGCAAGGGATTTGGAAGGAAAGGAATAAAAGTTCCTTTTAAAGTTGGGGGCGGGTTAGGGTATAGGGGAGAAAAAATTAATGATTTAATCAAGAGGATGTTATAAAATGGTCGTTCATAAGAAAAAGAAGGTAGGGAAGTACAGAGGAAGCAGTAATCATGGTGGGGGTATGCGCAAGAAGCGGAGAGGTGCAGGCAGCCGCGGTGGAAAAGGAAGAGCAGGCACAGGTAAAAGGGCAGGACAAAAGAAAGCAGGGATGCCCAATCAATTAGGAGCACAAGGATTTTTACCAAGAAGAGACAGTGTGGATGTTAAAGCAATTAATTTAAATTATTTCACTAAAGATAAGATAGAGAAATTATTAAAGCAAGGCAAGGCTGTAAAAGAAGGGGATGTTATTGCAATCGATTTGGGAGAATTAGGTTATGGCAAGTTATTAGGAACAGGAATTGTGGAAATGAAATTAAAGTTAAGTGTGGATCGATGCAGCGCATCAGCAGCTGAAAAGGTTAAGGCTGCAGGGGGTGAAGTGCTTTCTTCAGATGTTATCGGTGAGGAAGAAAGTTAAATTTAAAGATGGGTTTATTTGATACAATTATTTCTAATTTACCGGAAGTTCGAGGTCCATTACAGAAAAAACTGCCGTTTAAGGAAAAATTAAAATGGACGTTAATTATTTTAGTGATTTTTTTTGTGATGGGACATATCCCATTATATGGGTTAGGAGAAAACGCGCTACAGCAGTTTGAGTTTTTATCGATTATTTTAGGTGCGTCGTTTGGAAGCATTATTTCGTTAGGTATTGGGCCATTAGTAACTGCTTCTATTGTTCTGCAGTTATTGAATGGAACAGGAATATTGAAGTTTGATTTAACGAATACAGAAGGCAGAAAGAAATTCCAAGGATTACAAAAATTTTTGGGGATGTTTTTTGTTGTTTTTGAAGCGTGTATTTATGTGTTTATGGGGGGGTTAGCACCTTCACCGGCGTTGGCAGGAACGCCGTTGTTTTTGCAGATGGAATTGTTGTTGATATTTCAGTTGACTCTCGGCGGAATTTTAATTATGTTCATGGACGAAGTTGTTTCCAAGTGGGGTTTAGGTTCGGGAATATCGCTTTTTATTGCAGCAGGGGTAGCACAAGAGATATTTATTAGGGCGTTTAACTTTTTGCCTTCACCAACTAATCCGGAAATTGCGGCGGGAGCGATTCCGGCGTTATTTCAATCTTTAGCATCAGGAGATGTGACAACAGCAGCGTTAATGTTCGCGGCGGTTGTTTCTACGTTAATTGTGTTTGCGATTTGTGTGTATGGTCAAGCGATGAAGGTGGAAATTCCATTATCATTTGGAAGAGTGAGGGGGTATAGCATGCGCTGGCCATTGAATTTCTTTTATACTTCCAACATTCCGGTTATTTTGGTCGCGGCATTTATTGCGAATATACAGCTATTTGCTCGCTTGTTAGAAAAATGGGGGCATCCTCTTTTAGGTACGTTTTCCGGGAATTCACCGATAAGCGGGGTTGTGTATTGGATAAGTTCTCCGGATATCGTGCAGAATGTAATTAGGGGAAGTTTTACGTTATCACAGTTAGGTCAAGCGTTTTTTTATATCTCTTTAATGGTGGGAGGAGCGATTTTGTTTAGTATTTTCTGGGTGCAAACGTCAGGCATGGATGCGCGTTCGCAAGCGAAACAGATATTAAATTCTGGTCTACAAATTCCGGGGTTTAGAAGGGACGAACGAGTGTTAGAGAGAATTTTAGAGCGATATATATGGCCACTTACTATCGTGGGAGGGGCGGCAATAGGGTTATTAGCGTCGATTGCAGATTTAACGGGGGCGTTATCGCGTGGAACGGGGATATTATTAGCGGTGATGATTGTGTACAAGTTGTATGAAGAGATTGCGAAGCAACATATGATGGACATGAATCCGACGATGAGAAAGTTTATGGAGTAGGGTGTTTTTAAAATATTTTTTAGGTTATTTTTCTAAGAGGTGTTAAGTCGGGGTACTTTAGCGACTGAATGTAACAATTTAGTTTCCTTTTTCCAAAAGAAAAAGTTTGAAGCATAGGGTGCTGAGAAAATATGATGTAGGGAAAGATACTATATTTTTTTCTCCATTAATATAGACGTCTTTTTGTCTTTTATTAGTTTATAGTTAAATCTTTCATATAGTTTTTTGGCAGGGTTATCTTTAAAAACTTCTAACTTGATTACCTTGGTTTTTGTTTTAAGAACCTGTTTTTCTATTAATTTCAGAATGTGTGTTCCAATTCCTTTTCCTTTCATGGAGGGGGAAATTTGAACATTGTCTATATAATAATGATCTGATTTATTTTTGAGTGCATAATAACCAATTCTTCGATTATTCTTCAAAATAATCTTTGTTTCTTCTGGGTTAAAGTCTTTATGAAATTCCTGCCATGTAGTTCTCCTAATTTTAATTAATGTTAAATCCATCGATTAAAATAGACTTTTATATTATATAAATTTATTCTATAGTAAGCTGTCCACGCATGGTCCGATGTCCACTACCGCAGGGGATGGTGCAGAAATAGTTAAATGCGCCGGATTGTTTAGCGGTGAATTCGAGTACTTGTTGTTGTCCTGCACTAATTGCTCCAGTGGATAAACCTAACTCGGGGATGGTGAGACTATGGGTTCCTTGACTGCTGGTAATACGTAAGCGTACACGGTCTCCTTTTTGGATAGTGATGGGATCCTGTATGAAACCAAAATTGAACATATCGATATGAACTTCTTTGTCGGTGTTGTCGGAAGTGGAGGCGGTTGCGGCGGTTGTTACTTGCGTGTTGGCAGTAGTTTCTGATGAGGAAGTGGTACAGGCACTGATGGTTAATGTCAATACTAAAATTAATAGAAATGGTATAATTGTTTTTTTCATAAATATCGCCTCTTTGTTTAGTCTTAGTTTCTTTTTTTTGATACATTTGTAGTATTTACTTTTAAAACTTATGAAGAGGGATATTCAGAGGGGCGTTTAGAAATAATGATGCTTATTTTTAGAAGATAGAGAACTTTGAATAATTCATCTTTCTTGTCAAAGCACTCAAAAACCATTGTTTTTGGTGCGCCAGAAAAGAAGTTTCTTTTCTCAGCGTTCTCTAAGAGGAGTTGAAATGGTGGAATTTTTGGCTCTCTTGGTCTAGTTTCAGGATTTATTGTGCTCAAAATTCCTTTTTGCAAACTCCTCTATAGTTATTGTGAATAGTTCCAAAACATTTGCTATAATAAAAAGGAAGGAGATAGGGAAGTCGTTGCAGATCAACTGTTAGATAGGGGAATATCTTGCAGGGATGATCTTTATTGCATATTATATTGTATATCTCCTTCCTGGGAAATGTGAACGAATTGATGTTGTTTTAGTTTTAGTTTGTTGTTTTCTTTAGAGTAAGTACGAACTTCTCCAACTATGTGGTAGTTGGCATTAACAAATAGGCCGTGATGATTTTGGTCGTGACACAGGAAGAATTCACGGGTTAAACCGTCTTTGCTGAATTCGGCTACTTTACCCATGCCTAAGGATCCGTAAGGAGAACGTTTTACCAAAATAGTACGCACACCCGCGTCTTGGTTTTTGTTGAGGATATATGGAACAAAAATGGCGTTGGCAGTTTTGGTACCGATTTGATCAAGATTGAGGGAATTAGCGTTCGGTTCAACAAAATCGGCAGGTAAGTTGGATTTTAAAATTTTTTCTAAATCTTCTCCTTCCACATAATTCTTTAATTCACCTTTCAGAGGAGTAATTTGTTGAGCAGCAGTGTTGTACAATAAAGTAACATCGGAATCTTTATTTGATTTTATGTAGCCGAGCAAATCGGTTTGTGTTGGTGTTTCTAAGGTAGAACCAAAACCATGTTTACGTACTGCCATGGAACGGGCTTTTTCAAGAATTTCTGGACCATCATAGATAATATAAGCGCCTTTAGAATGAGGATTTTCTTGGCTGTTTAAAGGAGTACCATCAATGTCACAAATTTGATTTTTTTGGAAATAGGGCAGGGAATTAAGCAAGTTAAAATATTGCAGCTGAATCATTGCCTCAAAAATATTTTCTTTAGTGACTCTGTTCATGAAGTTTTAAAGGTAAAGCGGGTATTTATATGTATTCTCACTTATTTTTTGTTTTTTTATCATATTGGCCACAAGATTTATTAATAAATAAAAATTATATTTAGAAATGGTGCTTGTTGACAGAAATCTGCTCTTTTTGTATTGTGAAAATTCACGAATTAAGATTAAAGAGTTAGCAAGTCAATTGAGGAAGAGTTCGCAGAGGATAAAATATTCTTTGGATGTCTTAGAAAAAGAGTGCATGGTGAATAATGCGCATTGTATTTTTGATTATTCTTATTTCGGGATATTGTTATTTCGTGTTTATTTCAAAGGCGGGTATATTGGCGAAGAGGATAAGGTGGCGATAATCAAGCAATTGAAAGAGAATAAATATATTATGTCAATGTATGAATTAAGCGGAGAGTTTGATTTTGTCGTAGAAGTAGGGGCACCCAATGCTTCACGATTCAATAAAGAACTAAAAAAAATTGCAGCAGTTATTCCGACGTTGAATCATTATAAAATTATTCTGAATGTAGTAACTCATGTTTATCCACGTTCGTATTTATTACTAGAAGATTCTCCGTTATTAATACAGCAAGAAAAAATCGTCGGGGGAGATAGGGAAGTGCAATATTTTACAGAAGATGAAATCAAGTTGATGAAGGAATTGTTATATGCACCTAAGATGAGGCTGACAAAATTAGCTGCCAATACGGAATTAAATATTAAAACAGTAAATAGCTTGTTTAAATCTCTGCAAAAAAGAAGAATCATCAAAGGGTTCAAATATTTGTTAGATGCACGACAATTAGGCATTGAAAAAGTCAGACTGTTTTTGAAATTGCATAATTTCACTCCAGAAAGAGAAGCGGCATTAACAAGTTATCTATTGAAAACAAGAGAAATTGTGCAGATGAATAAAACGGTAGGGGATTGGGATATGGAAATTGATATTGAAGCGTCGAGCAGGGAAAGAGTAAGAGAATTAATAATTCAAGTAAGAAATGATTTTAAGGATTTAATTGAAGATTTTAATATGGTGGAATTTTATCAGTATTTTAAGAAATCATTCTTACCAGGATATTTGTTTGAGAAGGAAGAAGAAGCGGCGGTCAAAAGAAAATACTCTTTCTAACCTATAGAGTTCTACACCAATAAGTTTATAAGGGGATATTGTAAAAATGAGGTTATGGCATTTTTAGATCCAATTTTTAATCCGGTGATGCTGCCCATACTCAATTTCAATCCTTTTTTAGGCATAGTTATTCTAGCATTAATTATTACGTTGATTGTTACGTTAGCTTACAAATTTTTTAGTAATCAAGATGAAATGAAGAGGCTTAAGGATAAACAGAAAGAGTTTCAAGATAAAATTAAGTTGATGAGGGATAAGCCGGAAGAAATGATGAAGATGCAAAAAGAAGCGATGACGACTAATTTTGAATATATGAAACATTCGATAAAGCCAACGTTAATTACGATGATTCCTATTTTGATTATTTTTGCATGGATGACAGGACATTTGAGCTATGAGCCAATATTTCCGGATGAATCTTATTCTGTAACTGCTGTTTTTAAGGAAGGGGTTAATGGCTATGCTGAGATAATAGTAGATGATGATACGGAAGTTTTAAGCGAAGTTAAACAGGAAATAAAAAATAAAGAAGCAGTTTGGTCGTTAAGGAGCAAGGAAGGCGATCATGAGTTTTTGGTTAAAAGCGGGGAGGCGGAACAAAGCAAGAAGGTGTTAATTACTACGGTTTTATCAGCGGATGAAGCAGTGACCGTTTTTGATCATTCTGATATTGAACAGCTTAAAATTAATTACAATAAGTTAAGACCATTAGGAAAAAAAGTATCTTTGTTTGGATGGTATCCAGGATGGTTAGCGTGGTATATAATTTTATCAATTCTATTTAGCATAGGGTTGAGAAAAGTGTTAAAAGTATATTAAAAAATATTTGAGGTGGGTACTATATGTCAGAAGAACATAAATGCGAGCATAATTGTGAACATGAAGGGATGCATACAGAAGAACATAAAGGTGGTCATGAACATCATAGTTCTGAACATCATGGCTCCGAACATCGTAAAAAACAGGAAATAGAGTTTAATTATTGGTATGTCGTTACGGGAGTTTTAGTGTTATTGCTGGTGATATCATTTTTTACAAGCGGGTTTAAATCTTTTGGCAGCGGGAGCGTTTCTAAAGAAGAAGCTTCACAGAAAACATTGGATTTCATCAATAAAAATCTGTTACAAGGACAGGCAACAGCTTCGGTAAAGGAAATTAAAGATGAAGGCAATATTTATAGTATGAAATTAAGTGTGAATGGTCAAGAGATTAATAGTTATGTTTCCAAGGATGGAAAATTGTTTTTTCCACAGGCTATTGATGTAACTCAGCCGTTGGCGGCAGGAACGGCAAGTTCAAGTCCGCAAAAACAAGCGGAATTCACCAAATCAGATAAACCTACAGTGGAATTGTTTGTAATGAGTCATTGTCCGTATGGAACACAAGCAGAAAAAGGGATTTTATCAGCAGTGGAAAAATTAGGCAATAAGGTTGATTTTGAATTGAAGTTTGTTTATTATGCCATGCATGGAGAGGTGGAAGTTAAGGAAGAAATGAACCAGGTCTGTATTTGGAATGAGCAGAAAAGCAAATTTAATACTTATTTGAAGTGTTTCTTGAAGGAAGGCAAGGGCGAGGAGTGTTTAGCTACAGCGGGAATTGATCAGGATAAACTTAAAGTCTGTGTGAAGAAGTTAGATGCAGAGTTTAGAATTACAGAGCAGTTTAATGATAAAACTACGTGGTTAAGCGGAAGATTCCCTAAGTTCGATGTATTCAAAGCAGATAATGAAAAATATAGTGTAGCGGGTTCGCCAACGTTGATTATCAATGGGGCAGAAGCGAATTCAGAGCGGTCTCCAGCGGCATATTTGAAGACAATCTGCGATGCATTTAATACTCCACCTGCAGAGTGTTCGGAATCTTTGCCGGATAAAGCGTTTTCACCGGGTTTTGGGTATACACAGGATGAAGCATCAGCGGTGGCGCAGTGCGGGAATTAGTTTCTTTACTTTTTTTCTTTTCTTTTTCTTTAATTTAATTGTCAATTAAATAAGGGTATTAATCAACAGAAATCTTTATAAATAGGCGGGAGAATTAGCATTATTGGACGGCCAGAGGGGCGTGGGTCACCCGATCCCGTTTCGATCTCGGAAGTTAAGAACGTCTCCGTACTGATTTGTACTGCGTTACGTGGGAACATCGGTAAGCTGTCCTCCTTATTTTTATTATAGGAAATTTCCAGGGTGTATATCAAAAAATGTTTAACATGTTCTTGTTCTGAACTACGATTTTTCGTCATCATAATTTTACTTGTTATTGATTGTTTTTTCTTGCATAATACTTTTAAATAAAGTCTGTTTGGTTTAGACGATGAAGAAGGATTTAGTAGTGCGTATTGGGGGGGAGGCGGGATTAGGGTTAGCAGCAGCGGCAGATATTCTTGCGAAGGTATTTGTAAGATTAGGTTATCATATTTATTCTAGCAAGGAATATGCTTCACAAATTAAAGGTGGGCATAATTATCATACATTAAGAATTACAAATAGTAATGTCAGTGCTGATGTTAATGATGTTGAGGTATTATTTGCGTTTAGTAAAGATACAATTGCCAAGCATTATGAATTTATGAAGAAGAAAGGAATTATTTTTGTTGATGATAGTTTTAATGTTAATGAAGAAGATAATAAAAATTTAGTCTTGATTAAAATTCCAGTCAAAAAGTTAGAGCAGGAATTGCAAGAAAAAGGAATTGTCAATGCGTTGTTTTTGGGGGCGTTTGTAAAGTATTTTGGAATAAAATCAAGTATTTTAGAAGAAGTTATTAAAGAATTTTTTAAAGAGAAGGCAGGACAGGGAGAAAGAAATTCTAAAGCAGCAAGAGAAGCGGAAAAATTAGTGGAGAGGGTTGAAGAAATAGAAGCGCATAATAATAAATTTGATTTTTTGAGCGGGAATGACGCGGTTACGTTAGGGGCGTTAGATGCAGGGTTAAAATTTCATGTACAATACCCTATGACGCCGGTTTCGGCGATATTACATAATCTAGCTAAGGAAGCAGAGAAGAATAAGGAATTAAAAGTGATGCAAGTGGAAGATGAAATTGCGGTTATCAATATGGCGATTGGAGCATCATATGCCGGTGCACGAGCAATGTGCGCGTCATCAGGAGGGGGATTTGCGTTGATGATCGAAGCGATGGGATTAGCTTCGATGGCGGAAGTTCCGTTAGTAGTCGTTGAAGGACAAAGACCAGGACCGTCAACGGGATTGCCGACGAAAACAGAACAGGGCGATTTGAAGTTTGTGTTATATTCTGGAACTGGAGATTTTCCGCATGTGGTTTTAGCACCAGCAAATATTGAAGAATGTTATACAGAAACTAAAAGAGCGTTTTATTTAGCAGAAAAATATCAATTGCCTGTATTAGTATTAATCGATAAACAATTGGCAGAAAGTTTTAAGACGTTAAGTTTTCATGATGAAAGCAGGAAATTGAGCATTGATTTTTCTAAAAAATACGGGGTTAAAATAAAACTAGAGGATAAAGATCTACGAAATGGTTTATTCAAACGTTATCAGGTTGAAAATGATGGTGTTTATGAAAGAACATTACCAGGAACGGAAAATGGTTTTTATACTTGCGCTGGTGATGAGCATGATGAGGTAGGAGAGATTATAGAAGAGCAGGAAATTAGAATAAAAATGATGAAGAGGAGAATGAATAAGCTAGATTATATTGCCAAAGAATTACCGCTTCAAGAAATTTATGGAGAGAAAAATGCAGAGATTACTGTGGTGGGGTGGGGGAGCACGTCAGGAGCAATTATTGAAGCAGTAGAACGATTACAAAAACAAGGAAAAAGCATTAATGCGTTTATTGTTAAATATATGCGACCATTTATGTCTGAGGAAGTAGGAAATGTTTTAGGTAAGGCTAAGAAATTAATTTTAGTGGAGAATAATTATTCTGCACAATTGGGCGGATTAATACAAGAAAAAACGATGATACGGTTTGAGGAGACAATTTTACGTTATGATGGCAAAAACTTTTCAGTTGATGAATTATATGAGGAGTTGAAGAAAAAATGTTAACACTTAAAGATTTTCAAAGAGAAGAACAACCTAATTGGTGCCCAACCTGCGGAAATTTTGGCATTATTTTAAGTGTTAAAAAGGCGTTAATGGAGTTGAATGTACCACAAGAGGAGACAGTGTTAGTCTCTGGAGTTGGCTGTTTTGCAAAATTGCCGTATTGGATAAAAGCGTATGGATTTGTAGGGCTGCATGGGAGAAGTTTGCCGGTTGCTCAAGGTGTCAAATTAGCAAATTCTAAACTTAAAGTGATTGCTTTTGGCGGAGATGGAGATGGATATGGTGAAGGTGGAAATCATTTTATTCACGCGTGTAGACGCAATGTGAACATTGCCTATTTTGTACATAACAATGGAGTGTTTGGATTAACGACAGGACAATATTCGCCGACGTCAAAGAAGGGAACGAAGAGTAAGTCTAGTCCGAGTGGTTCGGAAGAAATGCCAGTTAATCCGTTGGCATTAGCAATTGCTTCGGGAGCAAAATTTGTCGCTCGGGCGTATTCTGGCGATCCTAAGGGATTAGTAGAGATAATGAAAAAAGCGATTGAATACGAAGGATTTGCGTTTGTGGATATAATGCAAAGTTGTATTACGTTTGGCAAAGAACATGATTATTTTAAGGATAAAATCTATCATTTAGATGATAGTTATGATGCTAGTGATAAGGTTAAAGCGATGGGTAAAGCATTGGATTATGAAGAAACGGAACGGTTTGCGTTAGGTATTATTTATCAAGAATTATAGGATAGTTTAGGTGTTTATTATATCTCTTTTAACTAATGGGGTTAGAAGCTTATTTTGGAGGTTTATTGTTATGAAAATCACAATGGTGGGAACTGGTTATGTAGGTTTAGTTACCGGCACATTATTTGCAGATAGAGGCAATGAAGTAGTTTGTGTAGATAATAATGAAGAAATAATTGAAGATTTAAATAATGGTAAAGTACATATTTATGAGCCGGGATTAGAAAGGTTAGTTAAGAACAATTTAGCTAACGGTAATTTGAAATTTACTTATCATTTAAGAGAGCCGGTGTTAAATTCTAAAGTGATATTTATTGCGGTAGGAACACCTTCTGATGAAGATGGTTCATTTGATTTGAGATATGTTAAAAGTGTAGCGGAAGAGATAGGCGATATTTTAAAAGATGCTGAGGGATTTAAAGTTGTTGTAGGAAAGAGTACGGTGCCACAAGGAACTTATGAATTGGTAAATAATATTTTTAATAATAAGTTAAAAGGAGCAAAGGTTAGATGGGGATATGTTTCTAATCCGGAAACGTTAGCGGAAGGAACAGCGATTAGTGATTTTGCTAAACCAGATCGAATAATTATTGGCACTCATTCTGATGAGGCGTTTAGAGTTATGCAAGAATTGTATCATCCATTTAATATTCAAAGTGATAGAATTATTCGCGGTTCACCAGCAGATGCAGAATTAGCAAAATTGTTTTCCAATACGGCGTTAGCAACAAGAATAGCGACGATCAATGAATTTGCGAGGATTGCAGATATTACTCCGGAAGCGGACATGGATATTATACGAAAAATGGTGTGTGAAGATCAAAGAATAGGTTATAAATTTATGTTTCCTAGTCCAGGATATGGGGGAAGTTGTTTTCCAAAGGATGTACAGGGGTTAGCGGCAAGAGCTAGAGAAAATGGATATGACCCCCTATTGTTAAGTCAAATTCATCATTCAAATGAGGCACATAAGAATTATATGGGGGAAAGAGTGCAAAAATTGTTGACAGGCGATAAAGTTAACGTAGCAGTTTGGGGATTGACATTTAAACCTAATACTGATGATATGAGAGATGCAGCTTCTGTTCCAATAATTGAAAGATTGATTAAAGAAGGAGCTAGAGTTGTTGCTTATGATCCACAAGATGGTAAAGCAAGGCAAATTTTCGGGGATAAAGTCAATTTTGCAGAAGATAAATATGCTGCAGTTAAAGATGCTGATGCGTTGATATTATTAACAGAATGGAAAGAGTTTGACGCACCTGATTTTGATAGATTAAAAGAATTAATGCAAGGTAATTTGATATTTGATTTAAGGAATAGATGGTTGCCAAAAGCAGCAAATAATCATGGATTTAATTATTATGGTGTGGGGAGGAATTATCCTTTACAACTATGATAAAGAAAAAAAATATTCTGGTTACAGGAGGAGCAGGATTTATTGGAAGCCATTTATGCGAGAAATTGTTGTCTAATGGAGAAAATGTTATTTGTGTAGATAATTTATTTACGGGAAGTGAGGAGAATATTAAACATTTGTTAAGTGATAATAATTTTGAATTTGTTGAACATGATATTATAAATCCTTATTTTGCGGATAAACATGTTGATGAAATTTATAATTTAGCTTGTCCCGCTTCACCAGTACATTATCAGTATAATGCTATTAGAACGATTAAAGCTAATACTATTGGGGTAATAAATATGTTAGGTTTAGCTAAGAAACACAAAGCGAGAATATTACAAGCGTCAACTTCGGAAGTGTATGGTGATCCGCTAGAACATCCGCAAACTGAACGTTATAAAGGTAATGTCAATTGTGATGGGATAAGGGCATGTTATGATGAAGGCAAACGGGTTGCGGAAACGTTATTTTTTGATTATAATCGCCAGAATTATGTAGAGGTGAGAATTGTGAGAATTTTTAATACTTATGGACCGAGAATGGCAAAAAATGATGGCAGAGTGGTTAGTAATTTTATTGTGCAAGCGTTAGAAGGCAAGGATATTACAATTTATGGCGATGGAAAACAAACGAGAAGTTTTCAGTATGTTGATGATTTAGTTGCGGGTATGATTAAAATGATGAATTGTGAAAATTTCAATGGACCGGTTAATTTAGGTAATCCTAATGAATTTACAATGTTGGAATTAGCGGAGAAAGTTATTGCTTATACCGGGAGTAAAAGCAGGATTGTTTATCAAAAATTGCCCCAAGATGATCCTTGTAAACGTAAACCAGATGTAAGTTTAGCTAAAAAGAAATTAGATTGGGAGCCAAGGATAGATTTAGAAGATGGTTTGAAAAAGACAATAACATATTTTAGAGGGTTGATCGGAGAGTAGAATATGAAAATATTAGTTACAGGCGGAGCAGGATTTATCGGAAGCCATGTTTGTGAAGAATTGTTAGCGCGAGAAGATGAAGTTGTTTGTGTGGATAATTTTAATGATTATTATAATCCAAGGATTAAGGAGCGGAATATTGTTGATTGTTTAGAAAAAAGAAATTGTCGATTATGTCGCGGGGATATTTTAGATTTTTCGTTAATGCGAAGTGTTTTTGAAAAAGAAAATCCACGGAAGATAATACATTTAGCGGCTCGAGCAGGGATTAGACCTTCGATTAATAATCCTTTTTTATACGAAGAGGTTAATATTAGAGGGACGCTTAATTTGTTGGAATTGGCAAAACAATATGGGATAGATAATTTCGTGTTTGCGTCAAGTTCTTCGGTTTATGGTAATAGGACAGAGGGTTGTTTTAAAGAAACAGATATGGTTGATAAGCCGATATCTCCTTATGCTGCTTGTAAGAAAGCGGGAGAGTTATTTTGTTATAATTATAATCATCTTTATGATTTAAATTGTTCTTGTTTGCGATTCTTTACGGTATATGGTCCAAGAGGAAGGCCGGACATGGCTCCATTTAAATTTGTGGATAAGATTGCTCGAGGAGAAGAGATAGAAATTTATGGAGAGGGAACATCTAGACGAGATTATACTTATATTAGCGATATTGTTGGGGGAGTTGTAGCTGCGTTGGATAAGAGCCATAAATATGAACTATTTAATTTAGGTGGTGCAAATCCAGTACAACTAAATTATTTTGTTTCATTAATTGAGAATAATTTAAATAAAAAGGTGAAAATTCGATATGTGGAGAAACAGCAAGGGGATGTAGAGATGACATTTGCCGATGTTTCTAAAAGCAGGGAAATGTTAGGTTATGAACCAAAAGTCAGTATTGAAGAAGGTGTGAGAAGGTTGGTGGAGTGGTATGATTTGGTGTATAATTTTAGGAGGAATCCCAAATGAAGGTTAGTGTGTTTGGTTTTGGTTATGTAGGAGCAACACTTGCCGGTTGCTTAGCACAAGAAGGTATTACAGTTTTGGGATATGATATTGATGTAAAAAAGAATGCTCTTATTCAAAAAGGGGTTTCTCCTTTTAAGGAGAAAGAAGTTTCGGCGTTATTATTAGAAGGAGTAAGAAAACAAAGGATTAAAGTTACAGAGTCATTAGGGGAAGTCTTACATGAGACTGATATTTCATTTATATGTGTAGGAACCCCATCAAGAGAAGACGGCAGCATTAATTTAGATGCTATATCTAATTTAGCTGAACAATTAAATTTAGAATTGCGTAATAAATCTGGTTATCATCTATTTGTTATTCGAAGTACTGTTCCTCCTGGAACAACTCAAAATTTTATTAAAGTCATTGAAAAAAATTCAGGATTATATCTGGGGAAAAGTTTTGGGGGATGCATGAACCCTGAATTTTTAAGGGAAGGCACATCGGTGCAAGATTTTTATCATCCACCATTTACAATAATTGGTCAAGCTGATGGAAAATCTGGCGATTTATTAGAACAATTTTATGATAAGATAGGGGTTAAAGAAAATATTCATCGTGTTAAGTTAGAAGAAGCGGAGATATTTAAGTATACTAATAATGCATTTCATGGGTTAAAAGTAGGGTTTGCCAATGAGATAGGGAGAATTTGCAATGAATTAGGCATAGATAGCCATAAGATTATGAATATTTTTTGTCAAGATAAGACTTTAAATTTATCTCCTTATTATTTAAAACCAGGATTTGCGTTTGGGGGTTCATGTTTACCGAAGGATTTGAAAGGTATTTTAACTTTAACTTCGGGCACATTTCCATTAGTTTTAGAATCAGTAATGAAATCGAATGATGAACAGATACGATATTCATTACAAAAAATCACAGAGGGAAATCCTCAAAATATTTTAATTTCAGGGATAACTTTTAAGAATGGAACAGATGATTTTAGAGAAAGCCCATACGTTAAGTTAATGCGTAATTTGAAGGATTTAAATTACAATGTACAATTTGTAGATAATCTTTTTGAACAAGATTTATTATTAGGAGCTAATAAAACATTTATTGAAAGTACACTGCCACAAATGGGACTTTTGGCGGTAAAAGAACCAGATTTGAATAAATTTGACACTATAATTATAGGGTCAGTAGATTATTTAGGCATTGATAAATTAAAATGGTATGAGGGGAAGATTATTGATTTAAACGGCTTATTGAAGAAAAAAGGATCAGAATTTAAAAATTATAAATTACTTGTTTGATGATGAGCGTGATTACAATTAGATTAAGGTGAAGACAATAGCAAATAAAATTATTTTTAGTGTGATACATTTAGCGCATTTGAATTTTTTTAAGAAGGCTATTAGAGAACTTAATAAAAGAGGGTTTGAGATAGAAATTGTTTATTTAGATAGGGGAAAAATAGAAAAAGTATTACAAAAAGAATTTCCCGCGTATACGTTAACAAAAATAGGAGTATATAGTCCGAATACTTTTGGTAAAATTTTTATGGTGATGAAGCGGATTAAAGGACTATTACAATATTTAAAAAAAAACAAGGCTAGTTTAACGTTAGGGGTGGGTGATTTTACGTTAGCATTCTGTTCTCGATTGTTAGGTATAAAATCAATTTTATTTTATGATGATTATGAATTTAAATTGAATTTTAGTTTATCTTATTTTTTTGCTAATAAATTAATAATTCCAAAGGTAATTCCAAAACGGTCAAAGAAAATAGTTGCTTATGGGGGATTTAAAGAGCTGGCTTATTTACACCCTGATTTTTACAAACCTAAAAAGAAAATAATTGAAGATTTAAGATTAGAACAGAATAATTATGTTTTTGTAAGAGAGGTAGCAGGGATTAGTATGAATTATACTAATCTCAAACAAGAAGGGTTGGTTAGTTCTATAAAATATTTACAGGAAAAAGGAATAAAAGTAATGCTTTCTTTAGAAGATAAGTCTAGAAGAGAATTTTATGCTCCTTATTGTACAATATTAGAAGAACCATTAGATGATGTTTATTCGATAATGTATTATGCTTTGTTTTGCTTGTCTTCGGGGGATAGTATGGCGAGAGAATCAGCGTTATTAGGAGTACCATGCATTTATACCGGTGGTAGAGAAATGTATGCGAACAATCCTTTTTTGAGTTGGGGAGGAATTTATAAGATAGAAGAAGAGAAAGATATTTTTAAGAAAATAGATGAATTATTGAATGAAAAAGAGAAAAAGAAATGGTTATTAAAAATAAAGGGAATAATTGATACACAATTGGTTAATACGGCCAATATTATCGTGGATTCTGTTTTGTTGGAAATAAATGTTAATAAGTGATTGTTGTCTTAAAGGTCGTAGTTGTGGTTATTTTAGTTGTACTTTCTAAGCACAAGGAGGGTATTTTTATGCCGAATTGAGGTGAATTCCAACCAAAAATAGGGTTTGTTTCGCCATGGTGTTGCGTAGTATTTAATGAGGGATCTAAAGTTAGTTTTATTTTTGTTTTTTCTTGGGATAAAATGAAGTGATTATTTGATGATTCTTGTATTTTTATTGTTGGAGATAAATTGAAGAAGAGAGATAATTCATGCGGTTTATTGTTTTTTGTTTGTAATATGTCTAAAATAGTAATTTCTTGTGCTTTTTTGTCATGGGTTATTGTACGTTGATGAATTACTCCTCTGTTTTTATAGCCGTTATGTGAAGCAGTAATTTCGTCAATTATGGGATTGATTTTGGAATTGATTATTTTTGTTTGGGCTTTTTTTCCGTAGGTGAATGGACCAGTTATTTGCGATTGATCTCTTTGATCAATTTTGATAGTATTGTGTGCTTCAGTGGATTTGAAGTAATTACGCCATTCTTTTCCTTCATGATAGACATACGTTCCAGGATCAGTAAAAAATGGTTTGTTGTTTATGGTGAGGATAAAACTAAGGGCATCACAGTGACCATGTCCGGAAGTAGAAAGGTAGCCAAGAGGACCACAGTCGAAGATTAAAGTGGTGTTTTGTGCAGTGTTTTTTGAGATGAAATAGCCGCCTAAGGGGAATAGTTTGCTAGGGGTATTTTTGATTTGTGGGTTATGATTGATTTTGGCAGTCCAATGGTTAAAGAAATTAATTCTTTCTTTTTCAGAATGAATGCCGGATACATAGGCTTCATCAGTATCGCCAATGGATGGTAGAAATGTTCCTATTTCTAGGGCGGATAAGAATTCTCTACTTTTTATTATTCTTGTTTTTATTTCTGGTTTTATTTCTTGGTCAATAGCCAAGGAACTCCAAAAATAGAGGTCTAGGATAAATAATAAGTAATTTACTGATTGCTCTTTACCTACACCGTCTTCATAAATTTGTTGAAGTATTTCACGGTCTATTTTTTTTGTACTTATTTTGTTCCATTTTTTAGCGTGAGGGAAGTGGGGGAAGACAGCAGTTGTTAATTTGATACTTGCTAATTCTCCTACCAAATGGTTGTTAGCAGAAGAGTATTTAGATAGGTTATGATAAGTAAAATCTGTTTGGAGATAAATTGATGATAAGGCGTTATTTAATCTTTCTTGTGTCAAATACGATGATTTTTTGATGAGTTTTAGAGCAATGGTCCAGTTGATGATACGGGTTCCTAATTCTAATCCGGAAAACCAGTTGATAGTTTTCAAGTAAGGGTTTTGTCCAATCCAGGATCCTATTTGGCTAATGATCTCTTGAGCGTATTTTTCGTTTTCAGTGAGAAAATAAGCTTGGGCTAAAGTTACGAGGTGATTACAGCGATTAAGCTCCCAAATGTAGCGAACATAACCATAATTAGAATCTGCATGATGGATTTTACCAATGAATTGGCGTGTCCAAATCTTTTCTGTTTTGTAATCTTTGTTCCAATTTATTTCTTTCCCAAGGTTTTTTCTAAGTTCATAGATGGGAATGGTGTGTTGCAGGTAGGCATTAGCTTTTGAGATGGTGCTTTTTGGGGTAAGATTAGGATAATATTCTTGTAATATTTTTTCTTTGTTTTTTTCTTGGGAATATTCAAACCAAAATTTTGTTGAGTTAAAATCTTGCTGTAATTGTTCAAATGGAAGGTTTATTTTTTGTTGTTTTAAGCTTAAAATTTTATAATATGTTTCTAGTTTGGTTTTCCATTTAATTCGGTAGAGAAGTTCCGGCAAACTCATACATTTAAGTCTGTTACTATAAAACTTTAGCTTATTTGTCATTAAAGGGATTTGAACTTCAAAATATTTAAATATTGTTGCTAAAATGGAGTAGTATTACTATGAAACAAGTTTTTGCTAAGAAAGGGAGAGTACAGGTTGAAGAAGTTACAGTTCCTGTCTGCGGAGATAATGAAGTTAAAGTTAAGGTTTTGTATTCTGTAATAAGCAGCGGAACGGAACTGAATACGGTTAAAAAATTAAAACAGCCGCTATATCAAACTGCTTTAGAAAAGAAAGAGTTGGTTAAGAGTGTTATAATTAAGGCTAAAAAAGAGGGGTATTTCAAAACGTATAATTATGTTAAACAAATGTTAAATAATTGGTGGCGGTTGGGATATAGTTGTTCTGGCAAGGTGATGGAAGTTGGCAAGAATGTCAGGGAATTTTCTGTTAATGATGATGTTGCTTGCGGAGGACAAAATTATGCGAGCCATGCGGAAATTGTTTGTGTGCCTAAAAATTTAGTTGTAAAAATTCCTAAGAATGTTTCTTTAAAAGAAGCTTCGTTAACAACTATAGGTTCAATAGCAATTCAAAGTGTGAGAAGATTAAATCCTTCATTCGGAGAGATTATTGTGGTGTATGGTTTAGGATTGTTAGGACAAATAGTTTGTCAGATCCTCAGTGCTATCGGCTGTCAGGTTATTGGTATTGATATCAATGAAAAAAGAGCTAAAAAAGCTAAGGTTCATAGATTTTTTACAACAGATTTTGTTAAAAATGCAATTCATTTTACGAAAGGGATAGGTGTAGATGGTGTAATCATCAGTGCAGCCACAGATAATAAGGACATAATAAATAATTCTATGGAAATGTGCAGAAAAAAAGGAAGAGTTGTATTGTTGGGCAAGGTTCCGATAACTATCAATAGGGAGGTTATGTATAAAAAAGAGTTAGATTTTTTAATTTCTACTTCATACGGACCGGGGAGATATGATAAAGACTATGAGGAAAAAGGCCAGGATTATCCTTTGGGATATGTTCGATGGACAGAAAATAGAAATATGCAAGAGTTTTTACGGTTGTTAGCGGAACGGAAAATTTCTGTTGAAGAGTTAATAGAGAAAGAATTTTCAATTGATGAGGCAGAAGAAGCATATTTAACATTGAGTAAAGCTAATCCTGTTCCGTTAATAGTACTTTTGAGTTATCCCCAGGAACTTAATAAGGAAGAGCCGTTGCGCTTAGTTACATCAAATAAAAAGATAGTGGGAAAGATAAATGTTGGTCTAATTGGTGCGGGAAATTTTGCAAAAGGCACGCATTTAGTTAATGTTAAAAAGATAGATGATTTTAATCTCAAAGCCATTGTAACAAAAAACCCAGGTTCTGCTAAAAATTTAGCGTTACTTAATGGAGCGGAGTATTGTTCTGCAGATTATACAGAAGTACTTAATGATAAAGATATACATTTAGTGGTTATTTCAACAAGGCATAATTTACATGCTAAAATTGCTATTGAAGCATTAAAAAAAGGGAAGCAGGTATTTGTAGAGAAACCAATGGGGATTACTCGAGAGGAATGCAGGAGCATTTTAAATACGTTGAAGGGGAAGGGATTGGTGTATAGTGTTGGTTTCAATAGAAATTATGCTCCTCTGACTCAGCAGGTTAAATCATTTTTTGAAACACGTGATTATCCGCTAATAATTAATTATCGCGTTAATACCAAGCCGACGGGAAGAGAGGATTGGGTTAATGATCCAGAGGAAGGCGGGGGAAGGATTATAGGAGAGATGTGCCATATGTTTAGTTTTTTTAATTATATAATTGGAACTCGTTTTTCAGAGATTAATGCTTATAAGATCAATTCGGACGGAAGAGTTATAGATAGTAATAATGCGGCAGTCACGATTAAATATGGGGATGGATCTGTTGCTACTTTAGTGTATACTGATTATGCTAATGATACTTTATCTAAAGAAAGAATTGAGATATTTGGCGGAGGTAATGTTGCAGTATTAGATGATTTTGAACAGTTGTTTATTAATGGTAAAAAATCCAGTATAAAACAAGATAAAGGGCACTATGCTGAACTTGTAGAATTGTTGAAAAAATTACGCGGAGAAAAATCAGAATTGATTGATGCGAATAAGGCATATGAATCAATGGAAATTTGTTTTAGAGTGGAGGAGATTTTGAATGGAAACTTCAATGTTAAAAATTAAAAGATAATATGATAAAGGAATCAATGTTTTGGCAAAGTCTTGAACAGAATAATATCTTCATTTTTTGCTGGAATATTTTTCTTTGTTGATTTTGATTAGGTCCCAGTTAAATGTTATAAATATGAAAGCAATAATATAATTCAATGCAATATTAATTAAATGTGCTGCTAAAGTAATTTCTGGTTTTATATAAACAATATTAAAGAGATAAACTGCCGTTGATTCTCTTAATCCAATCCCTCCTATGCTAATAGGAATTAAGGCAATAATCATGGAAAGGGAAGTAATATAAGATATATCAAGAAAGTGTGTTGGTGTTCCTAAAGATATAAATATTATCTTAATAGTAAGAAAACTAAAACTCCATTTGATTAATGTGGTAAGAAGGTTTAATATAAAGATTTTTTTATGATTTATTAGAATATCTTTAAAAGAAGTATAAAAGCCATAAAATAATAAGGAATATTTTCCTAAGATTTTTTGCTTTATTATATTTCTTATTTTTTCGTTGGATAATAAAAATAAACTGATGATTAAGATTGTTAAAAGAATTAAAGAAAATTGTAGGGCATAAATTGTATCAAAATATTTGAGTATGGCTAATATTGATAATATGCCTAATACAATAAATGTACTTATTTTATCTAATAAAGAAACAGCAGCGCTTTCTCCTAAGGTATAATCTTCTTCTTGTAAAAAATGACTAAGAGAAAATTCACCTAGACGACCAGGAAGGAATAAGCCTATAGACCAAGCAAGATTGGAATAAATAAATAATTTGTAAAAAGTTATTTTTTTTTTAATTACATCCAGTAATATTTTTATGTTTAAAGTTGTAAATAATAAAGAGATTAATTTTATCGGAATTATCACTAAAAGAATTAATATGTTGGCTGAAGATAAAGTGGAAATTAGGTTGTTCAATCCTATTTTATAAATCAGAAAAATTATAATCAAAATAGTAACAGATATTTTTAGGATATTTTTCGATAAATTTTTTATTTTCGAATAATTCATTTTTTATTCATATCTGCTAAAAAGCCAAAGAGCATTATCTGTATTCCGGTTGTTATTAAAAGCATGCTTAAAATTACTCTTGGCAAAGCGCCAACCGAACCTGTTGTTAACCATAAATAAAGTATCCAAATTCCTAATAAAAATCCCACTCCTAAAAATAATGCACCAATTCTACCAAAGAATTTGAGAGGTTCAAAGTCACGATAAATTCTAAAAATATTAATCCAGGCTTTAATAGCGTAATCAAAGGGGTTTTTGAAAAGACGACTGGGACGAGGAGTTTCTTGGGTAGTAATAGGAATTTCAGCAATGTGCATTTTTGCCTTCCCTGCACGAATTAATTGTTCTTGGGTATAGGTAAAATTGTTAATTAAGGGTAATTGAGCTACTTCTTTAGTGAAAGCACGGAAGCCGGTAGTTGTATCAGTTATGTTAGTTTTTAGTAGATTGGAAAATACTTTGGCAAAAGTTATATTGCCTAGTTTTTTTAATATTGAACCTTCATATTTACCTTTGCCAAAACGGCTACCTAGAACAAGGTCATTGCCTTCTTCTATTTTCTTAATTAGTTCAGGGATATAATGGGAAGGGTACTGTCCATCAGCATCGGTATGAACAATTATGTCCGCTTTTAATGTAAGGAATTCTTGCATTTCACGTTTAAAGGTTTCGGCTAAGCCAAGGTTTCGTTTGTTTGATATCACAATAGCACCATTTTTTTTTGATATTTCAGCAGTGTTATCAGTAGAGCCATCGTTTAGAACAAGAATTTTGTAATTGTAATCGGTTAATTTTAAGGTGTTTTTGATATCTTGGATAACCTGACCAATGGTTGCTTCTTCGTTGTAAGCAGGAATACTTATTATTATGTTTAAAAGGGGGTTACTTTCCTGAATTTTTGTGACTTTCATGAGATTAAAAAAAACAATAAACTATTTATATATCTTATGCTTTAGTTCGAAGGTTTTAAGAGTGATGGTTGTTTTAAGGTTTATTAATGAAATTGAAGGTATCTCCTTATGTCATTGTGCTGGTTTTGTTTTTAATAGTTTATAGTTTTTGGATTTCTGCAACTTTTGATACCATTCAATTATCTTATGACGAATCAAGACATGCGGCAGGAGGAATGATTTGGCATGATTATATTAAAACGATACTATTTGATAGTTATGTTCCTTTTGATGAATTTGTCAATAAATATCAACAAATGGGATATAATGCGGGCTGGTTTGCGAATATTGATCCGCCGATTGATGGTCTTATCAGAGCTCTTTTTTATTTTATTTTTGGGCCAACTTTTTTTGCGATACGATTTATGGCGTTGATTTGTTCCATAATCAGCGCTATTTTAGTATATATAATTGCTTTACGCGCAACAAAGAAAGAGATAGTAGCATTAAGTTCTTCTATTATTTTAATAATGTCAACTTTATTTTATATGTATAGTGCTATTCAAGCTTTAGCACCCATACCAATTGCGATGATGACTTTATTTTGGTATTATTTTACATTTGTACGCGCGGTCAAGAAAAATTATAGAATTAAGTTTTTTAAGGATTTTTATGTTAATTTTAGTTGGAATATCTTAATAGGGGGATTGTTTTTGACTTTGGCTACGTTGATTCAATATTCGGGGGCTTTATTTATAGATATCTTTTTTGTGATTTATTTTATTTATTTGATTTTGGCGAAATATTGGGAGGATAAAAAAGAAGCGGGATATAAACTAAATTGGAAAATATTGGGTGATTCAGGGGCGTTGCAAATTATATTTGTTGCTTTTTTGCAAAATTTGGTGTTTTTGCTAATTAGTTATCAATGGCTAAAATATAATTTATTTGATAATCATTTTTTAGAGAGGATTATAACAACTTCTTCTCAAGAGATAAGAGATTGCACTCATGATCTAAATTATTTATCTTTAAACTATCCTTGGATGGGGCGGGGCACATTATTTTCTAATTTTACCTATATGATTCATGGTTATCTGCAAAGAACTTTATTTTTTACGTTGTTCTTCTTTTATGTTATTTATTTGCTTATTAAAGGTAAAATTGAGGATAAAGAAACAAGAAAACAGATGGTTATTATCTCCTTGTTTTTTTTAGCTATTTATTTATATTTTTCATTGAGAATGTCTAATCATCAAATCAGGTATATTGTTCATGCTTTTCCTTTGGTCATAATTGCTTCTGCATATGGATTATATTCTCTGGTTGATTTAACATTTAAGAAACGCCAGAAAATAATTTATTTTTTGGTGATACTAACTTTTGTCGTTTCTTTGTTTTTAGTTGATATCTGGATGTATAATAAAACATATCAAGATTCTGGAGAGAAGAATGATCAGTTATTGGATTATTTGAAATCTAAGCAGGATTTTAAAATATTATTGCATGCTCCAGGAACAGGAAGTTCGGAAACTCCCAATCCAACTAAGTCTTGGTATTATAATCCTGATTATGTTATGTTTACATTTATGCGAGCAAAACAAGGATATAATCCGTTTGTTTTTAAACAACAGGCTCCTTTGTTTGAATATAGAAGAGATTCATTAGAAGCAGTTGATTATAATGCTAAAAATTTGGCAGAACAATTGAAAGGAGTTAGAAATATTCCGATTTATGTTGTTGTGTATCGATATCATGAATCAGAGTTTTATAATAGATGGGGGCATAATTTTTTAGAAAATGGTTTTTCTATCCAGAATTTGACCTATTGGACTATTTACTATAAAGAGTAGAAGAAACATTTAAAAATTAAAGAAATTAAAAATGAATCTATCAATTGTCATTCCGGCGTATAATGAAGAAAAGAGAATTAAAAATACATTAGAATCTGTAATATATTTTTTAAAAAATAGTGAAAAAATAAATTCTTATGAAATAATAATTGTTGATGATGGTTCAAATGATAATACTTTCTCTTCTATTCAAAAAAATAAATATATTACTGTCTTAAAAAATAGTGTTAATAAAGGAAAAGGTTATTCTATAAAAAAAGGAGTTCTACGGGCAAAGTGCGATTTTATATTATTTATGGATAGTGATTTAGCTACTCCTATGAAGGAATTGGATACGCTCTATCAATCTATTTTAGATGGTTATGATTTCGTTGTTGCATCTCGAAATTTAAAGGGTTCTAATATCGTTGTTAAACAGTCAAAATATAGACAATTTGCAGGGCAATTTTTTCCTTTTTTCGTTAATATTATTGTTGGTCTCAAATTTAAAGATACACAGTGCGGGTTTAAATTAATGAAAGCAGAACCAGCCAAGAAGATTTTCAGTATAATGACAATTGACCGTTTCGCTTTTGATGTGGAAATGCTTTATTTAGCTAAGAATTATGGATATAAAGTGGCGGAAGTACCAGTAACTTGGGTTGATCAGAAGGGTAGCACGGTTCATTTTTTAAAAGATTCTTGGCGAATGTTGCATGATTTATTTAAGATAAGGGTAAATACTATTTTAGGAAAATATAAATAATGAAGCTATAATTTATTAGTAAGATTAGTTAATGGGGTTAAATATGAATATTACAACAATAATTTTATTTTTTGTTTATTTATGGGGATTGGGGTTTACAGCTACATTATTTATAAAGAAGTGGGGTAATTTTTGGGAAAGAAATTTGATGAGAATGGGCATAGGATTGCCTGTTTTTGTGGTATTGGGAACAGTTTTGAATTTAGCACATATTCCCTTAGATTGGAGAATTTTTTTAGTTGTTAGTTTAGCTGTTCCTGTTTATTGTTTGGGCCGGTATTTTATTAAAAATAAATTTAATTTTGAAGATGATTTAAATGAAATAAGCAAAATAAACAAAATAAAATTAGATAAAGCAGATCTTTATTTATTAGGAGTTTTTGTTTTATTTGCGTTTACGTTTTATATGTATCACACGGGAGCTTTTTCTTATCCTTATTTAGAAGATGATGATCCGTGGGAGCATGCGAGAAGTGTGAGATATATTGCTCTGGAAAAAACAGCATATGAGCCTTACACGGGTAAGGATTTGTTTCGATATATTGATCCTTATCCTCCAGCGTATGACATTCTGATGGCGGTTTTGTATCAGACTAATGATTCGGTGAATTGGACGCTTAAATTTTTTAATGCGTTAATTATTTCGTTAAGTATTATTGTATTTTATTTTTTTGCAACGAAATTTATGAAGAGTCGAAAGAAGGCATTATTGGCTACATTTATTTTAACGGTGATTCCTTCTTATCTGAGTCATTTTATTTGGGCGCATAGTTTGCTGCCATTTTTGGTTTGTGTGGCGTTTTATTGTTTGGAATGTATTAATAGTGAGGGCAGCAGCGGTGGCGGCAATGAGGAAATGGAAGAATGTAAAAAGGAGGCAAGGAAGTGGATGTTTGTTTCTGCTTTAGCAATTGCTGGCATATTTTTAGTTCATCCAGAGCATGCAATTAAATTTTTGCTGTTTTTTGGTGTTTATGTTGTGATTAAATGGATTTTTGAACGCAAATGGCCGTTAGAACATTTTTATTCTTTGTTGATTGGAATAGCCTTATCGTTATCGTGGTGGGCAATGAAGATTGGTTCTTTTTTTACAGAGAGAGCAGGGAGGATTAGCGATTTGGATCCGGGGCTAGTTTCGCGGGATACCAGTTTAGTGTATAAGATAGTTAGTTTCGTTCAGAATTATTTCAAGCCTAATTTAGGCAGTGCGACAAAAGCGTATACTTTTGATGATTTTTTTGTAGCAAAATCAGGTAATATGATTAATAATCCTATTGGTTGGGGTATAATTATCACTATTTTAATAATCATTTCGGTCTTTATGGTGGTAATGTTAGCAAAAAAATATTATAAAAATAAAAGTTATTATCCCGTGGTAATTTTAGGGTGGTTATTGATTGCTTTTCTAATTGTGAATAGCGCTACATTTAATATTCCCGGGTTATTTGGGTTTAGGACATGGTTATTATTAGCAATTCCGACAGCGTTGATTTGTGCGGAAGGATTTTTTGTTATACTTAAATTAGTTCCCGATAAAATTAAAGTTGTGAGGGTAGTGTTGGTTATGGTTCTGTTAATTGGATTATGGTATACTTCTGGGGAACAAAAATATGCGGTGAATACGGCAATGTGGCCACCGGGAGCAAGTTGGACGTCTATGGAGGAAGTGCAATTGTATTTATGGTTGAATAGTTTACCTAAAAATACTAAAGTCATGTCTTTTTCTGGAAGTCAGAATAATGAAGTGATTGGTTTAGATATGGATAATTGTGATTGGTGTGAACAGAATATCAAATTGAGAGAAGGATTTATCAATAAAAGTTCCTTGGATGTTTATAATTTCTTGAAAAAAGAAAAATATGAATATTTTATTTTAGATTCAATGAGTTTTAGATATTACGATTTCGGCAATAAAACCCAAGAAATTATTATCGGAAAGTTTCAAGATTATTTTAATAGTAAAGATAAATTTGTGGTTGTTTATCAGAATAATGGGGGAGTTATTGTGAAGGTGGTTTAGTTTGTTTATCTTTCTTTTTTTTCAGTGAAATATACTATTGATCCAGAAATGATAGTTACTATTATTGGTGTAATTATACTGATAATCTTAATGTTAATACCGGTATAAATAGAAATATTATAACTTAGGATACCTACGGAGATTAAACCGAGCATATTGCTGATTATGAAACGTTCTAGAAAATCTAATTGATCATGCCACAAGTAGCAAAGAATGAATCCAGGTATAGTGAAAGTAAGTAAGAATGAAAGAACTACCCAAATGGTGGTTAGTATGTTTTCTTTATAGAAAATTCCAATAAATATAACTATTAAAATTAAAGTGGTTATTCCAAAGCTTTTTAGATCTAATTTAATTTGGTTTTTTAAATTATTATAGTTGTTTTGGGTGTTATTTTCCAAGGCAATCAGCTCCAGGGTTATTATTTTTTAGTATACTATACCATCCATTACTAAATATTTCGGTGAAATCTTTATTGTTTAGTAATGTTGCTCTTATTTTAGCGTTGTAATTTATTACTTGCGGAAATCTACTGGGTTTGTCGATTACATAATATTCAAAATCGCAAAGATTGGTTTCTTCCCAACCACGAGTTTGTTCCCATTCTGGTTTACCTAATTTAACTGGTTCAAAAGTAAAAAATCCTGTTCTTTTGTAATAATCATAGCCGTGAATAAATTTGCGAATAGTATAATTTTTGGATATTTGTCCAGAATTTAATTTGGTATAATAATCTTCATCTTTTATCTGGTGAATTACTTTCCCAAACATCAAGAAGATTCCATGTTGCTGATAACTATCACCATGAACAATGAGTATTGTTTTGTTTTCAGGAATATTATTTTTTACCCATTGCATACCCTCCCACATATCTTTGTTTACTACTAAGCTATTTGGTGAGGGAGGCGTGTAATATAAGTTAATAGATAATATAATAAATAATAAAGTTAAGATGATGTAAATAATGTTTTGGAGATTATCATTTATATTTTTAAATGGTTTTAGTCTTAGAATTAAGTTGATAATATAATAAATACTTAATCCAAAGAAGATCATAAATATGATAGGCCAAAAATAGCGTAATTGATAAAAGCGATCGTGCATGCCTAATAAAGGAAAGTTAGAGATGATTATTAATATATAGAGTGGTAAAAAGTAGATTATTTTTTCTTTGTGTTGGTAGCAATAATAAAATGATATTAAGATACCAAGAATAATGAAATATTGAAAGAAGCTAAAATCTGAAAGAAGGGTTATGGGGAAGGATGGCTGTTTGAGTGCGCTAATAGTAACAACAGATTTGTCTTGTGCTAAACTAAGAGAATTATTGATAAAAATTGGTAAAAAATAGAATGTTAAAATGATAAATATCACTAAAGCATAACTTGTTTTCGTTAAGATTTTTCTGTTTTTATTTTTTATTAGCAAATATATTAAGATTATATTTGTAATAAGAATGGCGTAATAAAATTCAGAAAGATGTGTTAGTAAGACAGAACTTATAATTATTCCTAAGATTAACCATGCAGATTTCAATTCAAAGTTTAAAAGGAGCCAGATGAGGAGTATTAATATTGAAGCAGCTAGAGTGATAGGAATCCAACCAAAATAAAAAGAGATGAAATTGTTTTTTATGAATATGAATGGCACTATGACCAATGAAATAAGGGCAACTTTTGGATTGAATTTCCTAATAATCATATATATTATAAACGCCGCTAAAATTTTAGAGATTATTCCTATCAATTGGTAAGCATCAAAATCTGGTATTTTTGAATTGCTTGAAAAAACTACTGTGAGTACATAAGCTAGAGGGCTGTCATCCTGAAGAAGATCTTTTCTTCCTTCGACAGTATACTCTTCTATATTTTTCCAGTTACTAGTTTCTGCAAGATTATGGGCCCGGTTGTATTTGTAAAAAGCGTCGTTAGCATTAAATCCTTGCGGGAAATCATGGGTTAATTTATTGCTAAATAAACTTGCAAAACCTAAAAATAGTAATATCCCAAAGATAATTAATATGTAAATTTGTTCGCTTTTAAGTTTCATGAAGGTTATCTTCTTTTTTTTTGTGCACTTTTCTTATTGCATAATATTTTAAGAAGCAGAATTTCAAATCTATTTTTTTTTCTATATTAAAGTTCTTGATCAATGCTCTGTCTATTTTCTTCCAGTCAGAGATATGACCTGCGAATTCTTCCGTTTTTTTGTAACTATCCTCTATGATTTTTTTGTTAATGCTTTTTCTAAAATAAGACTCTAAGTGCCTAAACAATTTGACAATACTTGTTTCGATAGGATAACCCACTATTAAAGTTCCATGCTCATGTAAAATTTCATTGAATTTTTCAAAAATGATTGCGGGATTTTCTATGTGTTCTAATACGCTAAGACAAAGTATTAAATCAAATTTGTTTTTAGAAGTAAATTTATTTAAATCTACTTTTTGAAAAGAGACATTTTTTATTCCTTTCTTTTCACACATAAAAGCAGCATAATTAACAATATCAGAATAATCAATAGCAATAATTTCTTGACTTTTTTGACTGAGATATGGAAGCACAATGCCGATACCTGTTCCTGCGTCCAATGTAAGGTTATATTTTTTATCTCCAATAAGGGATATTACTTCAGTAAGGCGTTTAAAAAATAGTTTTTTTACTGTTTTGGGACTATCAAAGTAAGCTGAAGCAGAAGATTCTATGGCGTTATAGTACTGTTTTGATTTTTTTGTCTTAATAATATCTAAATTATCCGGATAGTCCGTTTTTTCTGGAAAATATTCATTCTTCATATTCATTCACTTTTTGGCCACAATACTAAATCTTTATATACCTTTGCGTTCAATTTAACTAAATAATGGCGGAAGTAAAAAAAAATAGATCAAATAAAGTTTTTGTTTTTTTGGCAACTTTATTTATTACTTTAGCTATTTTGTGGGTACTATTTAAAAGCATTTCTGTGGATTTTTTATTTTCAGTGTTTTCTCAATTAAAATGGCATGTTATATTAATATCCTTTATTTTATATTTAATAGGAAATATTTTAAGATCATTGCGCACCTACATTTTATTTGAGAAGAGTATATCTTATTATAAAATATTTGATATTACTTGTATCCATAATTTTTTAAATAATGTTTTGCCGTGGAGAATGGGAGAATTTTCGCATATCTTTTTGCTTAAAAATGAAGGTATAGAGGGGACTAAAGGCTTGTTCACATTAGGAATTTTGAGAATTTTTGACATGGTAATAATCTTATTATTCTTTTCTATTTCATTGTTATTTACTCCTAAAAGTAATATCTTTTTTAATTATTTTGCTTTATTTTTTTGCTTTCTACTGCTATTAATTATCTATCTTTTAATTTTTAAACGCAATTCTATTCTAAATTTCATGAAAAGAATACGGGGAAAACAATCTTTATTATTTCTTAGAAAAATAATGGAAAAAATTATTGAAACACTACAACATTTTGATATGATTAAATCTAAAAAATTAATTTTTCAAATGTTTATCATTTCTTTATTGTTGTGGTCATTTCTTTTGTTGGCTGATTTTATAGTTGTTAGCTATTTTATTCAAATTCCTATTTCAGTTTTTGTATTGGGTTCTGGCTTAACTATGTTGACTTATTTATTACCAATACAGGGATTTATGGGGTTTGGCACAACGGAAGGGACTTGGGTCCTAGTTTTATTGTTTTTTGGTTTTGCAAAGGAACAATCAATAGTATCGGGATTAGCTTTTCACGTTTTTGGATTAATGTACGCTTTCTTATTAGGGGCATATGGTTTTTTAAAAATTAAAAAGAGTCGATCTTTAATACAATAGTTTTTTATATCATTAATAAAATAAATATAGATTATGACAGATATTTGGCACCAATATACAAAGGATTACTATTCTTTTTTTGATGAAACACGAATAGCTTTAGAATTAAGATACATTAAAATTAATTATGGTCTGTATTTACCCAAGGATAAAGGCAGTAAGATACTGGAAATTGGTTTTGGTCGAGGCTCTTTTCTGGCGTATCTTGAGAAAGAAGGTTATACTAATTATTTTGGTATTGAAATAGGAAAACAACAAGTTGATTTTGTTAAAGAAAAAGTTACTTCAAAAGTAAAACTAGTATATAATACACTTGATTTTTTAAAAAAACATAAGAATACTTATGATTTAATATTTTTAAGTGATGTCATTGCTCACATACCCAAAGAGGAAACAATTATATATCTCCAAGCTATTCAGCAGGCTTTAAATTCAAATGGGGTTATATTGCTAAGAACTCCTTCCATTACAAATCCTTTTTGTTTAAGATCAATGAGTAATGATTTTACGTATACTACCTATTACTCATACGAAAGTGTTCGACAAGTTCTGTCTTTATCTGGTTTTAGTAAAATTATAATTAAAGAAGAAAGTTTTAATATTGGTTTGAAAGGTTATATTTATCAAAGTACATTGAATTTATGTAATTTTTTCTTAAGATATATCTTAATATTATATAACAGGACTAATAATTTAATACTCTCAAAAATGATGATAATTATTGCGACAAAATGATTTGTTTATTTTTCTTATCAAGTAATTTTATTTTTTATTAATGTTAGTATTTTGTATTCAATTGGAAAGTGGAATAATCTATATTTCCATCTTATGTTAGATACAAACTTCAAAATTTTAAAAGGAATTCTATAAATAATTTTTGTTTTTGAGTGTGCTCTTAAAGAAGAGTCTACTGCAAATTTAAAGAAACAAGCTAAAGCTATGCTCCTCAAATACCACATATTTTTGCAGTAAGGTAAATCTACTTCTTCTCTAAATAATGACCATCCTTCTACATTTTTAGGAGGAATCCAACCCGCTTCAATAGTTTCTTGAAATATTTCTGAACCAGGGTGAGGTCCATAAATACCAATATAATGAGCGCAATTAGGATTTAATTCAGTAATTTTATTGATTAATGATATAAGATCCATTCTATCAGCGTGCGTTTCTTTTGGAAAACCAATAATCCAACTATATCTAACACCTAATTTATATTGTCCGGTTAATCTAGCAGATTCAATTAGTTGTTCAACAGTAATATCTTTGGCAATGTAATCAAGCATTTTCTGGTTTCCACATTCTGCTCCGAAAGAAAGATGATGGCAATTGTTTTCTTTGAAAAATTGGATTAATTCTATGGTGATGTGTTTTCCTACGCGAACACCCTCAAAAGACCATAAAATATCTCGTGTTTTCATAAATTTTAAAATTTTTTTAGCTCTATTTAAATCAACTCCAAAATTATCATCTTCTAAAGTTATATAATTCACCCCATAAGGAAGCAAACGCTGTATCTCTTCAATAACTTTTTCAGCAGACCAGCCTCTCCAGCGTCTATTATTTGCCATTATATTCCAACAAAATTTACATCTAAAAGGACAGCCACGACTAGTAATTAAAGAAATTTTTTTATATTTGCCTTGAGAATCAATGTAATTATTTATTTTGACATTATCCCAATCTAATCCCACTTCATTATCCCAATCAGTTGTAAATTCTCTGGGTTTAGTAATTATAATCTCTTCATTTTTTTTATATCCAATTCCATTGACTAAATCCAAGTTTTCATTATTCTTTAGTGTTTTTGTTAATTCCACAACGGTTTTTTCTCCTTCTGATATGACTACAATATCAATAAGTTTATGTTTAAGAGTATCTTTAGGAAGTAAAGTTGGATGCGGACCTCCCCAGACAATTTTTATATCTGAAGAGATCTCTCTAATTTTCTGGCATATTTTTAAAGTTCGAGCTATGGTTGGACCAGTCATTACTGAGAATCCTACCCATAGTGGTTTATTATTTTTGATACATTCATAGAGATTATCTTCTTTTTCGAATTGTGTATCAAATATTCTAATGGAGTAACCAGCTTTTTTAAGAGCATATGATAAAAACATAGCTGCAAAAGGAGGAAATTTGGCATTGTAAATACTCAAAAAATCTGGGTTTACTAGTATCACATCGTAATTTTCCATGAGTTTTATTTTTCAATTAATTTTTGGTTATATCTTATTTGTATTTATCGGAAATTTCTTTGGGTATAAAACTTGTGCTTTAGCATGAAATTTCCTTGTTCAGTTTGGAACTTTAAGACCTATGCACTTTAGTGCATGGATAAGTTCCGAACGGCTATTTTTTGTTATATTTTTGGTTTAGTTTATATAATTAATTGTTGAAAAGATATAATTGCTAATTTGCACTATTCTCTGCTATAGTTTTGATTATACTTAAGATTTTTTGTTCTGCAATTTTTAGAGAATATTCTTCAACAGCTTTTTTTCTCCCACTTTTGCCCATTCTTTTTCTTAAATTTTTATTTTCTATAAGTAATGATAATTTGTTTATCCATTCTTGATCATTTGAAGCTAAAAAACCATTTTCATATTCTGTAATTATCTCTTTATTTAATCCCATATCAGAAGCTACTATTGGTATTCCTATACTCATATACTGTATCATTTTATACCCTAATCTACCTTTATTAAAAGGATCATTATCTAAGGGCATTAAACCTATATCAAAACTTTGTAATTCTTCTACTTCTGTTTCTAAAGACCATTTAACATATTTCACAGGAATATCATCAAAATCTATATTTTTATCTGCTCCTATTAATTTTATTAATATATCTGGATATTTTTCACTTATTTTTTTAAAAGGAGAAATTAATAATTTTAATTGATTGGTTGTAAAAGCACTTCCTATCCAACCTATAATTATTTCATTATTTTTATCTTTTTTTTTAGGAAAATATTTTTCAGTGTCTATTGGTGCAGTTATGATAGACACATTGTTGTTGTATTGTTTTGCGTAATTTGCTAGATAGTTGTTCTCAGCGATGATATGTTTACTTATTTCCAAAAAGTGCGGCAAAATATTTATTCTATACCTATCATAAATTTTATTTAAACCTTTTGCAAATTGACTTGGTTCAAAAATCGTGTCATCAAATTCAAAAATGATATTTTTGTTTCTTTTATACATTATTTTTTGTAATATCAAGGGAAATGCATCTTTTTGGATAATAATTACATCATAATTTTTTGCAATAAATGAGTATTTTATTTTTTTTAATAACATAATAATTGCTATACTTATAGTATATAGATTTTTGATTAAGTAATTACATTTTTTTTGATTAGATATTATCTTAAAATATTCATCTGAAAATAATTTTTTAGAAGTACATTGAATGTTATTTTTTTCTAGAAAGGGAATAAATTGTAATACTCTTACTCTACTACTCCCACAAATTTCTCCAAATAAAGTAATACATAATAATTTAGTCATAATGATTTTTTTAATATTCCTTCTATTAAATTACCATCCTTCGTTGATAGTTTTAATAATATATTCTATCTCTTCATTTTTAAGCCACCATCCCGAAGGGATACAAATCATTTCAGAATAAAATTTATCTACATTGGGAAGTTCACATCTAAATTCTTGAAACATAGTATGGGAATCATTACGTGCGTGTACAGGAGAAACCATTATCCCTTTCTCGTTCATTTTTGTTTTAAAATCATCTTTATTTTTTATAAGAATAGTATATAACCAATACGCAGATAATCTATCATTTTTATAACTTAATAATTTAATTTTATTGTTGTTTTGAAAGGCATTGTTTAATGTATTGATATTTGCTCTATTTTTTTCTAAAATTTTATCAATAAATTTCATTTGTTCTATTCCAATTGTTGCACAAACATCATTCATATGAAATTTATACCCATATTCTTTAATATCTTTTTCTAATCGATGATCAGAGCGATCTTTTTCTTCTCTATCTATACCATACCATCTTAAGAGTTTACCTCTTTTATAATCCTCTTCTGATTTACAGAACAATGCTCCTCCATCTACAGTATTAATGTGTTTTATTGCTTGAAATGAAAAACAAACAAAATCAGAATGATTACCTATTTTTTGTCCTTGGTATTCTGCTCCAAAAGCATGAGCAGCATCTTCAATAACTTTAATTCCATATTCTTTAGCAATAATATTAATTTCTTTTAAATCAGGAGGGTATCCTCCCCAATGCATAGCTATAATTGCTTTGGTTTTATTGGTAATTTTATTTTTGATTGATTTTGGATCAATGTTTCCGGTAGTAGGATTTATGTCTGCCCAAATTATTTTCGCATCCAGAGCTAAAATGGGTTCATTTGTGGCAGTACAGGTCATGGCAGTAGAAATAACTTCATCTCCAAAACCAACATTACACAAGCGAAGAGCTAATTGAATAGCAGAAGTACAAGAATTTAAAGTAAGAACGTATTTATTTCCAATATAGTTTCCCAAAATATTTTCGAATTCTTCAACTTTAGGACCTTGACCAATAAAACCACTAAGTAATGTATTCTTAAGAGGCTTGATTACAGATTTTGGCATATGAACTTTGAATAAAGTTATTTTATATTCCATGTTTTTTTACTTTTTTTTAATATGAATTTATCACTTTATCCGTCATTAAAGTATTTTAATCTTTATGTTTTTTTAATGAATAGTGAAGAGTTGTGCAATGATTCAAATGTACCAGCATCTGACCAAAATCCAGTGATTATATCATATTCTAATTCTCCTTTTTTCACATAAGCATCTAATGCGTCGGTTATTTCTAGTTCCTCTCTTTTTGAAGGTTTTAAGCGACTGATAATATCAAATATTTCGTCATCAAACATATATAATCCAGTCATTGCTAAGTTAGATTTAGGAATCTCTGGTTTTTCTTCAACATAAGTTACTTTTTTTCCTTCAACTATGGCAACGCCAAATCTTTTTGCTTCTTTTTCTCCAACTTTTTTAAGAAGAATTCTCGCTCCTTTTCTTTGTTTTTCAAATGCATCAACGTAAGGAGTAATATCTTCTTCAAAAATATTGTCCCCCAAAATCATCACACATTTGCTTTTTCCAACGAAAGTTTTAGCTAAACTAGCTGCTTGTGCTATTCCTCCCGAGCCGTCTTGTACTCGATATGTTAAGTTAACTCCATATTCTTTTCCACTACCCAATAATTTTAGGAAGTCACCTACACTTTCCGTCCCACAGACAATTATAATATCAGTAATTCCCGCTTTTTTTAGCGTTTCTAATGGATAAAAAATCATAGGTTTATCATAGATAGGCAATAAATGCTTATTTGTAACTTTTGTTAAGGGAAGTAATCTACTTCCTGTTCCTCCTGCTAGTATTATTCCCTTTACCTTATTTTCTTTGAGTTTTTTCCACCACCATTCATTCTGTTTGTACCACTGAATCGTATCTTTTAAACCATTTTTTAATTCTATACTTTGTGTCCACCCCAATTCTTTTATTTTGGAATTATCCATAGCATATCTAAAGTCGTGTCCTTTTCTATCAACAACAAAATGTATTTTCTCTTCTCCAAATCCAAATTCTGACAATATCTCTTTAGTTAAGTCTATGTTTCTTTTTTCGTCGTTGGTACAAATACAATAATTTTCACCAATTTTTCCTTGATGATAAATTAAATCAATAGCTCGGCAATGATCTATTACATGAATCCAATCCCTTACGTTAAGTCCACTACCATAAACCGGTACTTTTTTACTTTCTATTAAGTTTGTTAAAAAGAGCGGAATGAATTTTTCGGGGTATTGATAGGGTCCATAATTGTTAGAACAATTAGAAATAGTAATGGGCAATTGATGAGTGTGAAAAAAAGAACGGACTAGATGTTCAGCAGAAGCCTTGCTTGCAGCATAAGGATTCTTAGGATCATGCGGACTTTTTTCATTAAATTTTCCTTCTTCTCCTAATGCTCCAAATACTTCATCAGTAGAGATATAATGAAATCTTTTTAATCCGTTTTTTGTAGCTGATTCTAGTAATACTTGTGTTCCTATTACATTACTTTTGATAAAATCAGTTGAACTTTGGATGGATCTATCTACATGTGTTTCTGCGGCGAAATGAATTATTCCATCTATCTCTTTTACTGTTTCATCAACTAATTTTTGGTCACAAATGTCACCTTTAATAAATTTGTAATGCGGATTTGTTTCTATATCTCGAAGATTATCTAAATTACCACCATAAGATAATTTATCTATATTTATTACTTCACAATTAGGATATTTATCTAGAATATATCTTATAAAATTTGAACCTATGAACCCACAACCACCAGTAACAAGCAACTTTGTTGTTTTTTGAATATCTGTCGATGAAAGTTTACTCATATGTTTTATTTTTGATATTTTTCTATTTATAAATTTATAGTAACAATAAAACAGATTTTGTGCTAATTATTAAAAATGTTCATTAAAATTTATAAAGCTTCATTTATTTGAAAGTTTATGGGAATAAATGTAAGTAATATATTAAAATTAGAACCTAATATTTTAAAAGAATTATTTGAAAAAGCAAAAATTTCTGATAGGAAAAGAGCTTTTTATTTATTAAGAAGTTCTGATAAGGGCGAAATTCCGGCAGTAATGTTTAATGTACTTCTTCCTGGAACTTATGTTAGACCACACAAACATCCAATGAATGATGGGAGAGAAATAGTGATACTTATATTAGGTAAAATGAAAGTGATAATTTTTAATGATGATGGTACTTTTAGAGAAAGTTATATTTTGTCCAGTTTGGATACTGTTTTTGTGGAAATACCAGCACAAACTTATCATACTATAATCACTTTGGAACCTTCAGTTCTTTGTGAGTTGTATCTTGGAAAATATAATCCTACCACTTATAGGGAATTTGCGGAGTGGGCTCCAGAAGAAAATGATATGTTGATGAATGATTACTTGAAAAAAATTAATAAAATAACATATAAAAAGTAGGATACTAAATAATCTTTTCAATTAAATAAGGTTCTTCATCTTTGTAATATATTTTTAGACATATATCTGCAATAATTCCAAAAATGAGCAAGTTTATTCCCATTAGAATAAAGAAAATTGCAGCATTAGGAAGAAACGTTTTGGAGAAACTTAAATTTTTGAAAAACCAGAAGTATAAAGAAGTTATTCCAGCAAGAAAACCTAACAAAGCGGATAAAAATCCCAATAGTCCAAAAATATGAATAGGACGTCCCGAGTATTTCTGCCAGAATAGTATTAATAAAAGGTCCATCATGCCCTTAAATAGTCTTGATGATGAGTATTTTGTTTTTCCAGTATTTCTGAAATTATGGCTGACTTTTATTTCTCCTATTTTATATCCTTCCCAAGAAAGAATTGCAGTAATATAACGATGCATTTCACCATATAATTTTAAATTTTTAAGACATTCTTTTTTGTAAATTTTCAAAGAACAGCCAGAATCATGAATTTTTTCACCGGTTAATAATTTTCTTAATTTGTTAGCAAAGAAAGAGAATATTTTTTTTGAAAAATTATCTTTTCTATTGTAACGCCAACCACTGACGATATCATAACCTTCATTTAATTTGTTTATCAATAAAGGAATATCTTTAGGATCATTTTGCAAATCTGCATCCATTACTATGATTAAATCTCCTTTTGCTAAAGTAAAACCAGCATTCCACGCTGCGGTTTGGCCAAAATTTTTTTTAAACTTGATTATTCTAATATTTTTGTCTTGTTCTTTTAATTTAAGAATTTCTTTAAAAGTGCTGTCTGTGGATCCATCATCAATAAAAATAATTTCATATTTGTAATTAAGAGTAATTAAAGTTGCTAAAAGTTCATTATGTAAGGGGGTTATATTTTTTTCTTCGTTAAAGGCAGGAATTATTATTGATAATTTCATTTGAATATTTGTATTTTTATAAGTTATTTAATATAATTTTTGGATTTTTAATACACTTATTTAAAAATATAACAACATTTTTAAAGTTATCAGTAAAAATTCGTTAAAGTTGAGGTTTACTTAAATAATAAAACCAATTATTAATGATAATATGATTATTTCAAAAACGCCAGTTAGAATGAGTTTTGTAGGAGGTGGTTCAGATTTAAGGGAATATTATCAACAGGGATTAGGTTCTGTTCTAAGTACAACCATCAATAAATATCTATATATTATGGTTAACCAAAGGTTTACAGATAAAATAAGAATTGCTTATTCAAAAGTAGAAGAAGTTGATTCGATTGATAAAATTGAACATCAGCTTGTGAGAGAAGCTCTTAAAATGGTGGGGTGGACAAAAGGAATGGAAGTAGTCTATGTCTCTGATCTTTTGGCAGATCATGAGGGTTCTGGACTTGGCTCTTCTAGTGCTATTCTTGTTGGCACTTTACATGCTTTGCATGCTTTTAGAGGAGAATATGTATCGGCTAAGCAGTTAGCAGAAGAAGCTTGTGAAATAGAAATCAATATTTTAGGACATCCTATTGGAAAACAAGATCAATATGCTGTTGCTTTTGGCGGTTTAAATTTTATTACATTTAATTCAGACGAAGTAGTTGAAGTAGAAAAAATTATTATGAAAAGAGAAACCAAATTAACACTTCAAAAAAATCTTATTGCGTTTCATACGGGGATAAATACAAGATCAGATGTTACACTGACTGAACAAAAAAATAAAACAAAAGATAATTTAGAAGTTTTGAATAATATGGTGGAATTGTCAAAAAGACTGAAAATAGCATTGGAAACGGATAATCTCATGGAGTTCGGAAGTATACTACATAAAAATTGGCTTTTCAAACAAAAACTTGCTAGTAATATAACAAATTCTTTAATAACTGGCTATTATGAAAAGGCTTTGAAAGCTGGTGCTGTTGGAGGTAAGATTCTGGGTTCAGGCGGGGGTGGTTTTTTACTTTTCTATTGTGAAAAGAATAAGCAAGATAATCTCAGAAAAGTGTTATTTAATCTTAGAGAATTTAAATTTAATTTTGAAATGGAAGGGAGCAAAATTATTTATGTTGATGAATAATAAAATCATAATCAATATATATCTGTAGATTAGTATTTTATAATATTTTAACTTAAAAATCGGTATTTTAGATGGAACATATAACAAATTATATCGAAGAATTGAAAAAAACAATAGATAAATTACCTTTATTAAATGTAAAAAAAGCAACAGGATTAATATTTGATGCTTATACTAATGACAAACAAATATTTATTATAGGTAATGGGGGGAGCGCTTCGACGGCGTCTCATTTTGCTTGTGATCTTAATAAGGGAACTCTTCAAAGAGTTTATGATGATGATGAAAAAAGACTTAGAGTTATTTCAATGACAGACAATGTATCATTACTTACTGCTTATGGAAATGATTTGAGTTATGAGGATATATTTTCGCAACAATTAAGGAATTTTATAAATAAAGGGGATTTGTTGATAGTAATAACTGGCAGTGGCAATTCAAAAAATATATTGAAAGGGATAGAGACAGCGAAAAAGGTAGGGGCGACAGTTTTAGGCATGTTGGGATTTGATGGTGGTGAAGCAAAAGAGATGGTTGATTATCACATTATTGTACCATCAAATAATTATGGTCCAATTGAGGATATTCATATGGTTCTTACTCATTTGATAGCTAGTCATGTGGGTAAAATTAAAAGAGAAAAAGAGGTATAAATTAAAATAGACTTATTAAAGGCGACGAAAATGAAAGAAAAAATATTAATAACAGGTATTGAAGGTTTTGTAGGATCTCATTTAGCTGATTTTCTGTTAGAGAAAGGGAATTATGAAGTTTATGGTATTAAACGATGGAATAATTCAAGGCTAAGGAATATAAGACATTTGCTGGATAAAATCAAGTTTATAGAATGTGATATTACAGATTCGATTAGTGTGCGTAATTTACTTAATGAAGTAAAGCCGGATAAAATATATCATCTTGCTGCGGAGAGTTTTGTGTCTCCTTCATGGGATCATCCTACTCATTATATGAATGTTAATTATAATGGGACGGTTAATTTTCTGGATGCGATGAAAGTGTTAGGTATAAATCCTCGTTTTTTAATTCCTGGTTCAGGAGAAGAACATGGGGAAATAAAAGAGGAGGAATTGCCCATTAATGAAGAAACTGTTTTAAGACCGGTCAATCCTTATGCGGTTACAAAAATTGCTCAGGATTTAATTGGGTATGTTTATTATCGGTCTTATGGTTTAAATGTAATTAGGACGAGAGCGTTTAATCATGAAGGACCACGTAGGGATTATGTTTTTGGAATTCCGTGGTATGCTTATCAAATTGCCAAAATTGAACAAGGTAAACAAGAACCAATAATAAGAGTAGGATATATTGAGGATAAGAGGAATTTTACTCATATTAAAGATTTAGTTAAGGCATATTATTTGGCGATGGAAAAATGCAAACCAGGAGAATTATATTTAATAGGTTCTGAGGATTCTTCAAAAATTCATACCTATAGGGAAATTCTTAATCTTTTGATTGAAATGTCGGATTTAGATAAAAATAAGGTTAAAATCGAAACAGATCAAAAGTTTGTAAGGCCAACAAATGTTCCAAGATTAATAGGAGATACAAGAAAGTTTAGGGAATTAACAGGCTGGAAACCAGAAATTAGTTTTGAACAGTTGTTACAAGATATTTTGGAATATTGGAGAGATTTTGTTCGGCGGGGGTTATACTAAGATACTATTTAATTATTATTTAACACATTTGCTATCATTAACTTAATAGTACAGGAGTGCGGCTAATATGAAACCCTCAAGCTAAATCCAGAAGTTATATTAAGTAGTTCTCATCGATAAAGTGTAGTGTTAAGACATTTTATCAACGAGGTGAATTACAATGAGAATAATAACTTCTAAATTTAAAAAACTTGCTGATTTTTGTTACGAATTGTTTGGAGAAGCCGGACTTATGCTTCATAAGTCAAAGTTCTCAAATAAACTCTATACCCAATACCAGCACTTATTTTTGCTAGTGTATAAGCAATTTCGTAAGTTTACTTACAAAGAATTGCTTGAAGATTTAAGTGATAACTTCACTTTGAGAGCTTATTTGGGGTTAAATAAGCTCCCTGAATACACTACTCTTATCAAATTTGCAAAATGATTACCTAATGTTATATTTGAAAAACTAATCGCCACATTTAGTAAATTTGTCAAGCAACCTGAAAAAGTTGCTATTGATGGAACCGGCATTAGCTTAGATAATGCCAGTCCACATTATTGTAAGAGAATTGGAAAGAAATACCCTAAAAGACCTTTCCTCAAGTTGAGTATTATCATCGATATAAAGCAGTATATTATTTTACAATTTAAAGTGAGGAAGAAAGCAAGACATGATATGGTTGATGCCAAACCAATGGTTGAAAAACTCTCTAAACAATATCAACCAGAGGTATTTTATGGAGACAGAGGATACGATGATGAAAAGCTCTTCAAACTTGTCTTTGAAAAGCTTGGTGCATATCCTTTAATCTTGCAAAAAAAGATTGGATGTGCCAAAACATAAAAGGAAAGGACAGTACAGAAAGCAGACAATTGATGTTTTTGATTATGGAGAATATCTCCAACGAAACAAAGTTGAGACTGCTTCAGTATTCTCAAAAGAAAATTTGGTTTCAGCATCAAATCCAAAGTGGTTAAAACACAAAAAATAGAAGCGATGAGTAGAATAATTGCATACAATATCGATAGGTTGATGGAAGCAGGAAAAGAAGTAATTTTGATATTCATCAAAATTACAAGGGTTTCATATTAGCCCAGGAGTGCGGCTTAGTAGAAAATCTTAAGTAAAGCAACCCTTCTTCAGGTTTTACCCTGAAGGGGGCAGGGTGGAAGGTTAAGTTCCACCATGAAAAGAGATGAAAGATTACATAGAAAAATCTATCGGTTGTTAAAACCCAAGTTTGACAGCTTGCTAACTAATTCAATAAGAAAACTCAATTGACAGTTCGTTATTTTTCTTCTATTTTGCTATGTTTCTACCGCATTTTTAGTTAAAATAAGACTGTTTATCTCATCAAAATTAGAATAA
>JACPNA010000037.1 GCA_016185725.1 Candidatus Woesearchaeota archaeon | reverse complement strand
GTATAATTGGTTGCGGCATAATGCAAATGACGAAGTTGCTTATTTTTTATCGGAAACAGGAGCGAATTGCTTGAATTATTCTTTGTTTAGGGCACCACACAAGTTTCATTTGTGGTTAGGTAAGAAGGGATTTGTGATAGGGATTGAACAGAAAGGAAGAGGATTTCCGGCGGCGCTCATTCATGAGCAGCAAAGGAAAAAAAATGAAGGAGCAGCGTTTGAATTTTTTAGAACATGTAAAAGTGAGATATTTTTTGATGATGAAAATTCGGCAAAAGTGGTGTATATAGAGACAAGATTTTAAATGGGGTAGATGTGGTAAAATGTCATTTTTTTTCCCATTTTTCCGAATATTCTTAAAAAGAAAAAATATTTGAACATTCAATCATGGTAAACTAGAGTATTCGTTCAATTTCTTGTTTCTGTTTTAGGTAATAACGTTAAATTCTGTAACGAGGAAAACTTTTGGGTATCAGAATTAATTTTCTGAACTAATTCATCCGCTCTAGATAAACTGTCAGAGGCTTTCTGTTCAATTTCTTTTTTGTTTTTATTATTGAACATCTCTTTAGCTGCGTATAATAGTTTGTTGTGAACGTGCAGGAAAATACCCGCTTCAGCGCAGCATTCAAGATTAGTTCGTAGGTAATCCATAAATTTATGATAATCTATTGCAGCTTCGTTTACGCGGCAAGAGGTAGGATTTAAGATATTGAACGCAACATAAACTTGTTTTTGACTTTGGCCACATGGACTTGTTATAGGTATTTCCCCTGGTATGTACTCTCCATACTTACCAATTTTTCCAAGAGTATTCATTTGCTTAATAGTATTAGTAACAGTCTGACCATTTAAAATAGAAGTGATGATTATATTCATCAGTTTATTGTCGAAAGGAAATTTAAACAGAGGTAAATAATAACGGTTAAAAGAATTATTATGATCTCTATCCTCTTTGGGAGATACTTCTGTAATACTGGCGCTTTTGATGAGTAGTTTATCCGTTTGTGTCAACGATTTGAAAAAATTCACTCCTACGATCTCTTCTTTTTTCTTGTTTGAAGCCGTAAGTCGCATTTCGAAGTGCAGGTTATATTTTTCATGTTCAGTGGGGAATACTCTCGTTATACACATTTCATTATTTGACCCATTCATGGTATCTCCCGGTACTACATAATCGGGGAGGATAGAAAGGAGGACTTGTTTGTAAAAATTGTCGCGCTGTTTTATTTTCTCGTAATAATTACGACCATTATCTGCAAAACCACCATCATCTGCAATGAGATTAATAGTCCAACCTTTTGGTGTTGATATAATAGTAGGGTCATAAAAAACAAGTTCAGATGTTTCTAGAATGGTTTGTAATCCAGATTCTTGAATTGAAATCATATTATTTTTACCTCCTAAATTGTATCCAATTTTAAAGATCCATTACTCTGGCTGAGTTACACAATCTATTCTTGGCTGTGAAGTTACACTACGTAAGATGGAAAATCGTGAGGGGTCAAAATTTATCTGGCGAATAAGTTCGTCGGCTCGTTCACAAAATTCAGATGCTGTATGTTTTATTTCTTCCTGATCATCATTATTGTTTATTTTTTTAGAAAATGAGGAAAGATATTGTTGCAGGTAAAGGATGTTGCTGGCATCAATACATTTTTCCAGATTATTTCGGAGATGATCCATGAACTTGCTGTACTCTATCGAAGCATCACGCACACGGGCAATGGTAGGATTGAGAATATTAAATGAAACATAATATTGTGGAGCATCACTGTGTGTGTTAGGGATGCCGATAGGATAATGATTGATATATTTATTGGCAGGATCTGAGTCATAGCGCGCAAGAGTGTCAGCGACGCTATTTCCGTTGAGAATGGATGTTACAATGATATTGAGACAATCTCTGCTAGTATAAGGCAATTTAAACATGGAATTATAATATTGTTTTTCTTTGTCAGAAAATACTTCTGTCAGTACAGCTTTTTTGATTAAGAGCTTATTTGTCTTTGCTAAAGAATCAAAGAAATAGGAATGGGTACTAGCTATTTCTTCTTTTTTGTTTAGTGCTACAAGCTCCATTTCAAATAGAATATTATATTTTGGGTGAGAAGTTGATAGTTTCCGGCGGATGCTTATTGTAGCATTATACACTCCTGGTCTTCCTGTTCCTTGAACAAAATCTTCGGAGGTTACATAGTCTGGTAAAACAGAAAAGAAGACTTGTTTGAAGATATTGCTGATATCATTTACATCGTACATTGCAATACTTTGTTGACCATAAAGTGCAACTTCAATAGTATAGTCTGGCTGCAATTCTACTCGGGGACCATTATAAAAAACTGGTTCAGATGTTTCTAGAATGGTTTGTAATCCAGATTCTTGAATTGAAATCATATTATTTTTACCTCCTAAATTGTATCAAATCCAAATGTGGATCATAATGACATTCTTTAAATGTATTTATATTGGTTGTGAAACACTTATCATAACCATCGATGATAATTTTTTTCCAGAGAATATTTTCTATTTCTGTATGGTTTAGTGATCGTTTGGACCAGCGTTCGGTTTGTTGGTTGTAGGCGAGCATGATGGTTTGATGACGAAGTTTTTCTACATAGTTCATCATTTCTTTGGTAGGAAGGACAAAGGGAAGATAGTTGATTGTTTGTTTGTGTCCTGTTTCGTATTTTTTTCTGAGAGTGAGGGTAGCAGCAATTTCGTGCGGGCAGAAGAAATCTTCGCGATTCCCTTTATCGGGCGCTTGTTTTCTTCGATCAGAACGATATATTTTGTCAGGACAGATGCAATTACCGGCAAGCTCCCAGGCAAGGCTGTAATGAGCGGGATTTCCATGTTCGAGCAGAGGAAGATCGGTTATTTTTACAGTATAATACTTATAATCTTTTTGAGAGCGGGAAGGAACGCGCATCATTTGTCCCGTATGGAAGGAAAAACCGCCTAGGGGCTCGATCAGATCGGTAAAGGCAACATTCATTTCTTTTAGGAATGGTTCTATATTTCTAGTGTGGACATACTTTTCGTAGCGGAGAACCTTTGTACGCCGATCAATTTCTTCTTCTAGTGTAAGAGTTTTTTTGGTTTGCGTATTTTTATGTGTACGTAATTCTTTCTTAAACGTGGGAATCAATAATTTAAAGGCGACGTAATCTTGAAAAGCACGCAGTTCAGCTCCTTGAATAGATCGATACAACGAGATAATACGGCGATGATTGTCCTTTCCCCACCAGGAATAACAGGAAAGAGTTTTTTCTGCATATTGTTCCTTGTGTTCCTGCAGAAGATTGAATGCTGTAGAAATAACTTTTTCGGGATGCCATTGTTCTTGCTGCTTTCTTCTTGCAGAGAGAGGTTTGTCATTAGGAACTGTTCCAAGGAGTTTTCGTTTTACCTCTGAAGCATCTAATTTGACGAGCGTATCTAGAGAATAGGCAATGGCATTCCGCGATTCTGAAGCATTAATACGATAGTGCGGCGGAAGAACAAGAAGTTGGTCCGGTTGAAGCTGTTTAATTTTATTTGCCAGAAGAAGAGAATCGACTGTGCTTTGATGCTGCAGAAGCTGTTCAAGACTGCCTTCTTTTGTTCCAATGACATATTTTTTGTCATCAAGTTCTTTAAGATCATTAATGGTTATAGGACCACCATCCTTCACGTATTGCCGAAGAATTTCTGCGACGGTTGGTTCTTCAAAGTATTGTTCTCGCGATTGTGCAAGGTTAATGATCATTTTACCATAAAAAAGCGCCTTTCTTTTTTAATTTTGTGTTTTTTATTATTCTAAAGTAAATACGCTAAGAAATGTTTTTATACCCATTCTCTATTTTGGTGATAATGTATGTTTTAAAACAACTACCCGAAGATTTTATCGTGCGAGAAATAAGTAATATTCAATGTAAGGATAATGATAAATATATTTATTTTCAGTTGAAGAAGAGAGAGATGAATACGTTAGATGCAGTTAAATTATTGGCCAGAGTGTTTAATGTCTCAGAAAAAAATATTGGGTTTGCGGGAAGCAAGGATAAGAATGCGATTACTACGCAAGTTTGTTCTATTCAGGGAATTAGCAAAGAACAGTTATTAGGATCACAATTGAAATATATAGGGATAGAATTGTTAGGTTATGGTGATCAACCGATATCTTTAGGTGATTTGGAAGGAAATTATTTTGAGATTATTATTAGAAATTTAGGACAAGAAAAAATGAAGGAGGTCAAGGCCATAATAAATTATTTTGATGAGCAGAGATTTAGCAAGAATAATGTTAAAATTGGCAAACACATTGTCAAGAAGGAATTTAAGGAGGCGGTGAAATTAATTGATGAAGATATTTGTACTATACATTTGCAAGAAAGAGCAAACGATTATATTGGGGCGTTGAAGAAGCTGCCCCTACGCCTGTTGCGATTGTATATTAATGCCTACCAAAGTTATATCTGGAACAAAACGGTAGCAGAATTTTTAGGTAAGGAAGGAAAAAAAATGAGCTATTCACTAGGTGAATTAGTGTTTGTAGATAAGAGCGAGAGATTTTTAGAGATGGAGATTCCGATTATTGGGTTTCTAGAATTAGAAGATTATAATAATGATATCGTGAAGGGGATTATCTCGAGGATTATGCAACAAGAAGGGATAGAGTATGGAGATTTTGTGATTAAACAAATCCCGCAGTTAAGTCTCGAAGGCGGACTGCGGAGCATTGCTGTAGAAGTTAAAAATCTAGTTATCGGCACAGGGGAAGATGATGAGTTAAATATTAGGAAAAGAAAAGTGAGGATTAGTTTTTCTTTAGGAAAAGGAAGTTATGCGACTATGGTCATAAAAACAATATTTCTCTAAATGATAACTTTAAACGATATCTTATGTGTTGGGATTGGCTAGTTAGTGCTGGTATGGTAAAACATCTTGAAGCGAACCGCAAAATTTGCAGAAGTAATTATTATAATTTGTGATTCGTTCAGTTTTATCGTTCTCTATTACTCTATGGGTAAAGTTAAAAAACATATAAGCTTTATGGGGACATGTTTTTGGGGTCAAAGAAGATTGACGTAATACTTCTGCTGCTACTTGCTCTAAATAGGATTGATCCATCTGTTGCGAGGGATGTTTTCTCAGGGTATATTCTTTAAAATGGGTATTCATGTTAGGTTTATTTTTGCGGGTTATTAATAAATCTTTTTGTTTGTGGAGTAGGGTAGTTGTCCTCCTCACTACCGTTACATCATTGTGGTGTATTATAGCAAATTATTTTATCAGTAAGATATTTAAAGGAGATTGGTTTTAGAGAAAATATGCATTTAATTGTCTATACTTTAATCAGTGTATTTTTAGTTTCATTAGTCTCTTTTATTGGAGCACTTACCTTAGCATTACAAAAGAGTAAGATGCAGAGCATATTATTATTTTTAGTAAGTTTGGCTGCTGGAGCATTGCTGGGAGATGCATTTTTGCACTTATTGCCTGAAGCTGTAGGGAAAAATGGTTTTGGATTGAGTTTAGGATTAGTTGTTTTAGCAGGAGTTGTAATCTTTTTTGTGTTAGAGAAAATTATACATTGGCATAGGTGTCATCATGAACACCAATGCGTTAGTTGTGAAGAACAGAAGAAAAAAAAACAGGAAATAAAATCAATTGCGATAATGAATTTGGTGGGGGATGGGGTCCATAATTTAATGGATGGTGTTTTAATTGCGGGAAGCTATTTAGTGAATATTCCTATTGGGATTGCAACAACTATTGCCGTTATTTTACATGAAGTTCCTCAGGAGATTGCTGATTTTGGCGTGTTATTGTACGGCGGGTTTTCTACAAAGAAAGCACTTCTGTTTAATTTTTTATCCGCAGCCTTGGCTATTGTAGGAGCGCTGATAGGAATGTCAGCAATAAGCGTTATAGATGGTCTTATGGCGTGGATTTTACCATTTACCGCAGGAGGGTTTATTTATATAGCGGGGGCAGATTTATTACCAGAATTACATAAAGAATGCCGGACAAAGGATTCAATATTACATCTATTTGCATTATTGTTAGGAATTGGTATTATGGTGGGATTAAGAGTTGTGGGATAGTTCTGTTTGGTTATGTTTTGTTTTCTTTAATAGAGTAGTTGTATTTCTTGCTACAGCATAAGATTATATATTTTCTAGGATCTGGAGAGGTTATGAAAACAAAAATACTTATAACAACATTAGGAGCAACTGTAGGAATTACCACGGCTTTTGCCGGAGGAATTTATTGCAGTGACGGTGTTAAGCAAGGTATTAAAGAAGGATATACTTGTATTGCGCAAAATTTTTCAGAAGCAAAATATTATGTTGAACAGATAAATCCTCTTAATGAGAAAAAAGTTGATGTGGAAAGTAAACTAGAACAGAAGGCAGGGGAGAAGGGCAAGGAACTGCCTAAGCAGATTACTTCCACAGGACAAGAATCGTCAGAGGAAAAAAAAGATTTAAAAAAAAATAATTTAAAAAGCCCTGAAGAAATGTACAATAGCATTAAAGAGCTAGTTCAGAGAGAATACAATAAGCAGAAAAATTATGTTTTGCGGAAATTAAGCCAGCCGTTGTATGAAAAAGTTGCTGAGGAATTTGACCAGTATTTAGCGCAAAAACTGGATAACGAGAGGATTGTTAATAGAGTGTATACTAAGATTGATGAGAGTGTAGATGATTTTTCCAAAGAACAGTTATTGCATTTAGAACGAATGGTAAGAGAAAGTTTAGAAAGAAAATTGACTGTGGAGGAAAGGGCAAAGAATAATTATGGGCTGCTGTTACAATGTTTGCCGGAATTCAGCCAAGAAGCGCTTTTAGGATTACATCATGAGATTATAAACAAGTTTTCTGAACAAAGTTATGAACATATGCTAAGACAGAAATCTGCTCAATTTTGGACTAGTACGCTGAATAAGGCGTATAAAGCCAAATTATGCACGGAGGAATATTAAAATGGGATTGATTTCGGAAACTTTTTTAGCAGTTGGTTGTGCTGTGGCCGGATATACCATTTGTTATTATACACCTACTGGTAATGTGGAAAATAAGCAGCATGATGGTCCTGAATTAAGTAAAGTTGTAGAAAGATATGTTGATTTAAAAAATTCGGGACCGGTAGTTGGTGTACAGGAATTGGGCATTGAGTATATTGTTTCAAAAAAAGAAGGTTTCAAAGGATTTGTCTTTACAGATAAGGAAAGCACTACAAAAGGAATTTTGATTCGAAGTAAAATAGCAGGAATTAATCAGTATAGTTATGTTTCTTTGGAACGAAGTATTGCCAATATTGATGAACGAATTGATTTGACGGGATGTTCGGGGGAAGGGGTATCTAAGAAAATTTTTGATGCAATAAAAAAAATGGTAGAATAAATATTGGAGGGTAAATAAAATGAGTTTAACAAAAAATATTGTAATTGGAGCAATGGGAATAGCATCGGGGTTGGGGATAGGATATGTTGCTTTTAAAGCAGATGATCAGAAATGTGAAGAAGTGTCTCGTAAAAAGTTAAGCGGTGTAGAAGAAAAATATAAAGGGATGCAGACTACATCAGGAGTGGCTTCGCCAAATGATATAGGAATAGATTATATGATTTCTAAAGATCCAGAATTTAAGGGTTTAGTGTTTACAGATAAATCTTCTGGCAAGCAAGGAGTAGTAAGTAAAACGTTAGTATTTGGAAATGCTGTGCCTAAATACTGCTTGGATTATGCAGACTTAGAAAACATTACAAAAGCACCATTATACAAAGCAGAGCAAGCACCACAAGTAAAAGTATATTCATCAAAAGAAGAACAAAAGAAGACGCAATAAGCGTCTCTCTTTTAATTTTTGGAGGGGAAAATTATGGCCGAAGAAAATACAATAATTCAAGAGCATAGCGGAGAAAGTAAATATCAAACATCAGAAGAAAGAAGGAGAGTTTATCAAGCTGGAAATGTGAAAGCACAAAAGTTATTAGATGAGATTATGGGTTCATCGATAGTTGTAGATGGTAAACTAGTAGAAAGATCTGAAGCTAAATACCAAGAGTTAAATAAAAAAAGGGATAATCGAGGTATTAAATTGGATTATGTGCCTGAATTTTTTAAACCATTATATATATCAATATATAATGCGTTAAACCCTATTGATAAAAGAGATCAAAATGAAATTGAGAAATTACAAGCAGATTCTAATGCTTTTGCAGATGTTGTAAAAAAAATTACAGATTTTATTTATGATAAAAATAATGGACTTGATAAAGAGATATATAAAATGAAGATTAGCCGTATTAAAAACTTGTTGGCTTTTGATATTGTAAATAAAGATATTGCAGAAGCAAATCAAATGATGAAAGTTGTTAATGCTGATTTAGAAAACATTTTGTCTTCGAATGACTTAAGTAATATAGAAAAAATTAATGGATTAGCTGAAGAAAATAGTTTATATGAAGCAGCTCTTCTAAAATATGATGATGATAAAAGAACATTGGATGTGCAATTTGAAGATGCAGATATAAGAATAGAATTTTATCTTGCGGAAAAAGATAATATTAAAAAATTAAGAAATTATGTTGCAGAAGAAAAGACTAAAGTGGATAGAGCTATTTCTCAAGCAAGATTGCAAGATAGAACGTCAAATTTTCAAATGATCTTACAAAATTTGCCTAAAACTCAAGATACACTTAATAGAGTTAAGGAGATGATTGAAAATAAAAGAGATATTGATTATCAAAAATTAGATTATGTTCATAATGTTACTAAAATTGGACTTAATTTTGACTTGGAAAAGGAGCAAAGAGAAAGTCCATTAAAAGATTATGAAAAAGTGCAAGAAGATAGAGAAGATAAGATTAAGCAAAGAAGGGAGGAAATTAGAAAAAAACCGTTCTGATTTGTCAAGGAAAACCGACCACCACTGATCAATATCCAGTCGCTATACGTTCGGGAGTTGCTTGTTAGCAACAACTAGTGGTACAGATCGGTTTTCCGATCCTGCTTTTTCCAATTAATAATGTGAGATCAATGTTTCGCCACCGGTGAATACAATATCACTACGTTTGTTAGTTTGCTGAGGCAAACCACGGGTGGAAAAAGCAGATTTTATTTTTTTTATTTTTGCTGATAGCCATTATTATTAATTAACATATTTAAATATAAGAAAATATGAACACCATAAACATACTGTCAAGAGAAATAGAACGTAGAGAATATAATACCTCTAAAATTCTTAATAGATCAAGTTTTGATTTGGAGAATAAAATCAAGGACTACTGGAAAAAGAAAGATGGAGAGAAGATATTTGGATTAATCAGAGACTTTGTTTCTTTACAACAATTGGGTTATGAACTTTCTCCACAAAAAGATGAAGCTACTTTGCCAATAGTGAGTAGTTTAGCTTCTTTAGTTGGCTTAGCAGAATTGGAAGACTATGACCAGTTAAATTTTTTCCAAAATAAAAAAATTAATTATGCTCAATCTTTACCCTATCCTTCCAATGATTGTCTAGAAGCATATACGAGATCTTTAGAAGAGATTAAACCTACGAGTTTAGAACAAATTACAAGATCTTTTTTCATGTGGGTGATACAAAATAGTATAGACTATCTAGATCAAAAAAGTTTGGCAAAAGAAGGTAAAAATTATGAACTGAATATTAATGGAAAGAGGATCATAATTGATTTAGAAGATTGGAAAGGAGAAAAAAAGAAAAAACAGACTAATTTTGATTTGTCAAGTTATACCGTTAAAACCAAGAGCGAAAAAGCAATTACTCCCCAAAAGACAGTAATTGAAGAAAAAGTAATGCAAGAATCGTATATTTATGGTCATGATAAGATAAAAGAAGAATTTCAACGAATTGCTATGTTGATTAAGGATAGAAATCATTTTTCTAAACTTTCTGAACCAAAATATTTGTTTGAAAATTATCTTTTGCATGGTCCGCCGGGAACAGGTAAAACTACCTTAGTGTATGGATTAGCGCAACAATGCGGGGCAGAATTTAGAAGTATTCCCTGCGCTGATTTATGCAGCAAATATTTTGGTGAAAGTGCCGCCAATATCCAAGAAATATATCGGCAAGCGAGATTATTAATCGAGAAAGGCAACGCCACGGGGGTTATTCTCTTTTTTGACGAGTTTGATCAAATTGCAGGAATGAGAGGTAGTTCGGCTGATGATCGTGAACGCAATTCATTGGTAACTACGCTTAATGTTAATCTTGATGGAGGAAATACTTATGCAGGAATTATCACATTTGCTGCGACAAATATTCCAAATATTTTAGATAAAGCTATACTTAACAGATTTCACACATTAGAGGTTGGATATCCAAAACGTGATGAAGAAATTATAGGAATACATAAAACAGTTATTGGAAAGATGGAAGACTATGCAAAAAAAAATGTAGATATAAAATTATTTGCGGATATTGAGTATTATGAAATATTAAAATTTTCATATGGTGATGAGAGATATAAGTCTGGTCGAGTAATTAATAGAATTTTACAAAATTCTGTTATTAAAAAGGCGATTATAACTTATCCAAATGTTGCAGAGATAACTACCGCGGATATTTTAAAGGAATATGAAAAATATGATCTTGAGCAAGAAAAAAAATATTCTTCAACAATGGGAACAAAAACAATAACGGGTTAATGATGAAAATATTAAGTATGGAAGATCAGTATATT
>JACPNA010000038.1 GCA_016185725.1 Candidatus Woesearchaeota archaeon | reverse complement strand
TTTTTAACCGCCAAAGCGGTTCCAACCGGAAGAGATATATTCTTGTTAGATATTATTGTATTTGTTCTTAGTTTTGTTTGTTTCATTGCAGAATCAAACGGCTAAGAACACTTTTTCTATTTATCTGTCAAACTTGGGTTACAAAGCAACTTTCCAATCTGCAAGAACGTTGTGAACATTTGATGAAAGAGAGAGCAAAATTGCCTTCTCCTCTTCAATGAGAAGAAAATTGCGGGTTATGTTACGATGGCAAAGAATAGGGATATATCACAAAGAGCAAAAACCTTACTTGGCTCTTCAACGTACATTCAAAAATCGTTAGGTACAGAAAGCTCTCGAAAATATTTAGGCGATGCAGGCAACAGGGTGCATCCTGCCCAAGGTTTAGATGTGTATGTTCTCTTTGATACAACCGGCAGTATGCGTTCGTATATAACTATTGTCCGAGAAAATGTTGACATAGTTAATTCTTCCTTATTGGATGGCAAGAATGATATTAGGATTTCTATTAACGGTGTGGGCGATCATTGCGATGGTGATAATTGTCTGCAAATGTATGCTTTAAGCAATGATCCTGTAGAAATTCGCAGCGCATTGGAAAAAATTGTTATGACTAATGGAGGTGATGAACCGGAAATGTATGAGTGTGCTGCTCTTGCGTTAGCTCAACGTCTTTTGGTAGAATCTCCTAACCGCAAATGTGCTGTTGTTTTGATTGGCGATTCTTATCCGCATGGCATTCGTGATGCACTATGCGAGCGAGGTGTTGATTATCACCAAGCATTTACCGCTATGAAGATTCTTACGGATAGTTTCTATTTTGTGGGCTGCGCACAACGAAATTACAGTATACAACGTGAACTAGTGAAAGATAATGGTAGAGAATACTTTATTCCCTTAGGAAATATGATTGATGTTCTTCCAGAATTACTAGTTGCATTGGTGCGAAAAACAGAATCGCCATCGGCATTAGCTGATTACTTAAAATTATTAGAAACGGGTCAAGCAAGCAAAATTCATGGCTTGCTGGGAAACAAATAAAATGCTTAATAATCCATTTAGTCAATTAGGACTAGAAAAAAAATGATTGAATACTTAAATGGAACAGATCAATTGGAAGATTTTCTTAAAGAGCATTATAGAACGCTTCAAAAAAGAATTCATCCGGATAAAGGCGGTGATACCGGTCTTTCTGTCCTAATAAATGAAGCATATTGTACAATACAACAACATCCACATAAAATTAAAAAGTGGATTGCTACGATGCAAAACGGTGAGGAGTACAAAGAAGTTCTTGAAGCAATAGTGCCGGAAATGGAACAGTTACGCAAAGAAAACAGGGAATTACGGGAACAATATGCTCGCGCGTGTATTGAAAAAGCGGGAGCGTCAATTGATGCGCCGGTGCGTACGACTTCTCCATATCCCAAGAGATCAGCTTATTCGCATTGTCCTCGTTCCGAGGTGAGAACACCACCAAAAGTTGATCCGGTAGCGTCAACAGTAAAAATCACTCCGCGATCCCCATCTACACCTGCCGATTCTCTCAAAAAACCAACGGCGACATCCGCAAAAAAATATCGTGTCATGACGAGCGATAGCATGAAAGCACATCCTACAGCACCTACTACTTATGTTGATGGCGTAAGAGCGTTGCAAGAAGAATGTTCTCGTTTAGAATTAAGAACACATCCTCGATACTATTTTTTTTCGGGAAGTTTAAATTCAAATACCTATCGTCCATTAACCTTTAAAGAAAACATCCAAGCACGGGTTGAAGCTTACGAATCAGGAGATTATTCTTTGTTTGGTATCGTAGAAGATTCGTTAAGTTCCTGCACAGGTATTGCCTATAAAAAATACACTACTCAATTTAAAATTATTACTCAATCGGAACATTTGATAACTATTGATACACGATTTGAACCATCATTGTCGCATCACGGGCCATTTTACGAGCCATTTTATTTCCTTGCGGATTACGATGCTCTCGTAGGAACAGAATTAGACAGCAGTTTTGGTGAGTACAACATAAATCTTACTAAATCTGATGTTTTAGAACATCCCGGGTGGCTTGCTCTATTAGAAGAAGATCGGTCTCTGCTCAAAACATATTGCGATATTGTCTTTGCAGAATATCGAAGGCGTCCGCATGCGTCAATTTATGTAGATGAACTAATGTCATTTAATGTTAAAAAAAATAGGCCTGAATATGAATTACAGCCGGTTTCTGTTTGTACTCTTTATCATGCTTCCTCTGTAGTTGGCGATAGAGGTCTCTTTGAAAGTACCAGATTCTTATTGAAAGAATGATAGAAGAGAATAAATATTAAGAATCCTGAAGAATATTTTTTTTGCTAAAAATATATTCTTTATTAAAAGAAACTGCCTAAACCTTTCTGAGCTAGAGTTCCTTTAATCTCTCTTAATTTTTCTAATTTGGAACGAACACGTTCTGCACTAAAATTATGTTCTTCTACTAATAGATGGTACAATTTCTTTTCATCAATGGGTTTCCATTCTAATTTGTAATCATCGGTCGTGGGAATATTTTTGATGGTGTCAAAGATTTCCTGCCAAGTAATATCGGGATACTGTTTATCCCATTCAATATGACGAAAGATTTCTTGGAAGTTGTTTTTGTGTTCTTTAAGCAATTTTAAGCCTGTTTTTGGACCGATACCTTTGACACCACCAGGGTTGTAATCGGTGCCGACGAGAATGGCGAGAATGATTAATTGGTCGAGATTAAGATCAAGATGGTTTAAGACTTCGTGCAGGTAAATTGCTTCTGGTTTGACAATGGTATACCCTAACGTGCCGGTTTTTTTGCGTTTTCCTTCTAAGGAAAGATTGCGGATGAGAAGAGGGCAGCCAAAAATTAAGTTATCATAATCTTGAGATATAGAAGCATACGCTTTACCAGTTTTTACCATGTAGGCAGTCTGTGCTTCGCCTTCGGAAGGAGCTTGAATTATTGGCAGGCCCAGAGCGATAATCAATTCTTTAGCGTCATGTACCATCTCTTTGGTAAGAATAGAAGTACGAGCAGCAAACTTTTTCATCTCTTCAAGATTATCTTCTTCTTGTGCAAGTTTTAATTTTAAGAATGCTTCTTGCTTGACAGATTTTCTTTTTTCCCAGGTTTTGGCTTTGATTTCCGGAGGTTTACCATCGAAGACAAAGACTAATTTAAGACCGGATTCCATTAAGGAAGTTGTTCTGCTGAATAAGCCAATAAGATGTGAAGTAACATGACCATTTTTATCGGTAAGAACTGAACCATCAGGTCCACGAATAGTAGTGAGGAATTGATATAATAAGTTCATTGAGTCTATGGCTAGAACTTTTCCATGTAATTCCTTAATGGAGATTTCTTGTTTGACAACTAATTCTTTAAAATTAAGACCCATTTTGTGTAATTATTGTAATTAATCTCTTATAATTTTCGCTATATTGGTTAGCCCATTCGTAAAAGGTAGTAATAGAAAAAAATAAGGCTGTTCCCACAATGGGAACAAGCCAGGCGGTACTTGCAGCGGCAAGGACTGCCTGTTCTTTCTGCGCTTCTGTTTTTAAAATTGCACGCAAGTCAGATAACTGTTTAGTTTCTTGGAAATAAGCAGCTTGGATAGTCAGCCAAAATTGGTGTTCTTTATAGATAGATTTGCGTAAACGCCAAGAATGGTAACGATATATTAGTTTATTTGAGGGTAGATTTGTTAAAGAGATGCTATGTTTGTATTGTTGTTTTCTGATTTTTTTAAGCTGGAGCATTTTCTCATTGGCGAGATGGTAGCGAGCAAGCAATTCTTGAAAGTAGGGGTGGCGATGTCCTTCATCTTTTAAGAGAAAAACGTAGGCTAAAATCTGTAAAAAAGTAGTTTCAAATTTGTCAATTAAAGGGATAGAATTCAAAGTTTGTTCTTGAAAACGTTGCAATGGGGAAGAGGATTGGTTTTTTAAATATTCAGTTAAGTTAGTGATACGACTAGTGTCATATTGTTTTAGTTTAGAATAGATTTCTAATAACTGCTGTTTGGCGGAGTTCAGTTCTAACGTTGCTTTTTGCGGGTCTACCATGAAATCACTCTATTTTTTTTATGATGGCATTTTCAAATGCTCCTGATTCCAGCATTTCTTGGGCTTTTTTATGTATTTCGTTTGTGTAGAGGAAAAGCAGGGGTAATTTCTTTATTTGCGCTTCCATATAGGCGGATGATAAGTCTTTTTCATCACAGCGTTGTTTGTTTTTGGCTTTGCAGTAATATTTCATCTGGCCGATGCTTGAGGGGACTTTAACGATTAAGTTCAGTTCGGCATTTTTGCGGATAGTTTCTTTTTGCTCGATAATGATTTTTAATTTTTTGAAATGGTCTTCAATGTCTTCAATAAAAGTGTCAGTTATGGGTATACGTTTTTTGTGTGGTTTTTCTTTCGGTTGTTTTTTTTCTAGAAGAGGATGTTCTGGTTGTGGTTCTGGAGGAGTTGGTTCTATGATTTTTGGGGGTTCTTCGGGAAGAACTGGCGAGGAGGGAATAATATTAGCAAGGGGAGTAGTATCTTTATGCAATATTTGCTGCACAAGCTGGTTACGTTCTTCTTCGGAGATAAGATAAAATTGCCAGAATAGTTCAGTCTGGTTATTGAGGGTGACATTAAAGGGTAAAGCAAAATCTTTTAGAGAGCGTAACGCTACTCGGGGTAAAAGTTCAAGATCTTGTTCGCGCAAAACTTTTTCGTTTTTTAATAATTCTAAGACGGCAAAATCTTTAGGGTTAATATTGCCTTGGGCGAAATGGTATAACTTCTCTTCTTGTCCGGGGAGGTAGTATAAGGGAGTACCACCTATTTTTAAGCTAGAAATTTTTACTTTTTTTTGCGAAGCTAAGTCGGAGAGATGGGCAGAAGCGAAGAGAATATCGGTAGAAATAATTTTGGCTACTTTAGAAGGGATGGACGGACCGGCAGTTTGCAGAAAGCTAAGGATTTTGTCTTGGTCGAGCATAGAAGATTTAGGTGGAGAATGAGTTTAAATAGTTTTTGATGGTAGAAAAGAAGATAAAAAAAAGAAAATTAAGGTCGCATCCACTTGATTTCGTAATAAGTTACATCGCCTTCGTCATCGACTATGCCCATCAAGAGACGTTTCTTAGTGGAGTGAGCGACACGATTTTTGGCGGCGAATTCATACCACGTTAAAGTTTCGCCTTCGTGAACAGGATAAATAATCCAACGAGCGTGATCTTCTCCCGGCTTGACGCCACGGTCATACACACGGAAATCAGCACCGAATTTTAAGGCTGTTTTAATGATATAGCCACGATTGCGGATGTCTTTGAAAACACAGTAGCGAATCCAGAAATTGGGTTCGGCTTTACGGGCCTTCTTTAAGTACGTTTCAAAGGTGATTATTTTATTGGAATCATTTTTTAATTCTAAACGGCCTTTTTCCATTAAATAGAATGCTTCTAATAGAGATAGTTCTACTTTACCATTTTCGGTAATATTACCAAAACGAGATTGGTTGTATAATTCACGAGCGTCATCAGAAGATTCGGTGATGACTTTCTCGCCACAGAGCACGGCAGGAACGGGTTTTTTCTTTTTGCCTTTCTTTTCGTCAGTTTCTTCCGGTGCTTCCGCTAATATTTTTGGTTCCTCTATTAAAGTTTCAGTATCGGCAACTGCTTCAATAGATTCTTTTTTTTTTTTTGCCATGAATGTATATTTTAGAGCAGTTGTTTTTAAAGATTATGGAGAAAAATAGGTAATAAAAAAATCTATTCCAACTCTCGTTTCAAGGTTTTATGGGCATTATTAATTTGTTTAAATTTTTCCAAATTGCCGTTAGGCATGTCAGGATGATGTTCTTTAGCTAAATCTTTGTATTTCTTATTAATGAGCTCCATATCCCGAGAATCGTAGTTCACGCCTAAAATCTCTCGGGCTTGTTTACGTCTTTCTTGTACATCATGTTCTTCAGAAAAATCACGAATAAAATCTTCATTTGATTTTTCGCTGTTGATTAATGATTCTACTTCAAGTTGAATTATTTTGGAAACAACAAAGAGATTATCAACAAATTTATTGGCTCCATTATAGCTGTAATACAAATTATGACCATCGATGTACCAAGAGGCAGAAGCGGGGGCTTTTTTGAACGCAACGGCTTCCATTTTAATATCAATGTCGTCTTCGGTAAGACCTAGTTTTCCCAATGATTCCAGGATATTATTTCTAAATAAGATGGCTCGGCGATCAAAAGAATCTTTTGCTATGAATGCATGGAATTCATATCCTTTCATTTTTAGATTAGGCATTCCGAGAAAAGCTGGGCATTTGCTTATAAATCTTTCTATTTTATTACCACTAAGAAGTTAATAACTATCTTATTGATTCTTGATAACTCCACCAGGTGTTTTGACCGAGAATAATATGATCTATGAAAGGAATGTTCATAATCTCACCGGTTTTTTGTATTATTTTGGTGATGTTGATATCTTCCATAGAGGGAGTAGGATCGCCAGAGGGGTGGTTATGCAAAATGATCAAAGAATTGGCGCAATGTTTCAGTGCGCCGTGAAAAACTTCGCGAGGATGTATTAAGGAAGAGTTTAATGTGCCGATGGTAATAATTTCGTCGGTGATGATTTTATTCTTTGTGTCTAAATAAATGGCGAGGAAATGTTCTTGTTTTTCTTGAGAAAATTTTTGCAGATATAATTCTGCTATGTCTTGTGCTGATTGAATTTTTTTGTTTGGGGTTGAAGATTGAGGAAGACGTTTGTATAGTTCGAAGACGGCGAGAAGCTGCGAGGCTTTAGCTAGACCTATGCCATGTTCTTGCTGGAGTTGCTGTAGGGAAATAGAAGAGAATTGTTCTAGGGGGTATTTGGCAAGTAATTTATGACAAAGGGCAATAATATTATCTTGTTTTGTGCCGGATTTGAGTATTAAGGCGAGAAGTTCAACATTAGAAAGAGCATCTGGACCATGGGTTTGCAGACGTTCTCTAGGCAGGTTTTCTTTGGATAATAAGGCAAGGTTCATAAATAAGTATTTGTTTTGGGGGTATATAAATTATAGGCGGAGTTGTCCAGTGACCAGTGGCTAATAATTATTGAGAGAGAGAGGATATAATCATTATAACCTCAAAAAACTACTCATAGTGGTTATAAAATATTAGGCTAAATTCCTTGTGGGGACTACTTTCACAAACGTTATATTATGTCAAAGAATAATATTTTCATATGTCTACAAAATCAGCAGCGGTAACTGAAGAAGAGGGTTTAGTTAGACTATTGTTGAACATGACTAGAGTCCCTGATGTTAAAGGAAGGGTATCTAAAGCGATACCAGTAGGTGTGCCAATTCTTGTTATACGATCATTTGACTACTTTTCCAAGCCGCGACTAAATCCCCAACCACTTTACGGGGATAGTCTGTATCTAGGTCCGCAAGATTTACCAGAAGGAGCAAATGCGTATCTGGCAGGCAGATCCTATAAAAAATCACTTTTTGATGTGTGATTATTGCTGTTCAACCATATAGATTAGAATTCGAATAATAATTCTTAGCGCCACTTCAGGAACTCTTCGCCACTTTGTGGCTAAGTCTAATATGTTTTGGAAATTAAAATTTCTTAGGAGATAGATTTATATTCTAGGAGATATAGGTCATGAAATAAAGTGTTTGTGGATAAATGTACGATTATTTAACACATTTACTATATGTTTAAAGAAAATCAGGAGGTTACTTATGAAAAGATATTTATTTGTAGGATTATTGGTACTATTGGTCTTAGGAACTGCTTGTTCGACACAGAAAGATGATGCTACTAATGTATTAACAGGCAGGATAGTTGCTGATTTGGGCAATGAACAAGTTAAGGAAAAAGGAACGACTATTTCAGTAGTGCAGAATGAGGAGAATATAGTTACTATTGAGGTGTTAGGTAAAAATGGTCTGGAACCCAAAGAAGTTAAGACTAAATTAGGGGATAAGATAAGGTTTTATAACAAAGATCCAGCAAATAAAGATATGGAAATTACGATGAGATTAGGAAAAACGAATAAATTTATCACAACGCCGATAATAAAGCCTAATATGTATACAGAATATTTTTTTTCTGAAGCGGGAGATTATACCTATTGGACTATTGGGTATGGTATTCAAGGAAAGATTGAAGTGATTAACTAAGTTTTTGTTATATTATTTTAATGCGTTTAATAAGTTGGAAATCGATTTTTGGGGAAATTCTGCTTTTGTGGTATACGAACCGGAGATATAATAATCGATGGTGTATTGTTTAGTTTGTTTAATGGTCTGGGGATTCATTCCCCCATCAACAATTATTTTTATTTTCGAGTTATGTTTTTTTAGAACAGATATTTTTCTTAATGCGGATGGTAAAAATAATGAGCCGTAAAAACCGGGATGAACGGTTAAAATAAGGAGATAGTCAATATCTTTAAGGAAGGGTTTTAGTCTAGTTATCGCCGTGTAGGGTTTTAAGGCAAAGGCAACTTTTTTTTTGTGTGATTTTATCCAAGCAATATGTTTTTTAATGTTTTTTATAGTTTCCAATTGGGGGATAAATAAATCTATTTGCTTAAGGTGGTTTTTTATCCATGGTTGAGGATGTTCAAGCATTAAATGGGCAGAATACTGAAAATTTTTGGGTAATTTGAACTTAAAACCCATTAGCGTATTGTTAACAAATTTTCCGTCGGCAATGTCTAAATGGACCCGTTTGGTTACTGAGCGTATTTTTTTTAGGTCTTGATCTAATTCTTTTTGGTTTTTAGCCATTACTGAGGGTATTATTTTGGAATTCATCAGCGTTCAAATAATCGGATTTTTTTTATTCTCCGCGCATGACGAGGGGCGTTAGAGAAGGGTGTAGTTAAGAAAATTTCAATCATTTTTGTGGCTTGATGCAGATGAGTATGCCAACCGGCTAAGCAGATAATGTTGGCGTCGAGATGTTCACGAGCTAGACGAGATTCTTTTAGGGAAAAGGGGGTTACGGCACGAATGCCTTTAAATTTGTTAGCAGCTAAGCAAACTCCTTGAGAAGAACCGCATAATAAAATGCCAAAAGTTTTGTGTTTAATCACGGCGTTTGCGACAGCTTGGGCATAATCGGGATAATCATCTTTAGGATTAAGCCTTAGATTGCCTAAGTCTTGGTAAGCAATTTGATGTTTTTCTAACCAGCGTTTGATTTTTTCTTTTAAGAAAAAACCAGCGTGATCTGAACCAATATAGATTTTTTTGTTATTCATTTTTTATTAACACTCCCAAAAAGTTTTATTTTTTGTTCGACAATATGCTGAATACTATTGCGTGCTTCGGCCAAATAAGAACGAGGATCGAATTCTTGAGGATTATTGGTTAAAGATTGGCGAATGGCAGTAGTGAAAGCTATTCTTAGATCGGTATCGGTATTAATTTTACAGATGCCATTTCTTATCGCTTGTTTTATTTCGGATTCGGGAACACCATGAAAATGGGTTAATTTTGCACCATAATGGTTCGCTTGGTTGACCAAGGACAAGGGAACAGTGCTAGCACCATGTAAAACTAAAGGAATAGTCACTTTTTGCTTGATTTCCTGCAATAATTGTTGATGTAATTTGGCTTTGCCGGGAAATTTGTAAGCGCCGTGAGAAGTGCCGATAGCAATGGCAAGAAAATCACAGCCGGTCTTTTGGACGAATTCTTGCGCTTTCTGGGGATCGGTATACAATATGTTCTTGGATTTTATGCTGTCTTCTACACCGCCGATAGTGCCCAGCTCAGCTTCGACAGAAATGCCTTTTTGATGAGCTAATCGGACTACTTTTTTGGTAAGCTGGATATTCTTTTCAATGGTTTCATGAGAAGCGTCAATCATCACTGAGGAATAACCTAATTGGATAGCTTGTTTGATAACGTTAAGGTCTTTACCATGGTCTAAATGTAACGCGATGGGCACTTTAGAAAGTTCGGAAGCGGTTGCGGCTAATTGATACAAGAAATTTATTCCAGCATATTTTACGGCTCCTTCAGAGGTAGCTAAAATAATTGGAGAGTTAAGATTATTAGCAGCTTGTACGATTCCCTGCACTAATTCAAGGTTGTTGATGTTGAAATGGCCAATGGCGTAATGATTAGCTTGTGCTTTCTTCAATATAATTTTAGTGTTGGTTAACATTATAATATATCATCCTCTTCTGCATATTTTTTTTCTTGGTATAAATGGTTGCCAATGAATAACAAGCCGAGTGTAAATAAAGGCGCAGATCCGAGAAGGGTGGTAAAAGAAAAACTTTTGCCGAAAGCTACCACAAGATAGGCAAAGCCAAGAATGATGAAGACGATGCCTCCAATAGGGTCGCTTTTCCAGGCAATTAAAGTAGTGAAGAGAAGAATTAAAGAAATTAAAAAGCCGATGACAAAATATTGATTGAATTTGTAGGTAATAGTTATAGCTACAAGCCAGAGCATGATGATGAACAAGGCTAAGAAACGAGGAAAATAGTACAATATCCTGCTTACATTTAACTTATTTTTGGTAGACAATGTTAAAACCTCTTTTAAAGAGAAGTAATGATTTTGGGTTTAAAATTGTTGCGGTCAGAACTTCAGCAGGGGAAGAGTTTTAGGAATATCGGCACTATTAATTATAAATAAAGTGTCAGTCCAACAAGAGAGGAATTCAACAATATTAACACCATTTTCGGAGAAAAGGGAGGTTAGATAGGAAAGAACTCCAACTATCTGTTCAATTTCTTTAGAAGAGTCAAGGAAAACCGACCACCACCAGTCAATAGACTGGTGGCATGCTCGCCTGCGGGCTCGGGTCGGTTTTCTGACCATGAGTTTTCCAATCTAGAGGTGACTGGATGCGGCTACGCTACCAGTGAAACTATACACTGGTGGAAAAAGCATATTTTAAGCGCATTCACCAGCAGGTCTTACGCCAAACATCAGAAAGCTCCAGACCTGCCGTACTCTGCGTGGAGAAATAGAACAAAATTGTTCTTTTTTGTTTGATGCTGGTCACCAGGTATATATTTTACCAAATTTTTTTGATAATTGATGAGACCATGAAAGAAATTGAAATAGTAAAACCTAGTTTAAGTGATTTGAAAATGTTATTTAGATTTGTTTAGAAATGAAATTAATTTTGTTTTAGTGAGAAGACCAGCTATTGGACCAACTTTTGCCAATACAGAAGCAGAATTTATTGTTCCCCAGCGTAAGGCTTCAGGGATAGATTGGTTGTTGAGGAGGGCGGTGAGGAAGCCGGAAGAGAAGGCATCGCCGGCACCGGTCTGCTCAACTACTTTTACTTTGAAGATAGGACAGAAGTAAGAATTGTTGTGGGCATAGGCATGGGAGCCATTTGGTCCGTTAGTTATGACTACTGTTTCTGGACCTAATTGATGCAATTCTTTAAGAAGAGTTTGAATGTTGTTAGTCTGTTTTTTTAATAAATGTTGAGCTTCTTCTTTGTTAAGGATGAGAACTTTTGTTAATTTTAATATCGGTTTTAGTTTGGTTAAACCGAGATTAAGCTGATGCGAACCGGGGTTGAAGGCGAGATTAATTTTATGAATTTTAACATGTTGCATTATTTTTGGGAATAGGAAAATTCCTTCTTTACCCATAGAGGTTAGGTAAAGCCATTTTGTTGATGAAATATTAGGTAATTTATAGACTCTAGGTTCGTGATGACTTAAGATAGTTCGTTCTGCGCCAAAGTTGAGGATAACACTATAATTCGTTTTTTTGTTTTTGTGTGTGTGTACGAATTTTGTAGAAATGTTATATGATTTTAAGGTATTTAGAATTGTATGGGCGGGGGTATCATCGCCCAGCTCAGTATAAATTGCTGTATTTAAGCCAAGAAATTTTGTGCCGATAACAACATTGCCGGCATTGCCACCAATTAGCTTTTCAACGTGTTTAATGCTTAATTTAGTGCCAAACGGAAGCTGTAAAGAACAATGGTGATGTTCACATTTTAATGTGGCGACGTCTTCTAAATGAATAAAAACATCTTCAGTCATGTCACCGATAGTGATAATATCAAACATAGAGCCTCTTTTTGTTTAGAAAGGGATCGTAGGTATTTAAAGCTTGTTTTTAATAAATGATAATTTTTGTTGTGCTTGTAAGGATGATTTTATAAGTAAACGGAAAATTTGTTCTAGGATTTTTTTATCGAGATTTAATTTCTGGGCTTGCCGGTGATATTTTTTAAGAAGAACTTGTTCTCGTTTTGGCTGGTGCAAAGGAAGGTTGTGCTGCTGTTTTAGGCGAGCGAATTTTGGAGCAAGGAGCTGGCGTTGGTGAATTAATTGAATTATTTTATGATCTATTTGATCTGTTTTTTTCCGTAGTTTATGCAGAGAAATCATTTTTTCTTTTGGAGATAGTGAACAAGAACTTCGCCGAATTCTTTGGCCACTTGTGGACCGTCAGCAGTAATAATATTATTATCTATAACAACAGGTTTGTTGATATAATTAGCGCCAAGTTTTTCTATTAAAAGATGTTGTTCTTGGTCTTCGTCCCAGACAGTAGCGTTTTTGCCTTTGAGAATGCCAGCGTGGGCAAGGATAGTGGGGGCGATGCAAATGGCGCCAATGAGTTTTTTTTGCACGTTAGCTTGCTGGGCTATCCTTAATGCAGATGGGTCTTGCTGGTATTTTCTTGCCCCAGGACCGCCGATGAAAACTATTGCTTGGTACTCAGCGACGTTAACTTTGTCCAAGGAAACGGCGACTTGGGCATGACCACCAAGACTGCCTCGGGCTAGACCAATTTTCTTAGAGGCGGTTATGACTTTTATATCAGCTTCTTCGAGAATTTGTTTAGGTGTTTCGTATTCCCAATCTTGATAACTATCCTGGGCGATGATGAATAATACCGGCATAAGTAGGAATAATTTAAGGGGATATTTATAGTTTATGATTATTTTTATAGTAAATCATTTATACCGGTTTTGTTTATAGGGGGAAAAGGTGAAAGTTATGGATAATAAAAATATGCAAATGGTGGTTATAGGGGTAGTAATATTAGTTGTGGCTAGTTTATTTTTTGTGATGGGCAAGCAACAAATTGTTGTTTCAAATGAGGGTTCGCCAAGAATAAGTGTGTCAGCAAGCGCAGAAAAAGAGGTCATGCCGGATAAAGCAGTATTTAACGCGGCAGTATTTACGGAGGGTAAAGAGGCACAGAAAGTGCAAGATGAAAATAGCAGGGTGATGAATAAAGTTATAACTGCACTGAAAGAAGCAGGCGTTAAAGATATGGAACTGGAAACGAGCGGGTATACTCTTTATCCGTGGGAAGAGTGGGATTCTTTCAGTGGGAAAAGTGTGAATAAGGGTTATCGATTACAAAATACGTTGATAATTACTTCTTATGATGTGAAAAATGTTGGCGCATTAATTGATTTAGCGGTGAATAATGGTGCAAATGAGGTAAATAATGTTTATTTTACGTTGTCAGATGAACAAGAGAAGAAAGTTAAAGAAAAATTGGTGACGGAAGCGAGTGGTAAGGCCAAAGAAAAAGCAAAGGCGTTAGCAGAGAATTTGGATGTTAGTTTAGGTAGCGTTTTAGCGGTAAGCGAAAGCGGGTATTACCCTCCTATTTATTATGGAAATTATATGAAAGCGGCAGTGGCGGAAGCTACAACTGTTAATCCGCAGAATGTTATGGTTAACGTGCAGGTAAATGTGGAGTATGGGATTAAATGATTTTTTTATGTTAAGTCAAAGAAAACCGACCACCACCAGTCAATAGACTGTGGTGGTCGGTTTTCTGACCATGCTTTTTCCACTTTATGTGTTAGTGGATGTGTACCACCAGTGAAACACACTGGTGGAAAAAGCATATTTTATAAATAGGACTGATTATTTGAGAATATGGGATATTTTAAACGAGAAAAAGTTGAACGAAGAGATTCCGGAAAGTCGGGAGGAAGATTTAAGGATTCGGGAAGATCTGGTGGAAAGTTTGGCGGAAGAAGAGATTTTGATCAGCAAGATAATTTTGGAAGAAGAGATTATGAACGGCCAAGCAGAAAAGAGGAACATGAAGTTGTATGTGATAAATGCGGCAAGAAATGTATGGTGCCATTTAAACCTACCAGCAACAAACCAGTTTATTGTAATGATTGTTTTAAGAAGAAAGATAATTTTGGGCCTAGAGCAAAGTCTTCTTCAAGTGATTTAGAGGAGATTAACAGAAAGTTGGATAAAATTATGGAAGCCGACCACCACCAGTCAATAGACTGGTGGCATGCTCGCCTGCGGGCTCGGGTCGGTTTTCTGACCATGCTTTTTCCACTTTAAGTGTTAGTGGATGTGTACCACCAGTGAAACACACTGGTGGAAAAAGCATATTTTATTTGTTTTTCTTTTCTGTTTCTCTAAATTTTCCTTTTTCTACTTCTCTGGATTTGAGCATATTCCAATAGTTACAAGGATTAGTACTATCAGTAATAGCTTCAACTATATTTATTACAGAAAAGTACAATTCGTTATTATGCCAAATTCTTCTGATTTTTTTGTCTTGAAATACGATTAATAGTTAATCTAAATGGTAAATTGATAATTAAATAATTAATTTAAGTTTCTTTGTCAAAGAAAACTGCCCACCAATGGTGCATGAAAACAAAAAACTATTTGTTTTCAGTGCTGAAATTTGATAGTTTTTTTTCCAATCTAGAGATGACTGGATGCGGCTACGCCACAAGAAATGAAGAAACTACTTCATTTCTGTGCAGACAGGAAAACTATCCTGTCTTGCACCAGTGAAACTATACACTGGTGGAAAACTCATATTTTAAAAGATATAATCAGGAATAAATAATAATTATTAGAAAAATTAAAGATAATCCAAAGTGTAGAGTGTTGTAAAGTTTATCTTCTTTATTAATTAATTGATACATAGAGGTTACAAAAATATTCCCTAAAATACCACCTAATAATCAAATTATTATACTTAAAACTAATTCTTTTAACATATTATAATGAGATATTACGGTGTCAATCTATCTCGATCCCGGGGAAACATAGTAGCTTCTTTGATGTTATCCAAGCCGCAAATAATTTGGGTGAGACGTTCTAAACCAATAGACCAACCGGCATGGGGAGGGGCGCCGTAACGGAAGCTGTCAATGTATGTTTTGAAACTAGCGGGATTCAAGCCTTTCATTTTAATTCTTTTAATTAATAAATCCGGCAAGTGAATGCGCTGTCCACCAGAGCTGATCTCCATGCTGCCATAAATGGCATCAAAACCTTCGCTGTATTCTGCGTCAGCATTTTGATCTTTAGGCATAATATAAAATGGCTTTATGTTGGCAGGCCAGGAATGGACAAAAATTAAATCTCCGGGATAAAAAGTGCATAGTTGCCGTTCTTGTTCTGGGGTTAAATCTTCGCCAGGTGTACCATTGATTTTTTTTACGGCGTCATCGTAATGCAGATAAACTCCGACGGGTATTTTGAGATTTTTTATGTCTAGGAGATCTAATTCCGCAGAGCAGTGTTCAAGGACTTCAGAGATAATGAATTGGAGGCAGCGTTCTTGTTCTTGCATAACTTCCATTTGATTCATGAAAGCTACTTCAATATCCATCTGGCGAATTTCGTTAATATGGCGGGGAGTATTATGTTTTTCCGCACGCCAAACTGGAGTAATTGTCACTGTCTTGCCCATTGAACAGGCAAGCATTTGCTTATACAATTGCGGTGATTGGGCGAGATACGCATTTTTCTCAAAATATTTCACAGAAAATAAATCCGTTCCGCCTTCCGAAGCGGCAGAGATGACGCAAGGCGGCTGCATTTCTATATAACCATGCTGGTAAAAATATTCTCTAAAGGCATGAGCAATGACATTTTGGATTTGGAAGATGGCTTGCGTGCGTTGACGATGCATATCTAAGAAGCGGTAATCAAGACGTTTGTCCAAATGGGTGGTAATGATTTCGTCTACTTCTACAGGTAAAGGTGTTTCAGCAAGATTAGTTATTTCTGCGGTGTTAGCAGCAATTTCAATTTCGCCAGTAGAAATATCGTTGCGTATTTGATTCGCTGGACGGATATTAACTATACCCTCAACAATAATGATTGATTCACGAGTGGCTTCTTTCAATTTGGTGGTTAAGGCAGGATTAAGAAATATTTGGGTAACACCCGTAATATCTCTGAGTAATAAGAATCCTATTTTTCCCTGGACACGCAAGGATTCAAGCCAGCCGGATAACGTGATAGTTTGTCCTGCATTGTGTTTGGTTAATTCTCCGCAAGTATGTGTTCTGGACATAGTACAAGCTAGAAAAAGCGATGCTTTTTATGGTTTTTGGTGGAAAAGTAACTACTTGACAATACAATTATCTTCTACGCGTCATCTCACGACTTCGATGCATAGGACCACGTCGAGGAGAGGAACCTTCTCGTGAATGAAATGAACTGCTTCCACGAGAGCCACCAGAAGTTCTATGATAACCGCTGGAGGAACCGCGATGATAACCACCAGATGATCCGCCTTCCCGTGAACCAAATGAGCCTCCTTCTCGAGAGCCGGAATGGCCATGATAGCCACCAGAAGAGCCTCGATGATAACCGCCAGAGGAGCCATGTTCTTCAGAACGTCCACCATAAGAGCCGGAGGAATGTTCGCTAGGATGTCTTATTAAGAAAGAATCTCGACCAAAGGATTGACGTGAAACAGGACGCTCGGAAAATTCACGGCGTTTAAAAATGACACGTTCAAAGGCAGGCAGACCTAATGGTTCAAGTTTTAAAGTTCGGTCACTTAAAACACGACGAAAACTGTCGTGGTCCCGGTCAGTTAACAAAGTGATGGCTTCTCCTGAAGAACCAGCACGGGCAGTTCTACCAACACGATGAATATAGTCCTCAGATGTTTTGGGAACATCATAATTGTATACATAAGTAACATTCTTAATATCTAAACCACGTGCTGCTACATCGGTGGCTACAAGAACGTCAATGTCTTGTTTTTTTAATGCGTTGAGAGCATTTAAACGTCTATTCTGGGTTAAACCACCATGAATTGGCTGAGCTTCGATACCATTTTTGTAAAGGTTAGAAGAGACAATGTTAACTTCTTGACGAGTTGCACAAAAAATTATGGCTAAACCTTTATGTTTGTTTTTTAAGAGATGCACTAACAAAGAGAATTTATCTCTTTGCGGCACTTCATAATAAAATTGGTGCAGTAAGCTTCGGTCTATTCTTAATTCGGCGGCAAGCATTAATGGTTCACGTAAATGTTTGCGGATTAAATTATCAATGGAGCTAGGCATAGTTGCACTAAATAAAACTGTTTGACGATGTTCAGGTGTGTAGCTAATTATCTGTTCAACTATTTCTTGAAAACCCATCTCAAACATTTTATCAGCTTCGTCTAAAACTAGATATGTAATTGTAGAAGGATTGAAATTACGACGTTCGATATGATCCATAATTCTTCCCGGTGTACCAACAATAATTTCAGAATGTTGTAATGCTCTTACTTGTGGTTCCATGCCTACGCCACCGTAAACTTGAGCAACACGCATGTTCATTGCTTTAGCAACATCTTGAATGACGTCAGCTACCTGAACACATAATTCTCTGGTTGGTGTTAAGATTAATGCTTGCGGTCCTTTATGAGCGTGAATCTTTTGTAATAAGGGCAAGCCGAAAGCCAGTGTTTTTCCGGAACCGGTAGTAGATTGACCAACAACGTCGCGGCCGTTCAGTATCTCGGGGATACATTTTTGTTGGATTAATGTAGGCTCGGTAAAGCCCATTTTTTGTACTGCGTGCAATAGCTGGGGGTGTAATTGTAGTTCTTCAAAGTTCATGTTTATACCTTTTAAATTTTTAAAGAAAATGAGTAAACCGGAAGACGATTAGTCTTGGATAATTGTTAAAGTAACGAAAATAATTATATTTTTTACTTATGCTCACAAAATAAATTGTTTGTGAGAACCCATTCTCTCAATGTGATAGGGTAATTTATACGCCTATTTATAAATTTATGGGAGAAATATGTTGAATGTGCTAATTAGAAAATTTTCCTTTAGCAAGCTGTTTAGAGAGTTTCTTTAGTTGAAGGGTATATTCTTTGATGTTAATATTTTTTTGTGCAACGCCAGAATCTATTGCAGCTTGGGCAATAGCAGGAGCAACATGATATAATACCCTAGGATCAAATGGTTTAGGAATGATATATTCTGGACCAAAGGTAAAGGATTGGTTATAGGCTTTAATTACTTCTTTAGGAACTTTAGAATGAGCTAATTGTGCGAGAGCTTTAACAGCAGCTAATTTCATTTCTTTATTGATTGCTGTGGCTCTTATGTCTAGAGCGGCACGGAAAATAAAGGGAAAACCAAGAACGTTATTTACTTGGTTAGGATAATCACTTCTACCAGTAGCGATGATACTATCAGGAACGGCGGATTTGGCTTCTTCGTAGGTGATTTCGGGATGGGGATTAGCCATAGCAAAAACTATGGGTTTAGGAGCCATAGAGCGAAGCATTTCTTTTGTCAATATATTCGCTTGAGAGACACCGATAAAAATATCAGTATTGATAAGAATTTCTGCAAGTGTAGTTTTATTTGTTTCTTGGGCGAATTGCGCTTTATATTTATTTAATTCCGGTAGACGTTTTGTGGTAATAACCCCTTGAGAATCAACCATAAACAAATTTTCTTTTTTTGCGCCCAGGTCAAGCATTAAATTGGCACAAGCAATAGCTGCGGCGCCGGCACCGGAAAAAACTAGTCTTATATTGGATATTTTTTTATGAGTTATTTCTAAAGCGTTAAGTAATGCTGCAGAAGAAATTATGGCAGTACCATGCTGATCGTCGTGAAAGATAGGTATAGGAGAACGTTTAATCAATTCTTCTTCGATATAGAAACATTCAGGGGCTTTGATGTCTTCTAAATTTATTCCGCCGAAAGTGGGAGTTAGTGAAGAGATAATTTCCACTAATTTAGCGGGATCTTTTTCGTTTATTTCTAGATCAAAAACGTTAATGTTAGCAAAGCGTTTGAATAATACTCCTTTGCCTTCCATAACTGGTTTGCCAGCTAAGGGTCCGATATCACCAAGACCGAGAACGGCAGTGCCATTAGAGATTACAGCTACAAGATTGCCTTTAGAAGTATATTTATAGGCATCTTCAGGAGCCGCTTTTATTTCTAAACAAGGCAAAGCAACACCAGGGGTATACGTGAGAGATAATTCGGCAGCGGTTTTACAAGGTTTTGTCGGTATTACTCTTATTTTACCAGGGGCGGGTAAAGAATGGTAATCTAAAGCAAGTTTTTTTTCCATAATTAATAGAGGAATAAAGGATTATATAAGACTTATGGAGATGAAGAAACAATTAATGAAATAAATTAATTATACATTATTTCAATCTTATCATTATTCTGGGGGATATAATCAAATTGATATGATTGTTTGTTGTTAATGTTTAATTGTAATTTATGATTGTTGATAATACAGTGAGCAGTATTGTTAATGGTTAAACATTGGGAATCTAGTTTCGTATTTATTTTTTCTAATATTTGCGCTAGATTGATTAAAGGAGAAAATGTTTTAACTTGATTTTTTTCAAAGATGATGAAAAAATCTTGTTTGTTAGCTAACAGAGGGGGATTAATTAAAGTGCTGTTAAGTTTAATCTCTAAACTAAAGGAAGTAAAGGTTTGATTATAAGGATAAAAATTTTTTTCATTACAAGTATTTTTGGTGCAAAGATTATTGGAACATAAAATAGCAATAGGTTCGTCTTCACAAATCAAAGAGCAATTAGTATCAGTTATACAAGGACGTGGTTCGGAGGATATAGTTGCGGTTGGTTCTAAGTTATTAATAAAAATAGGGGCAGTAAAACCTACAACAACTAAAATCAGGAAGATAAGCATACCGATTTGCTTACCATCCATTTTTTTTGATTTTGACATATACAATAAGGAGAAAAAGAAAGAGTATTAAAACTTTACTCTTATGTTTACTCTACAATCAAGGTTCCTTTCATACCACGCCAGTCTTCACAATTGTTGCATAAAAAGGTAAAAGTTCCGGATTTTTGCGGTGTGAATTCAATATTGGTAGTTAAACCAGGTACTTTTTTAGTTATACCTAAATCAGCGACGGCAAATTCGAAGTCCAGATCTTCTGGTTTGATGGTGAACATTATCGGTTCGCCTTTTTTTATGATTATTTTGTCTGGACTAAAAATCCATTTTTTGGCAATAATAGTCACTTGGCGGGTGTTAGGTTTTTTGGCTTCTACTACTGCTGCAGGTTTTGGTTCTGTTTTTGTTTCTGATTTAGTGGTTTCAACGGGTTTAGTAGTTGATGGGGCGGTTGATTTTTCTGCAGAAGGCTTGGTTGTTTCAGTGGTAGTTTTTTCTGCGGGTTTGGTTTCTGTAGATTTAGCAGTGGTTTCTTTGCTTAAATCCAAGCCTTGAGGAAAAAATAATTTTCCGTCTTTAGTTATATAGGAATCGACTTCTTGTCCAGCAACAGATAATTTGAAGTGGTATAAGTTATTGATTTCTTCAGATGATTTTACTTCAGCAGTAAAGGGTGGCTGAAGCAGTTTAGTGTTGACATAAGCGACAGCTTTAACTTGCGCTTCAGAAATGGTTAATGTTGAAGCAGTTGATGCAGAGGTAAGAGATTCTGCAGAAAAACGGAAGCCTTGGGTTAATATAGATAATATTAACAAAATTAAAACTATCCCAGTTAACGCTTTCCAGGTAGATGTTTCTTGGAAAAAACCAGTGTCTGGTTCTTCAGAAGCCCAGGGGTTTACGGGCTTAGCTGTTTCTACTGGATCTTTTACCGAAATGACTGGTTTTGGTTCTTCTTTAGCTGGTTTAATTGTTATAGGCTCGTCATGATAGGTTTCAACTTTTAGGGGTTCAATTTTCTTAGCATCTTTTACTGCTTTTTTGGCGGTTTCTTTTGCTTCTTTAGCAGCTTTTTCTGCTAAGCGTTTGGCTGCTAGGGCTTTACGTTCATGTTTTGCTTTTAATACCATGTGTTCCTCCGGAGTTTCTTCTTCGATAAATTCTTCGCCGAAATATGATTCATCAATTTCATCAAGTTGCTTTTGTTCCATGAAATATCACCTTTTTGGGTATTTTATAGAATAAATAATTTATAAATATTTATGGATTGGAAGATAGATTTAAAATTGGTTATGTTGTAATTAGTTATGTTGCAGTTATTTATGTGTAATCTGTTTAGTTTTTATATCAACAATTTCGCCGTCTTTTAAGGAGATGGTACGTTCAACATGCTGTACTAAATGGGTGTCATGGGTTACTAAAATAATAGTTTTATGTTCTTGAGAGTGTAAGTTGAGGAGCATTTCCATGATTTGTCGGCCAGAATGGGAATCAAGATTGCCGGTCGGCTCATCAGCAAGAATTATTTCTGGATTGTTCATCAAGGCACGGGCGATGGCAACACGCTGCTGCTGACCACCAGATAACTCAGTGGGTTTATGATGCATTCTGTCAGCTAAACCAACTTTAGCAAGCATTTTTTGGGATTTTTCTAAACGAGAGGGTTCGGACATGTTTTGGAAAATAGTAGGAAGAATAACGTTTTCTAGGGCGGTAAGAGTGGGTATCAAGTTAAATTGTTGAAAAATAAAGCCAAGTTTTTTACCACGAATTTTAGCAAGTTCGGTTTCAGACAATTTGCTAATATCATGACCATCTAAGTAAATACTGCCTTTGGAGGGAACGTCGAGAATACCGACAAGATTCATTAAGGTGGATTTACCGCTGCCGGAAGGGCCGAGAATGGCGGTAAAATCGCCTTGATATATTTCTACATTGATGTTTTTTAGGACGTGAAGCGGCTGCTCACCCATCAAGTAGGTTTTCCAAACATCTTTAAAATGTAAAAGCACTTTTTTATGATGTGAAATATTTTTATCCATTTTTATTCGTATCTCAAACTTTGCACAGGGTTTAGTTTAGAGGCTCTTATCGCCGGAGCAAGACCGGAAATGCAGCCGATGATGAAGGAAAATAATAAAGTGCCAATAATGAGGAATATATTAATCTCTACAGAGAGGAAAGATGGACCTAAATATAAAGTTAGGGAATATTCGGCAAATTTAGCAATGAATATGCCCAGAATAACTCCGATTATACCGCCGCCTAAACCATAAAATCCTGATTCGATAAGGAAAAGAGACATTATCTGATAATTTTGCGCGCCTAGGGCTTTCATTACACCGATTTCTTTAGTGCGTTGTAATACGGCAGTGTACATAGTGTTCATGATACCAATACCGCCAACCAATAAAGAAATGCACGCAATGCCAATAAGAACGATTTGCATTATATCTAAAATAGTAGAAAAGGTAGAGGCTAATTGTTCGGGTGTTTCAATGCTGAAGTCCTCTTTACCTTCTTTTAGATAACGCGATTTGCGTAATTCTTTAGTTATTTTATCGGCAATTAAGGAAGGGTTTTCGCCAGCCTGAGTTTGAGCAATGATCATGCCCACCTCATCAGATTTATTAAAGAGTTCTTGGTATCTTTTTAAAGGGATTACTAAGGATTTATCATGAACGGGGTTGCCGGTACGATCATAAAAACCAACTACTTTAAATTCCGTATCAGCAAGCAAAATCGTATCACTTAGTTCTATTTCTTTATTAAATAGTTCTTTCTGTAAAAATTCATAGCCGAGAACGGCTTTGGAATTATCTGTAGGCTGTAATGACCGACCTTTCAGAAGTTTGTAGCTATGCGCTTCTTCTATTAATGTTCGTTCCTCATCTTTTGTGGATATGCCCATCACATAAAAATAACGGGGATTATCGTTAAATTCTACTCGGGGGGATGAGTAAATCATAGCGGCGGTATTTTTCACTCCCGGTGTTTTTTGAATCACTTTAATATCATCAGTAGTTATTTTAACGGCATCAATACTTAATCCAACGTTCAATACATTTCCTTTGGCAGAAATAATTAATTTGTCTGTACCCAGAGTAGTAAATTGTTTCGCAATGGCATTTTGCAAGCCTTGACCTAAAGTTATCAAAGAAATTACGGCAGTGATACCAATAATAATACCAAATAAAGTTAAGAAGGAGCGTAATTTACGATGTTTAATTTCTTTCAATGGCAACAAAAAATAGTCTTTAATCATTTGCGCAAAGCCTCGACAGGTTTAAGTTTAGCGGCTTGGCTAGCAGGAAATACGCCGGATAGAGCGCCGATGAAAAAAGAAAACAATAAGGAACCGATAATCAATAAAAAAGAAAATTCGGCGCGAATCAAGAAGGATTCATAAATTTGAAAGGCGACTATTTCTACGGATTTACTAATAAGGTAACCAAGAATTACGCCAATAATACCCCCAAATAGACCGAGCATGCCAGATTCAATCAAAAATAAAGACATGACTTCCTGATTGGTGGCGCCAATAGCTTTTAACAAACCGATTTCTTTAGTGCGTTCAAGCACGGCAGTATACATGGTATTCATAATACCAACACCGCCAACAACTAAAGAAATTGCGGCGATGCCAACTAAAACTCCTTGAATTATTAAAATTATATTGTTCAGAGTGTTGAGAAGATTCTGAGGAGATTGCAGGGTAAAATCTTCCTCGCCTTTTTCTACGTTACGAGTTTTACGTAATTGTTTGTTGATATTATCCGTAACTAGGTTGATATTTTCTCCCGCTTTAACTTTGACAACGAGAACATCATAATCTTCTTTTATATTAATAATTTCACGCAAAGTTTCTTCGGGTAAAACCAGATAATTATCGCGCTGGGGGTTGCCAGATTTTTTAAGGATTCCTATTATCTGAAATTGCTGATTCTGAATAGTTAAACGATTACGCAAATTTATTTTTTTATCGAAAGCATTTTGAGAAAATTGCGAACCGATGATAGCTTCATAGACTTTTTCTTTTTCGAAAAAATGACCTTCAGAAACGTGGTAGTCATTGGCTTCGATAACAAGAGCAAGTTCAGCAATGTCGTGAGGTAAAGAAGTTACGTAAGTATAAATCTCTTGATTGTTAAATCCTACTTTGACTTGACGAATGAGCCGTCCAACTACCAAGTCTACGCCTTTAACTTTTCCTATTGCTTCTTTATCTTTTTTAGTCAGGGGTGATGTTACGGCGGTGCCGGGCGGGCCGAACCCAGAACCACTGGCTTGAATCACCAATTTATCTGAACCGAGTTTTTGAAATTGATCGGCAACGGCTTGTTTTAATCCTTGAGATAAGGAGATCAAAGCGACAACGGCGGCGATGCCAATAAAAATACCGATCATGGTCAGCCAAGAACGTAATTTGCGTTGGCGGACACTTTTAAGGGCAAGGGAAAAATAATCTTTAATCATTTGGATTTTTTGTTATTATTACGCTGATATAAATAATAACCGCCTATTCCAAAGATGATGAATAAAATGATATAAAACCAAGCGTTGCTAGATTGAATAACGCCAAAACGTTTTAATTCTGAAGAAGAATAAATATTCATGGTTAAATCAAACTGCTGATCAAAGGCGTTGCCATTAGCATCATGGTATTTTAATTTTACAGGGAAATGGAGAACATTTTCTACATCTTTATTGATATATATATCAATTTCTTCACTTTGAGTATCATCAGAATCTACTTTACCAATATAAAAATAATCAGAAGTGGAAACTAGATTATAATCTGGAGAAGGAAGCAAGTATAGTTCAAGATATTTTATATCCATCGTTCCAGGATTAGCTACTTCAATGGTTAATTTGCCGGCTTGGTTGGATTGTAAGACAGTACTCTTTTTTATTAAGGGACGAACTGCAGGAGCATCGCCAACAGAAACAGCGATGATTTCAGAGGAAGAATAAGACTGACCGTGTTCATCAAAATAACTGATGTTTAAAGGAACTTTGTATAAACCAGCAGTAGTTTTTGGATCTGTTATTATTTTGAAAGAAATAGTGTGCTGATAATCTTTAGGTAAAACGCTGACCAAACGTTCAGAGGAGGATTGATAGGGTGCAAAAGGCAAACTGGCATCGCTGAGACTCAGTTTTAATTTGATATTTTTTAATGCGGTGTCTGCAGAATTTTTAAGACGCATACTGATTTCTACTGGTTCGCCAGGACGAACATTTTCTGGTTCAAAGGTTATGGAAGAGATTTCCAGAATGGCATTTTGAGTTTGAATATTGAGGAGAAATTCTTGATTAGTATAACTAACGGCGGCATCGCCAATTTTTATGTTAAGATCAATGGGGGCATCGCCTTCAACAGCACGTTCGTCTACTTTTATCTTAAATTCAACTATTTCGGCATCAGAACCAGAAGAACTTGCCCGTAATTTACCAATATTTTTTTGGGTTTCATTACCATACACACTGAGCGGATATTTTAAATCAAGAGCGATTATTGCGTCTTGTGTCGATTCTTTTCCGCTATTTTCGATTTTAAATTTTATGGTTACTATTTGACCTGGTTCTACTGGATCAGGTGTTTGGGAGACTAAGGTGGCTTTTACTTGCGTACTTGGACCAGAGTAAGCTGACAAAAAAGGCAAAGTGATGATCGTTAAAAGAAGGGGTATCAATATTAAGGATTTAAATTTCATTTTATCACCTATTTGTGGCATAATGTATGCCTTAAAGTAATGTTGTTTATAAAATTATTTATTATGTTTATATTTTGTTATGTTTACTGCAAAAAAGGACAGTGTTTTGAAATAGTCAATATCCAAAATACTACTATTGCTAATCTCTAATTAGAGTATATACCCATTCTATTTGCCAAATCCCGCTTTTTGAGCGGGAGTTTGCCATAATAAAGTCTTATGTGGTCTTAAAAAGTTGTAATAATTTCTAAAGAAATTAAGATATCTCTTTGCAGAAGAAATATCTTCAAATCTTCGCATAACTTT
>JACPNA010000036.1 GCA_016185725.1 Candidatus Woesearchaeota archaeon | reverse complement strand
GTATTAAATCCAAAGTTGTTAAAACTCAAAAAGTCGAAGCGATGAGTAGAATTATTGCGTATAATATTGATAGAATGTTAGAATCTGGAAAACAAGTAATTTTGATATTCATCAAAATTATAAGGGTTTCATATTAGCCCACTAACACTTAAAGTGGAAAAAGCATGGTCAGAAAACCGACCCGAGCCCGCAGGCGAGCATGCCACCAGTCTATTGACTGGTGGTGGTCGGTTTTCTTTGACTTTTTACCACTCCAAGTTAACAAATCTTCCAAAAGATTTATAAATAAATGCCCACTTCGAAGTAGTATTAACTTACTAAGCAGAATACTACTATGAATACATTAACACAATTAACATTAGGTGCTGTACTCGGATTGGGCATAGCCTATTCCGGATGCCGTGATCCTCCTGTCCCTCAAACAAGAATAATTTATTTAGACACTATTCTTAGAAACGATGACCACAAAGATACTTCTCCCGACACCACTTCTCCAGAGGATAGTTATACCAGTTTAGAAACAACATTAGCAACAACCATATCAGAAGTTCCTGACACCTCTGTGCCTAACGAAACCACGATTGAAGCAACAATTGAAGCAACAATTGATAGTTATACTGGTTTAGAAACAACTAGTACTAATAATGATGCTAATAAAGAGACTTATATCGACGCAGTTTCTGCCGATCTATCTCAAGAAGTAACATCTACTTCTACCACTAGTTCACCAAGAGAAAACATTTGGTACGCTAAAATTGGATCTATTCTTAAAAATAAAAATTTATCATCTAAACAACAGCAGGAACAATTATGGGATATACTAAACAACTACATCAATAAACATGGCGGAGAAATTTTTGTCAAGGTGAAGTATGATTCCAGTATTAAAACTCCAAGAGATGTTTGTTATAGGTCATTATCCGAAGTTTTTAATGACATGGGGATAAACAATGAAGAAACCAATTTCGCAAATTCTGTTGCAAATTATTTACGTAAATTACGATTTGTGCATTCCTTAATGCCATCTCTTTGTCAAAATGACACAGTAACGTACGATCCTGACAATCCGCTTGTACGATTTAAAGCAAACTAAATTAAAGTAAACTAACGAGGTAAAAACAAAATGACATTAAAACAACATTTATCTGGAATCGCTCTTGCTGCTTATGCAGCGTTAGCTGTTCCCGCGTACGCTGCTCCTCCCACTATGGAAAGCGGTCGCTTTGTACCAGCTAAAAAAGCTGGTCGAAAGGGAGGAAAACCAACGCTAGAAAAACGCTTAAGAACTTATCAGGCAGAAACAACACAGCAAGTACGCGAGCTTAATGAGAAATATACAACTGTGCAAAAAACAGTTGAACAATTGACTTCTCCCGAAAATACCTATTTCACCGAGGTATTAAAACAAGCCGTAGGAGAACGATTCACACAATTAACTGGTCTAAAAAAATCTATGGATTCCAACTGTCAAACTGCTGTTAATAATTATGTTGCTCTTGCTCAAGAATTAACCACAACATATGACGATATGGATTTTATCCTAACCGATTTTGAAACAATAAATCAAAACAAAGAACTGCTTCCTTTCGCCAAGGCAAATTTGATGAAAACAGTACTTGACAATATTGTATCTCACCACGAAGAATACACTGATGAATTACGTGCTGATCTAGCCAGCAAATTAAACGAGAATACTATTGCCAATCAATATAAAGCCTGCCACCAGGTAGCTACTACTTACGCTGGCACTCTCGCCGAACTAGTAGATGATTTTCAACGTAATGTTTATGAAACAGAAGAACAAAAACAAGCGCGCATCAAACGTGTAATCAAGGCAACAGTTCCTAGCATGATTCCTAAATCTCGAGTAGGTCTTAGCACTCTTGTAGGAGCATCCTATAGTCCTAAAACAGGATTCGATAGTTCAATAGGTGCAGGAGTAGACTACCAGATCGTTCCTCGCATTACTATCAGCGCCGAAGGTTCCCTTGTTCTCAGTTCACCAAAAGATCAAATTAAGACGAGTGAACCAAACTTTTCTACAACTGCGATTGGCCCTGGCTATCAACAACAGTCAAGCGTGGACGAAAGCGCAGCTACCCATCTTCGTAAGCACTATGATTTAGGAGCGCGTATCAGCGCCAACGTATTGCAGTCTGGAAATTTTTCCTTGTATGCTGGTATAAGTGCTAAGGCGTATGGTGGAGAACAAACCACGACTACAAGTAGAACAAGAACCAGTCAATTACAAGATGCTAAGGGTACTACTCTGGGAACTGCCCATTCGATAACCGATCGTCAAGAACGAAACGAAGATGTTCGTTCCTTTGTTCCTGCCTTGGATATAGAAGCATGCCAAAAAGATATAGTATGCCTTCGCCTAGGCGGAGCATATGACTCGCTGTATAACACGGGAATAGCGTTTGCCTATCTGGTCGGTCGTTTTTTTTAATTTTTTAAATTAAAATTTTGAGAGTGTAGATGTTTACGAAATAAATTAAACCTATCACGGAGCAAACAATGAAAAAATACAATATCGTCACTTCTATACTAATAGTCTGTACTCTACTTTTATCGCTTATCCCTCCTGCATACGCTGAGAACACTCTTGACCTTACCTCATTGTGGACACCGAGCAATCAAGATTCTCTCGTTGTAGATCAAGGAGCTAATCCGCAACTATTTGTCTTTGTCACCAGTGTAAGCGATTTTTCCTTATCAATCGATATCGTGAACGCGAATGATCAATCCTTTATGAAAAGTATAATTAGTACTATGAATATTCCCGCTAACCTTGAGTCTACCTACTTCCAAACCTTCACCATCAATACTAACGATCTTGCCGACGGGGATTATCTTGTCAAGATCACCACCCTCAATTCTGCCGATTCTAAAATCGCAGTATTAAAATTACATATAACCGCGTCAAAAGTTACTACGGCAAATACCCCTCCGGTTCTTACAGTTATTCCAGATAAAAAAATAAATGAAAACGAATTGGTACTCTTTGAAGTTCAAGCCACAGATGCGGAAAATGATGATTTAACCTATACCGTTAAAAATCTGCCTTCTGGCGCTGTTTTTGACGAACCATCCCACATTCTTTTCTGGACACCTGATTACACCCAAGCCGGACAATATCCTATCATCTTTACTGTTACTGATCAGTATGGAGCGTCGGCAAGTCAAACCAGTACTATTACTGTTGTTGATGTGCCCCAGCCACCTCAAATTAATACGATAAATGATGCTTCCATCAAAGAAGGAGAAAAATTCACTCTCACCGTCGCCGGAAAAAATAACGATCCCGCTTCTGGAAATATCATCTACAGTGTTGATAAAACGAATAATGCTCAGACCTGTTCTACCTGGGACCTTTCCTGTTACTTCAACGATTTTTTTGATAATGTCAATTGGAAGAACAGTCCTCTTCCCTATACATATACACTAAATGAAAATACGGGAGAATTTACTTTTACTGCGACCAATGAATTTGTCAAACACCCTAATACAGAAAAGAAAATTCACTTCAAATTTAATGCCTACGATGGCCAGTCCTATTCTTCACCAGAATATATAACTCTTACCGTTACTGATATCAATCAACTTCCTGCGGTTGTCTCCGCCCCTCTTACCACTGCTGTCGTTAATACGCCGTATACGTATACTATCAACGCGGTTGATCAAGATTCTGAAGACATGGTAACCTATAATCTTAACATCGCTCCTGCCGGAATGACCATCAATAATAACATCCTTTCCTGGACTCCTATACAGGTTGGAACGTATACTGTTGAGCTTTCTGTAACCGACGGTACAGCGATTATTTCACAGCAATTTGTCATTACAGTAACAGCTCAACCGCCGCAAGATACTGATGGAGACGGTATTCCTGATGATCAAGACAACTGCGTCAATACCTACAATCCTGACCAAAAAGACACCGACCAAGATGGTATTGGCGATGCCTGTGATTCCACTCCCACTGGAGGTAATATTCCTCCGCATCTGAAACCAATAGGCAATAAAACTGCATATGCCGGCGAACTCTTCACATTGCAGCTTGTAGCTCTTGATGCCGATAACGATCAATTATTCTTTGCTGCCGATAACCTTCCTGTCGGAGCAGCATTCCATGGTGATAGCGGAATTTTCCGTTGGCGTCCTTCAGCAGACCAAGCGGGGAAAACATATCAAATCATTTTCAAAGTCAGTGATGGTCAAAAAATAGACGGCAAGATTGCCGCGATAACGGTCTTAAATAACCCCGCTACTAATGCTCACCCAATTATTACTTCCACCCCTCCTACTGTTGCCACAGTTGGAAAACTATACACCTATTCCCTTACTGTTGTTGACGATGGACCAGTAACCTATACCCTTACCCAAGCACCGGAAGGTATGACTATCAATCAAAATGGCAGTATTCAGTGGACACCTTCACAGGAAGATTCTGCCCCAGTCATCATTACCGTTTCCGATGGTCAGTACTCTGTGCAGCAAGCATACACGATTATAGTTAATCCACAATACACTAATGTAAAATTATCATCCATAACCATTCCTGAAACTGCATTTCCGGGAGAATTGATAACAGTCAATGTTAATCTGGCCAATAATGGTGATGTGAATCTTCGTGATGTCAGTGTTAGTGCGGCGATGTACGACCTGAACATAAAACAATCCACGCAAGAATTTGATCTTGATCGGGGCGAAACGATCACCAAGAAAATAAATCTTCAACTTGCTAGTGATATTGAACCGGGCGATTATCTTGTAAAAGTAACTTTAGTTAATAGTTACTATCATGAAACAGGGTACAGAATAATCACCATAAGAGATTGGTGAGATTAGTAGTTATTTATTAGTGATTACCTAATGTAATCACTTTAGAATACTAAAAATAACGAAAGATTTATAAATAAAGAGTGTTTTTAGTCTCTAGAAAATAACAATTTATACTCAAAACGTATAAACAAAAAAAATCATATTCAAAATCGTAATCGATTTGGAGGAAGAAAAATGAAAAAAATATTGAGTTTAATGGCTGTATTTATCATTAGCTTGTTAACCTTTTCCCTGGTTAGTGCTTATGTCCCGCACCAAGACTTAGAAATTGTTAGTGTAAAAGTGAATGATGAACAAATATACAATGGTCAAAGCACCCAGAAACTGGCCGTAGAAGAAGGACAAAAATTAAGTATCCGTGTTGGCTTGCAAAATCTTGCTAACGCCAAAATATCCGATCTTGAAGTTGACGCTAAAATTAGCGGCTACAAAGAATCTGCAAACTATGCTTCTTTAGAAGATGCTACCACTTTATTTGACATTAATGCTGGTGTAGTTAAGTATGTCAATTTAGAAGTAAGTCTGCCTAACGATTTGAAGAATGATGAGGATTATTCTTTACGAGTTCGTGTAACTGACCAAAAAAGCGCACCTCTTACAGTAGACATTCCTTTGCAATTTGAAGCAAAGCGCCACGGCATAGAAATCGCTGATGTTATTTTCGCTCCAAGTGCTAGTGTCAAAGCTGGTCGATCTTTGTTAACAACCGTATTATTAGAAAATTTCGGTGAAAAGACAGAAAAAGATATTAAAGTAACAGTAGCTATTCCAGAATTAAGCGTTTCTGCTTCAGAGTTCATCGATAGCTTAGCAAGCAATAACATTGAATATGAAGACGTTCCAGAAATGTTCTTGCCTATTCCTGCCACTGCAGTTGCTGGTGATTATCAAGTTAAAGTGACTATTGACTTCAATAATTTGAAAGATACTGTCATTAAAACTTACACCGTTAAAGTTTTGGCTAACGAACAATTCCAAACTGCGAATAAGCTTGTTTTAGCTGTCGGTCCGGAAACTCAGCCCGTAACTGTTGGTAAAACTGCAACATACGGCGTAGCCTTAACCAATGCAGGTAGCACATCTAAAGCATATATGTTGAATGCTGTTGCTGGCGACTGGGCAACCGTTTCCATGAGCGAAAGTTTAGTTGTTTTAGAAGCTGGTAAAAACAAAGTAGTCTACGTTGAAGTAACTCCTAATACCGATGCCACTGCTGGCGAGCATATCTTATCTTTGTCAGTAAAATCAGGCAGTGATGTATTGGAAACTGTAGCTTTAAAAGCAACGGTTATCTCCGATCAAAACTCATCTGGACAGACCTTCAATCTTAGAAACGGATTAGAAATTGCCCTGATAATTTTAGTAGTCTTACTAGTTATCATCGGATTGATTATCGGTTTCAGTAGATTAAAGAAAGACAACAACGAAGACGAAAAAACGTACTACTAAGTGCGTTTCTTTTCTTCCTCCAAATCTTTTTTTATTCTTTTATTTTTGTTAAAATTTTATAATAATTATTTAATATACTCTCAAAGGTGGTTTTACTTATGAAATTATTATTAACAGCCAAACAACGTGGTTCTACAAATGTTCTTGCTCCAGTAGCTAAAGAATTATTACAACGTGGTCATGAACTTACTCTTTACGCTACCGGTAATGAAACCGAAGCCGCTGGCTTTCAAGGATTAGATTATCAACAAATTAATCCACAAGACGAAGATTATTCCTCTTTAGTGCAAGGTTATCATGCTGTAATCGTCGGTCTTTCTGGTTACAATACTCCTGATGGCCATTTTCTTCGAGCAGGTAATTCTGCGGGAATTCCTACTATTGCCATTCAAGATCAAAATAGTAATTATCAAGGAAGACTTGGAAATAATCCTGAAGATCTTCCTACTTTATTAGCCATCATGAGTGCAGATTGCATAACAACAGCAAAAATCGAACTTGGCAGTGCAATGGGCGAAGAAACTGCAAAAAGAAGTCGAGTAGTTGGCTGGCCCGCCTTTGATCATTACGCAAAAATGCGCGAAGACTTTACTATCGATAATAAAATAAAATTATTAACAAACTTCAGCATTAATCCTGAAAATCCAGTATATGTTCATTTCACTCAAACCATGCATCCTAATTCTGCTTACATGACTAAAATGAATATCTCTTATGAACAAAAAGTAAAAGAATTCTTGTACGAACAAGGCGTAGTTCAATTCACATTTGAAGTTGCTTCCGATTTAGGTTTAAGATTAGTTTTAAAACCTCATCCTGGAGAAGAATACAAAATAAATTATACTAAAGAATTAGCTGATCGTCATAACTTTATCTTTATTCCACCTCGAGCTTGCAATACACAACAATTAATGTTAGCTGCCGGTTCTGTGACTGCTGGAAGAAGCACTTGCTTAACGGAAGCAACTCTTTTAGATAAAAATACCGGTGGAATTATTCCAGATATGGGCGAAGAATGGATTAATCCCTTTCCACCCCTAGCTTTAGGAGCAATCCCTTATACCAAAACATGGACGGGTATTACGGAAGTTTTAAAACAATTAACTTCAATTAACGAAAATATAATCAACAAATTAGCTGAAGACCGCAAGAAATTTTCCGTAGATGGCAACGCTCCACTGGTGCAAGACAGGATAGTTTTCCTGTCTGCACAGAAATGAAGTAGTTTCTTCATTTCTTGTGGCGTAGCCACAACAATCTTCACTTCGATTGGAAAACTCATGGTCGGAAAACCACCCCGAGCGAAGCGAGCATGCATGAAATTTGAAAACTATCAAATTTCAGCACTGAAAACAAATATTTTTTTGTTTTCATGTGCCACTGGTGTTGAGCCCGTAGGCGATCACAAGAAATGTGAGGAACATCACATTTCTGTGCTGAAATGAAATCGATGTTTCATTTCATGCACCAGTGGTGGGCTGTTTTCCTTGACATTTAATCCTTAATTTTCACATTATAAATCTTCTCAGAAGAAGTATTGCCCCTAGCCGAATTCAACTTCACATTATATTTTTCTGTAAGAATTACCCTTAAGCAGCCCTCATGCGTCACCATCAACACTGGTTTCTTTTCTTTAAGCTGTTTGATAAACTGCAATACTCTTTTTTTCATTTCTTTAATACTCTCTCCGTTTGGCAGAACTAACACCCCATCTTCCAAATCAACTTTTTGTTTGATAAGACTGACAGGTTTCCCATTAAACTTTCCAAAATTACGTTCTCTCAGTTCTGTTTTAGGAATTATTTCAACATTAAGATATTTATTTATAATCTTAGCCGTCTGCATTGCTCTACCCAAGTCGCTAGAATAAATTTTGGCAATATCTTTATTCTTCAATCTCATCCCTAACCTCTCAGCAATCCTTTTTCCCTTCTCCGTAAGATTAGAATCCGCCCATCCTTGCACAATCTCTTTCTGATTAAACTCCGTTTCTGGATGCCTGACGATATAAACCCTCATCTTCTCCATAAATTCCTTTCCAACTTCCTCGCTAAAGAAACATCCTTCAATCTTTTTGGCCTCTCTTCTAAGACATTTATTCCCGTTTTATCATATCTTGGAACTAAATGCCAATGCACATGATTAACCTCATCCATATACATTAAATAGACTTTTTTAATCTTAAGAATTTTCAGCATTGCATCTCTAACCCAATCTACCTTGTCCATTAAATACTCATAATCCCTCCTTTTCAACAAATGCAAATCACTCACTTTTTTCTTCCAAACAATTACCACATGCCCCCGTGTAATCGGATAACTAGCTAACGTCGCATAAAGTTTCTGATCTTCATAGAACACCGCTCCCTCATCCGGCTTAGGCAAATCTTTACGCATAAACTAACAAATAGTTGGCTCTATTTAATTATTTCTTCTTTTTCTCCAACTCTACTATTATTATCCTCAGTTCAACAACCTTTTTATAACCCCAACAATCACGTAATTTTTCATGAACATTACTATCATCGGTGCCGGTCCAATTGGCTGCTATGCCGGCTATCTCTTAGCCAAATCTGGCCATACTGTCAATATCTATGAAAACCATCCACAAGTAGGCGTGCCTATCCAATGCACTGGTCTCCTCACCTCTGATTTTGACCAGTTTAATCTCCCTAAAGAATCTTTCTTGATCAACACCCTAACCACCATCGAAGTATACACTCCCAACAACAAAATAACCTTTCCCAATCAAAGAGAATACTTAGTTTGTCGTACAAAATTTGACCAATTCTTTGCCAATCTCGCTCAACAAGCCGGTGCAATTATTCATCTCAACCACTCCTTCCAAAGTAAAGAAGGAAAGAATATTATAATAAAAGATACAAAAACAAATCTCATAAAAACAATCACTCCTGAAATCATTGTCGCCTCCGATGGTCCTCTTTCTCCAACTGCTAAAGCCTTCAACATCTACCGCCAAAACCGTAAAAACTATTATGGTATTCAAGCTATAGTCAACAGCCCATTCAATCCCGACGCCTACCAAACATTTTTTGGTCAAGAAATATGCCCTGACTTATTTGCCTGGATCGTTCCCGAATCAAAAACAAAAGCGAGAGTTGGTCTTGCCTCTCAACACAAGACAAAAGAACTATTTGATACATTCATGAACAAACATCATTTTCAACCCTTAGAAATCCAAGCCGGTCTTATTCCCTTATACGAACCAAACCAAATTCTCCAGCAAGATAATCTCTACCTTCTCGGTGATGCCTCTGGATTCGTCAAAGCTACTACCCTTGGCGGTTTAATTCCTGGCTTAAAACAAGCCGAGATTCTTGCTGATAGCATACACAATAAACAAGATTATCAAAAACAGCTGAATCCCTTGACCCAAAAAATGAAGCTTCATTTAAGAGTACATACCATTTTGGCAAAATTCACCGACCAAGATTGGGATTACTTAGCTCATTTAATCAACCAACCAAAAATAAAAAAAATAATTAAACAGCATACGCGAGAAAATCCCGCTCCAATTTTAATAAAATCTCTTCTTAAAGAACCACGATTCTTGTTATACTTAAAACATTTATTTTAAAAATGTCAATCCTAGAACTGCTTAATAATCCCGAACAATATCGTCTTGGACCTAACTTTCGCGGTTCATCTCGTGTATTTCCCGTACAATTAAACAAAGAAAAATATATTGTAAAACAACCTAAAATTGTACCTCTTGCCTGCATCATAGAGTTTTACTACTATATCCAAGATAGAATTTTGATAGAACATCAATTATTACCTCCTTCAGAACGTCTTACCCATGAAGCAAAAAAATTGGCTCATTTAAACAAATATAACCTAAACGTTCCTACTATTGCAGCTTACAACAAAAGAACACTGGTAAGACAATACTTAAATGGTTTTAGTTTTCATGAACTATCTGAAAAAGAACAAAAATCATGTTTAGATAAGGCATTAGAAACAATGTTAGCTATTCATGATCACGATATTTATATTGGCGATGCTCATGTTAAGAATATTTTTTTAAGTCAGGATAAGGCCTATTGGTTAGATTTCGATACTGTTTATACAGAAAAAGACAAAGCTAAGGCGGCTGACCTTGTGAAATTCATTTATTCTACGTATACCGTTACCAGAAATTCTGAATTGACTTTATCTCTTGCAGAATTGGTGACAACGTATAAACTGCCTCTTTCCACGCTTAATCATCTCAAAGAATTAACCCTACGTTTAACTCCTAACATATGGTTGTGGTTTTTTGCAAGAATTCCCGTTACTAGCAATATACCCTCACAGATTAATAGAATACTTACTTCATCATGAAAATTTTCCAATTATTCTCGCATATTCTTTATTCAAACCACCCAATCTAAAAATAATCACCTCCTTTATCCTGACTTGCGTTGCCAAATTTAAGTCTCGTTCTAGTTGTTTAGCTGATAATATTTTTTCTGTACCAGAAATTCCTTTCGCTATTGTCCCATAAGCAGCCATATAATTATCTCCCCACTCTTTAACGCCTTGCTTTAACTGTTTTTTAACAAAACTTTCCTTAAATGGATGTAAAGAATGATACATCATTTTCACAACTTTAACTTTTTTACTATTGTAATGTAAACCGAGCATTCTTAAAATAGTTTCTTGCCCGGCACTTTCGGGATAATATTCTGCTAAATAAATATCTCCTTTATAATTATCAATGAATTCCTTAATTAACCTCTTATTTAATCCAAAATTCAGACATTGAAAGGCATACAACCATATGTTTTTTGTGGTAGGCAGCTCCAAATCCAACATAACTGCCTCATTTTCGCCTTCTAATTCTTTAAATATCCTTAACAATGCCTGCCTTCTAGAAAACGGTGAAATCCAATATCCTTCCTTTTTTTCTAAAATAGGCCAATACACCCATCTTTCAACCTTAGATTTATCTTTAACATTTTTTTTAACTTCATAAAATTCCTTCAAACTTCTAGCAGCAAGAAACAAATTAGTTTTTCCCTTAACTATTTTTAATTTTTCTATATTATTCTTATCAGGAAACTCTTCAAAGAAACTAATCAACATACAACAAGTAAAATGTAACCCTTAATATATCTTTCCAAAAAAAATAAAAAAAATAAAAAAACTGATTTAATCCTTAGCTAAGCGGAATATTGCTCGAACACCAACAATAATCACCGAAGGTAATACAAACGTCATCAACGATCCTAACACACTTTCCAAATAAGGACCAATTCTTTGTACCTGTCCTAGTGTACTTCCACCTAAACTTAATACTATTACTAAAGCTGTTACATACAAGATATAATCTCTTGTTTCATCTTCAGTAATATTAGCGAATCCTACCACAATACCTGCTAAAATTAACAAACTTGTTAATATCGCTGGCAAAGCCGGATTAATACTTTCCACAACAGGAGAAACTAACCCTAAAATTAAGGCCACAATAATTCCTGTCATGAACGCATACGCTAAAACCTTATTTACAACTTTCTTTGCTACTTCAACCATATTCATAACCTCCTAATTTGATATAACATCACAAAAATAATCTCTTCTTTTTAAAATTTTTCCTTTATTAGTAACGGACATAGGTAAAGCCTCAATAATATCCCTTACAATATTGAACCTAGAGATAACTGCATCGTCAACCATAACTGTAAACCATCTATTCCACTATCAAAAAATTATAAAAACCAACCGTGCAATATATCTTTATGCCTATCGATTTAATCCTTTTGGATATGGACGGAACAATTATTCAACCGGATTGTACACGCTTGCAATCCAGCTGGGATATGCTTGGTCATGCTACTGGTCGAGGCGAGGAGTGGGATGCTCTCTGTAATTATTACCTGCCTAAACCAGAATTACATCATGAATGGAGTACTAAACAATTTGCATTTTTTAAAGGACTTAATGTTCAAGAACTTCTTGATAAAATACTTCCTCTGCCGTACACGCCCGGTTTTTCTGAATTTTGCCAATATGTTACCGCTCAATCCATTCCGATAGGCATAATCAGCAGTGGTCTTGACCTTATTGCAAAAAAAATTATAGAAGAAATGTCTCTCAATTTTTTCATAACCAATCATATTCATCGTGAACAAGACTTGTTTACAGGCACAGGAGCCTTACTTTTTCATCTTCATGAAAAAGGTCAACGCATCAATGAGCTTTTAACCCGCCGTAACTATAATCGCAATAACGTAATGTTCATTGGTGACCACACTAATGACATCTCTGCCTGGGAGCGTGTTGGTTTTCCTTTAGGTATAAATCTTAAAGATAAGCAATGTTATCCCTACGTTAAAGAGCAGTTTACTAATTTTTATCAGATTACAACGTATCTAAAAAATATTCTTCATGCTGAACAAAATCAAAACTCTCCTATATATCTCGCGGTAGGAGCGATGCTCTTTGAAGAGAACATCTTGCTTCTTCAACACAACTATAATGGTGATTATGGCAATTTATACGGTTTGCCGGAAGGAAAAATAGAACAACAGGAACATCCTTCGGAAGCAGTTATCAGCGAATTAAAAAAAAGAACTGGTCTAACTCCCTTCCTTAAGGAATATGTTGGTCTTGTCTCCGAATATCTTACGGAACAGGATACAATTACACGTCATTCCCTTCTTCATCTCTTCTCCTTATCTACTCAAAATCCGGCTTTTAAAAAAAAAGAAGGCAGCATCCAATGGTTTGCGTTGCAGGAATTAGAACATCATCGCTCAGAAATAATTCCTCGTGATTATCATATCATCAAACATATGCTTCTTCCTAAAACATCCCCCTCTAACTATTTTAATTGTCGCATTGAAAAAAACTCTACCGGATCTCGCCTGCTTAATTTCACCGCATTATAATATGCTTTTTCCACCAGTGAAACACACTGGTGGTACACATCCACTAACACTTAAAGTGGAAAAAGCATGGTCAGAAAACCGACCCGAACCTGCAGGCGAGCATGCCACCAGTCAATAGACTGGTGGTGGTCGGTTTTCTTTGACATTACTAAAGTTTTTATACTACCTAATATAATTAATATTCATGCCTACATTAATTGCCTGTATCTCTACCGGAAAAGGAACTTGGACTGAAGTAACTAAAATTATGCAGTCACAGCCCTGGAATAAGATTTTTCTTATAACCACTACCTTTGGCCAAGAAAACTTCACCACCCGACCAGCCAACGCTAATTTAGTTCTTATTGATACCTTCCTTGACGCTTCACAAATAACTGAACAAATTAAAAAACAATTAAATAATCAAATATCTGACTTTGAAGTAGCCCTCAATCTCGCTTCAGGTTCTGGTAAAGAGCATATGGCTATATTAGAAGCCATCCTGGAATTAGGCTTAAACTTCCGTTTAGTTACTCTGAATAATGCCAATCAATTAGAAATAATGGGCATAAAAAGATAAAAACAAATATCCCTCTTTTAATTCTTAATTCTATTAATCAATAGCCATAACTTTATACCATTGATAAAGTAATCTATCTACCGCCCTTGTAATATTATACCCACTTCCGCTAACCTTAATACAAGACCCAATAAGTTCAATAGAAGTTTCATTAGCAATCGCCAATTCTATTACTGGTTTATACTTTGGATTATTATTACAACTTATTAATGTTCTATTGTCACACGCCCAATCCTCTTCAGTACACGAACCAATAGGCGTTCTTTTCAATCCTTTAACCACATTAAAACTTAATTCTGATAACGCTAAAGTATAAAATTTGTCCGTAACCTTAGGGTCTATAGCAATATAAACCTCATCACCTTGATTAAACATCATGCTCAATTCTCCTTTAATCTTCACTTCTTCTACTTCTTTAGGTCCAAAATGTAATGGTATTTTGATTTTTTCTCCATCCATATCTAATTCTGACCACCATAATCCATCCGCTTTGACAAAACTAAACCCTCCATAAACATAACCCTCCTTTTCATCTAACTTATTTTGCAAATTATCTTGGTGTAATTGATCAATATCTACTACTTTGACCTCATAATATTTATTATATAATGCTACCCCTGCAAAAATCAATCCAAAAACACCCAAAATAATACTCAAAATTATCAATAGATTCTTTGCATCATACGGTTGTTCCACCAATAATTCCTGACTCTCTTCCGCATAATTTCCTTTCAATTCTTTTATTTGCACCATCTTTTCATCTTCCTTGCTTGCTTTATGGTTTACATTTTCCATTTTTTTATGACTGGTTTTCTTTTCCATAACAATTCAAAACCCCGTGTTATTTAATAAGATTTCGCATCTTTCTCATTTTTTTCAAAACTTCTTAATTTTTCCGCAGTTTTTCTTTCCGTCATTAATTTTTTTCATCAAATCTTCCCAAAATTTTTACGATTGATAAAACTATTTTTTCCCAAGATTTTCTCGCCTTTAATTTTACAATTTTTATTTTCTCGTCTACAAATTTCAGCAAAAATAAATTTTCCATTTTCTCGTCGATAAATGATTTATTTTCAATAGTAATTTAAATACTTAATTAATATTGCTAAAATATCCTATTATATAGGAGGTGAATTAGATGGCTGCAAAGAAAAAAGCAAAAAAGAAGAAATAATTTTCGAATAATTTAGATTTTATTTTTTCTTTTATTTTTCTATTTTTCCCTTATTCTCCGTTTTTAAACATTATTTAAGCATAATATTTAGACATAAAAAATAAGCCCCTGGAGGGAATTTCTCACAAGAACCTTTTTTCTTGGTGGATTTTAACCCGCCCAACTTGCATAGATTGCTTGCATTTGAACCCTCGGCCTGCAGTTTTTTCTGTAAGTATGCTTACATAATCAAACCTAGCAGTTTGCTACGAAACTGCCGCTCTAGCCGCTGAGCTACAAGGGCTTAATAAGAAAAATATCTTCCTTTCTATTTAAAATTATCGAGAAAACTTTGTTTCATCATTTAATCTTTCTCATCATCTCTTCCTTAGACCAAAACTTCTTCTGACAATCAAAACAAACATAATACTGTTTAGAATATCCTTTTTTATATACAACTGTGCCTTTCAGCTTATCCAAAAACAACTCTTTTAATTTATTACTACAAATTTCACATTTAGCCATAATCTTAAGAAATAATCTTCTAATTTAAATGTATTTCCTTAATCAATATCATTTCTCAAAATACTTTATTATATTTATTTATCTTATCAATAGGTTAATCTAGAACCTATTTATTAAGAAAATAATCAATACCTTATCTTTAACCGCAAGTAATATAAAATACCTCTCTTCTAAACAACCCATGCGTAAACGTATTGCTATTATTAACAGAGATAAATGTCATCCCCATGAATGCGGGAATTATCTTTGTGCTAAACTCTGTCCCGTCAATAGGACAGGAGTAGATTGCATAACACCTGACAAAATTACCACTAAAGCTAAAATTGACGAATTTCTTTGTACTGGTTGCGGCATTTGTCCGAAACGTTGTCCTTTTGGCGCAATCGAAATTCTTAACCTTCCTGACACCTTAAACAAATTTCCTCTGCATCGCTACGGCGACAACATGTTTGAACTCTACTCCCTTCCCGCACCCCTCTTCGGTCAAGTTACCGGCATTGTCGGAAGAAATGGTTTAGGAAAATCTACTGCCTTCAAAATTTTGTCTAACCATTTTAAACCTAATCTTGGTAATTGGCAGAATCCTCCCGATTTCAAAGAAATCCTTGCCTATTTTAAAGGCACAGAAACCCAAAAATTTTTGCAAAAACTAAACCTCAATCAAATTCAAGTTTCCTATAAACCTCAGCAGATTGATGCTATCCCCAAACAATTTTCAGGTACTGCCCGAGAACTCCTCACAAAAATAGATAAACAGAATCAACTAACAAAAATTGCCGACCAATTGCAGCTAACTAATTTTTTAGATAATGAAATCAAAACAATTTCTGGCGGTGAATTACAGCGAATTGCTCTTGCCGCCACCGCTTTAAAAGAAGCTAATCTTTTCCTCTTCGATGAACCCAGTTCTTATCTTGACATTAAACAGCGTGTTAATATGTCCAAATTCATTAGAAACCTCACCCAACCAGAAATAGCCACTATTGTAGTTGAACACGATCTTATCATTTTAGATTACATTACCGATTTAGTTAACATTATGTACGGTCATGAAGGTGCATTTGGTATAGTTTCTGGAGTTAAAAATTCTCGTGAAGGTATTAACGCCTACCTTGAAGGATACCTCAAAGAAGAAAACGTTCGTTTTAGAGACCACCATATTAAATTTGATAAATCTAACGATCCAAAAAAAACCATGAAATTTCCCTTATTAACCTGGAAAAATCTTTCCAAACAGCTTGGCAACTTCCATTTATCTACCTCAGAAGGAACTTTACACAAAAACGAGATTGTTGGCATTCTTGGAGAAAATGGCATTGGCAAAACTTCCTTCATAAAACTTCTGGCAGGATTAATCAAACCAGATTTTGGAGAACTTGACATACAAGTAAAAGTAGCCTATAAACCACAATATCTCGAATCCAACTCTGACCTTCTTGTTTCAGAATTTCTCCAGCGTACCATCGAACGTTATGAAGCACAATTAATCAAACCTTTGGATTTAGAAAAATTATTTACCCAAAAACTCTCCGAACTTTCCGGTGGACAACTTCAGCGTGTTTCTATCGCTTACTGTTTATCCCAAGACGCTCAGCTTTTCTTGTTAGATGAACCATCTGCCTACCTTGACGTAGAACAACGTCTTCTAATCTCAAAAATAATTAAAAATATTGCCTTTGAACGCGACTTAACTATTATGGTAGTTGACCACGATTTAATGTTTTTGGATTATATCTCCGATAAATTAATTGTCTTTACCGGCGCACCCGCCCAAAATGGTTTATTACGCGGTCCATTCAAAATGGAAGAAGGAATGAACCTTTTCCTACAAGAATTGGATATAACCTTAAGAAGAGACATAACTTCCCATCGTCCTAGGATAAATAAACCAGCCTCTGTCAAAGACCGTGAACAGAGAGCAGAGAATAAATGGTATTATAGTTAAAATCTGCTTTTTCCACCAGTGGTTTGCTGAAGCAAACCAACGAACATAGTGATATTGTATTCACTGGTGGCGAAACATTGATTTCACATTATTAATTGGAAAAAGCAGGGTCAGAAAACAGATCTGTGCCACTGGTCGTTGCTAACAAGCAACCCCCTAACGTATAGTGACTGGATATTGACTAGTGGTGGTCAGTTTTCCTTGACATGAATTTATAAAAAAAACAAAAACAGGTGAATAAATATGACCACAAGTAAAAAAGACGTTGAAAAAAGTTTGAAGGTTGTCAAAACCGCTATTGCCGAATTAGAAATCAAATGTAAAGGTGGCAGTGGTACAAAAGAAGATTACGAAACATTAGCTAAACTAAAAAAGAAATTAAAATAATTTTTTTTTAAATTTAATTAACAATAACCTGTGCTTGCATACTCGGATGCAATGCGCAATAATAGGCAAACGTTCCTTTTTCATTAAACACTCTTGTTGCCGTAGCACCCACCGGTAACTTTTCATCATAGGAATTATCATCAAATGTAACCGTATGGGGTACACTTTGCTCATTATTAACCCACTCTATTGTATCTCCAACATTAACTACTACCACAAGAGGATTATATTTAAAATCCTTGACCGCCACTTGTTTTGTTTCGCCAGCAGTTTCTGTAGTTTTACTATCATCAACAATCGCCGTATCTTCTGCAGCATTTTGTGCTGGTGCTTGTATCTGCACCTTTGATTGACAGCCTGCCATCAGCATAACCACTGCAAAAATCATTAACAACCCAAAAATTATTTTTTTCATACCATAATCACCTCTTTATTATCTCTCCTCCTTCTTCCCTCATTTAAAAATCTTCCCTAACTCTCCTCTATATCCAATGAGTAATGCCCTTAAAGCAATAATAATCATAATTATACTAAACCATTGCCCTATAGTTAATCCATAAACCATCACATCTTCTCTCCAGAAATCAATAATAAATCGTCCAACTCCTTCCCAGAGTACAAAATTCCAAAAGACAAACCCCCTTTTAAACTCTCTTTTTAATGTTAACCAGCATAACCATCCACTCAATATTAATCTCTGTCCTGCAGAATACAGCACCGAAGGATGTCTGCATAAATCATCATATCGTGGAAATACCACACACCATTTTCCGCTCCACACGGTTCCCCACAACTCTCCATTAGCAAAATTAGCAATCCTTCCTAAACCTAATGCTAATATCGTCGGAAAACTCATCATATCTGCCATCTGCCAAAAATTAATCTTCTTCGCCTTGCAATATATCCAAGAAGCGGTTACAATCCCCGCAAATCCTCCATGAAAACTCATTCCTCCCTGCCAGAACTTAAGAAAATTGAATGGATTGCTCAAATAATAATTTGGTTCCCAAAACACTTCAAACAATCTCGAACCTATTAATACTCCTAGCATAGCATAAAAGATAAAATCCCAAATTTCTTCTCCTTTTAACGGAACTTTTCCTTTCTTACTTAAATAATGCAACCACCAAACAGATAAAAAGAATCCTAGGACATATATTATTCCATACCATCTAATCTCTAATAGTCCTAAATGTACTAACACTGGATCAATAGTATTTACCCACATACCCTATCATTACTTTGCGTATATTATAAATATTACTTAACATAACCTCTCCACTCGCATAAAATTTAAATAATCACCCTGCCTTTTTATTAGATATCCACCTAAAAAGAGATGATGTACTATGATTACCCAAGGGTTCCTGACTGAATTTGAATTAAGCTTATTAAAAGCTTATAATCGTGCTAATAGCCAATCTATTATTATTTCAGGCAATGAATCCAATTTTGTTGGCGCCTCACGTTTTCAAAACGAATTCCTCAAATCATTTATGGTTGCATTTCAACAACAACGTCATATCTTAGAGAGGGAATTGCGCAAAGGAGGCAACAATCCCGATAAAATGATGGAAAAAATCAATAGCGAAGTAGAAGCAAAACTTCGTAAAGTTTTATTTCATAATTCTCGATTAGACCAGCAAACATTTCAAAATATAGCTCGCGAAATGAAAAAAGACATTCGCAACGTCTTTTATGATAATTATCTATCCAAAGTATAACCTCTCTTGTTTTAAATTGAATCTGTTCCCCTTGTTTATAACCCCTCCTCTCGTTTTGTTGTTTTAACAAACTCTTAAGCCCTATTCAACTTTGCTCTAGAGGGATTTGCCCGGATCCCTATTTTACACAGTTCTCTATTCATTTAGTTGGACGACTATATTCGCCTACCGTAAACTTTATATAGTCAATTTCTTCTACACCCCCTATATACCAAATGTGTTCAATATTTGTATATTATTCACACACTTGTTATTAGTAATTGTAAACAAACATACACAATAATTAACAATTACTATAATCATAATTTAAAAAAATGAAGGTGAATTATCATGGCAGAACGAGACAAAATTTATTCTAAAGAATTATTAGGTAAAACTATAGTATCTAAGTCCGGGAAAAAATTTGGTGAAGTTGGCGACTTAATTTTTGAAGTTGGCTCAGGTGAATTAATCCATATCGTCCTAAGAAATGCTACCACCTATACTGAACGAATGGAATTAGAAAGAACCAAAGAAGGTCAAATTTTAATTCCCTTCTCCGCAGTAATTGCTACTGGCGATTTCCTAGTTGTAGCCGAAGAAGATATTATTTAGATTATTATCATTTTTGTTATTCTCTTTCTTATTTATTTAACCATAAATTAAACAATAAAAACATCTTTAACCCCCCGTAACACTCACCACAATCCATCCATAAGAATATAATCCTCTAATCCGCACCCATTCTTAATTAACGATATTGGTACATTTAATGTCTCAGCAATAAATCCTAAATATTTTTTTGTTTCCTTAGGCAACTGTTCATAATCCCGTATTCCTTTGGTAGAACCCCATCCTTTAAATAATTCATACACCGGAATAAACCCTTCTAACTCTTGTTGATCACTTGGAAAATCTGTAATCATTTGTCCCGTTTCAGAATGTTGATACGCTGTACAAACTTTAAGTGTGCCGATTCCATCCAAACAATCTAATTTTGTGATCGCCAAACTATCTAAATCATTTACTCTCACCGCCTTTTTTAATGCTACCATATCAAACCATCCCACTCTTCGCGGTCTTCCCGTAGTTGCCCCGTATTCATCAGCAATTTCTCGAATATATCTAAAAATAATGGCATCAGACAATCCTCCCTCTCTTAAATCTCTTTTTTCAGTATCTGTTAAAATAAATTCTCCTCTTTTATACCCCTTAATATTTTGATACGGTTCTCCTTCAGTTGGAAAAATCCCTTCGCCAACTCTGGTAGTATACGCTTTTGCTACACCAATTCCCCTCTCAATCGCTCTTAATCCTAACCCCGTTCCCATCAGCATTCCTCCCATGGTTGTATTTGAAGAAGTAACTGCTGGATATGTTCCATGATCAATATCTAACATTGCCGCCTGCGATCCTTCAAAAAGCATTCGTTTATTCTCTTTAACCGCGTGGTGCAGATATACACCAGTATCAATAACACAAGGAGCAAACTGTTTAAACAACGGTCTCATCTGTTCTAATAATTTATCAGCATCAATGAACTCTTCTATCCCATAAGAAATAAATTCCTTATTTTTTTGTTCCACCGCATACCTAATTTCTTGTTCTAACCTTTCTAGATGCTTTAACAGCCCCATTCTTATCCCAACACGATTCATCTTATCAGCATACACAGGTCCAATTCCTCTTTGTGTTGTGCCAATAGCCCCTTTATTTCTGCTTTTCTCCCGTACCCTGTCTAATACGCGATGATAGTCTAAAATCAAATGCGCCGCATCAGAAATATATAATTCTGGACTATAATCCGCAATATTTTTTGCTAGCGTTTCTAAATTAACAACGCATCCATTGCCAATAACATTACTCACATTTGGAAAACAAATTCCGGAAGGAGCAATATTTGTCACTACTTTTTTTCCTTCTTTAGTATAAAATGTATGCCCAGCATTATCTCCGCCTTGTGCTCTAACTACAATATCAGCATTTTCTGCTAGCTGCGCTATAATAGCTCCTTTACCCTCATCTCCCCACTGTGCTCCTAACACGGCAATTCTCTTTGTCATTGTAAAATCATCCTAAAACAAAGAAAAAGAAACTAATCCTTGCTTTTTAATAATTTAGTTTATGTAAAATCTATATTTTATTAAATTATATATTTTTTCCACAATTCGGGATTATTTCCCTTACTATTTATAAACAATATCATTCTTCAATTCCTATACCTTTAATTGAATTTATGGGGATTCCTAGAGCTGGAAAAACTACACAAATAAATCTTTTAAAAAAATCCTTAATCCAAAAAGATATTTCCGTTAAAGTTATTACTGATAGATTTAGAGCATCTAACCTCCAGATAAACCAATAGTCATCTTTTTCTCTGTCTTGCCATTGCTAATAACTCTTCTGAAAAATTTTCCTTTCCAATAGAACTATTTTCGCCGACTGGAAATTCCTCATCAATTTTCTTCAGATAATCTTTAACTCTGCATAGTATGGAATTCAATACAAAATTTTCAATCTTTTCTTCAAAGACTTCTGAAAGATGTCCAAACTCTGTCACCTTATACAAATTAGCATTAGTTTCAATCAAATATAAATCCTTTAACCTTTTTAATTGACGACGCACATTAGAAGACGCAATCCCTAACATGGGCAATCCTAGCCCCTTGCGTGTATCCATCACTTTATTTTTAATTTCTTCTGAATGTAATTCTTCTTTATTTTGTTTAGCTTTTAATAGGACATAAAACACATCAACAACAACATCTCGTGAATCTCCGGGCTGTAATAAACCAACCGACAAACAAAATCTTCTAACTAATTCTCTATCACTCATCGTTGGCTTTTCATACCTGCGCAATGTAAGTTCTGCCAACGGCGTATCTCGACTAATTTTCCCCATCTTAACCAACCCCCCTCATCTTTTATTTAACTATGTAAATACCATAACCTTATTACATCTTTCGTTTTCTCATCAACTCTTGCAAAATATCTTCTTTCTAATTGTACAATATCTCCTACTTTTGCTTTACTTAAATCTTTTTCTCCAAAACCCTTAACCAATTTATTATCCAAATTAAGAACTTCAACTTTAACTTCTTCCCCAACCGGCACCCAATGAATAATACTTCCTCTTTTATCAGAATCCTTATACTCTTCATAACGTTCTGAAACAAATTTCCATTTACCTTTTTCAATCACAAAATTACAATAATCCATCAACCGATGCAATTTTTTCACATCTAAACATTCGTAATCTTGGGCCGTAACATAAACTTCTCCTTTAGCTTTAAATTTTCTTTTGCCTCGTTTCGGATCTTCGGGATGACAATCTAAACTAATTTCTTTACTCAGACCTTTTTCAATTTTAATTTTAACCGGATTATCCACAAAGAAATATCTGTTCGCTTTCAAATCAATAAGTTCTTTATTGAACGCATTAAGCATTTTCCAGAATTCTTCGATACCTACAGTTTTATCATTTAAACTTAAACCAGTTTCTATTGCAAATCTTCTGAATGCTCCCGCTTGATATCCTCTTCTTCTCAATGCTGGCATAAATGGTAATCTAATATCCTCCCACCCTTCATACTCTTTTCGTTCAATCGCCAATCTTATTTTCGAAGTACTCAATTCAAACCCTTCAAAATTTATTCTTCCCCAATGTTTATACTCGGGCGTTTCCCAACCTAGCATCTTCATAATCATTCGTTCTTTTTCCCCATTATCTACATGGTCTTTGCCATTTAATACATGCGTAACACCCATTTCATGATCATCAACTGCTACAGAGAAAATCATTAACGGCCAAACTCGATGTTCTTTTCCGGTTTTCGGATGCACATGTTCCACAATTCTCATGATTGCTAAATCTCTCATTGCCGGATTTTTATCCTTAATATCTGTTTTTAATCTTAAGACCGCTTCTCCTTCTGCATAAGCATTAAACATTTTAGCATATCTTAATTGATTTTCCTTAACGCTTAACTCCCGACAAGAACAAGCAATTCCTTTATTCTTTTTCTCTCTCCACTCATCCGCATCACATTCACAGACATAAGCATTACCCTTATTAACCAATTTTTCTGCCGCATCATAATATTCTCCTAATCTTGAAGATTGTACGAAAACTTGTACAACACCCTCTTCCGTCATCCATTTCACGTCGCGTTCAATCAACTCATACGCCTGCGGATAAATATTCTCCGCGTTAGTATCTTCAATTCTTAAGATTAATTTACCCTTATACATCTTAGCATACTCATAATTCAATGACGTTCCATATGCATGTCCAATATGTAACGGTCCGCTCGGTGAAGGTGCAATTCTTACTACAACTTTTCCCATCACTGCATTTAGCAACTCTTTTAGTGGACCTTCCATTTTCTCTTCTTTCTGTTCCATCAATAACGTAGGATTAATCTTGCCCAACTTCATTTCTACTTCCGCCAGCGTCATCTTCTCCACATCTTTTATTGTCTTTTCAATTTCTTTCAACAAAGCCGGCACATCACTCTTCAACGCCGAATTCTCTCTTAATACCGCACCTAAAACCACCTTAGAATTAGCCTTTCCCCTGAAATCAAACGCGTTTTTCAGTACATATTTAAGAACAATGTCTTTCATCAAATATCAGAAATAAGCATTAATTATTAAATGTTTTCGTTTTTGTCTAAATATGTCCTACTACTACACTCTAAAACTTTCCTCTCTCAATCAGCTTCCTCATAACTTTTACAAACTCATCCGCTTCCATATAATATTTTTCAAATTCCGCTCCTTTGATTTCTTGAATCTCCCTATGTGTAATCATCTTACTCAATCTATAAAATTTCCTCATCGTATCTACATATTTAGAATCTAATAATTTTGCTTTGACATAAACTTTTTCTAATAAATCTGCTACATGTTCTGGCGTTGGCGGGATTTCATTTTTTCGCATTAATGCCGCATGTGCCGAATCAATGACTGCCCAATATAAATCTAACGTTGCTTGTAATAAGTGCCACCTAGAATTAACCAACGTTTTTGGCGCTCTGCCATAATATCTCCACACACTTTCTTCTGAAGGTCGCATTCTGCCTTGTTTTAATAACATCTGCAACGGCTCAAAAAACCCGGTATCAATTAACGCTACACCATCTCTTAAAATATTAACAATAACCGGATCGCTTACCCTCACCTGTTCCCAAAACGATGTAAACGTCATCGAAGTAATATGCAGCTTCATCGAAATTCTTGCCATCAAATTTTCTACAATGATTTTATATGTTTCTACCATCGCTTCATTAATCACAAATGTAGCGTCATCAGTAATGACTAACACATCAATATCACTCTTATCCGTATGTTCTCTTCGTACAGAACTGCCAAATACAACAACCCCCAGCAAGAACTTACCCAACTCTTGCTCTAGATGCTCTGAAAACTTCTGTGCCAACTTCAAATCATCAGTAGGATACTTATGTAAATTTTCGTTCTCCTTTCTTTCAATCTTAAACTCCATTGTAAAATTATATTATTAGAAGGTTATTAAGCTTTTTTAACTACTTTCGAGTAGTCCTCAACGCTAAATACGGCTCAGCCGATCTTAAATACTCTCTTGCCTTATGTTGTAGTTCGCTCGTATGCACTTGATAATGCGCCGGATTTTTTTCCATAACTTGACATAATTCCAATAAATCATCAAACTTTGCTATAATCAGCCTCTTATCAATCGGAAAATTCATCGGATTATGCTGCTTCAATTCTAAAATCATTTCTCGTCCTAACGAATCAAGATTCTGTACTGTTTCCCCAAAAAACCTGCTAATCTCATCTTTTTTTACAATAGAATAACTTAACTTTAATATTTCCGGCCTAGTACTAACATCATGTTTAGCTGCGCATAACCTTCTTTCCACATAATTATTTATTACCACTACCTTCTCTACCAAATCACGATACGGATACATTTCCACCGCTTTTTTTTTTCCGCCGCTAAATATATCTATCACACCCATACTTCCCCTTATTTTTTTTACATTTATATATTTTTCTTTTTTGGACAGTATTTCTAAATCATCACGCATATAAATGACCTCATAATTATGTTAATTGAAGTGCTAAAATATGCTTTTTCCACCAGTGTGTTTCACTGGTGGTACACATCCACTAACACTTAAAGTGGAAAAAGCATGGTCAGAAAACCGACCACCACAGTCTATTGACTGGTGGTGGTCGGTTTTCTTTGACTGTTTAAATGCCCACATTGTAAAAAACAAATTCTGTCAAAGCAGGATTAAGAAAAAATCTAAGTTGTTTTATACAAAAATATTATTGCAATGAATGCAATACATATTTCATTAACAGAAAAGGATTTGAAAACTGTCAAACAAAACCAGAAATAATTGTTGAAGCTTTAGATTTAAGAGCAAAAGGATTGTCTTTTGGCAAAATAGTGCTCCATATCAATGAAAAATATAAAACAAATACTCAGAGAAGCACTATTCTGCTTTGGCAGAATAAATGTGGTGAAATTATACACAATTTCACCAAATCTTTTCAATTATCTTATTCAGAAAATACTCATGCCGACGAAGTTTATCTTAAAGAAAAAGGACAAAAAGAAGGAGAATTTGTTTATTACTGGGATGTTATTGATTATGATACTAAATTTCTTGTTTCAGATCACATAAGTTATGAAAAAAATGAGATAGAGGGAAAGAAATTTATGCAAGAATTAAAGCAATCCTTAGCTAAACCGCCAAAAAATATTCATACAGCTAATTCTTATGATTATCCCTGCGCAATAAAATGGATTTTTGGAAGGAGAGATGCAACTCCTATTCATTTTCCGGCATGGAAAAAGAGATTTAAAAATAATCCCATAAAAAGATTTCATAATACTCTGAAGGAAAATTATAAAGTTATGCGAAGATTTGAAGATATTTCTTCTGCAAAGAGATATCTTAATTTCTTTAGAAATTATTACAACTTTTTAAGACCACATAAGACTTTATTATGGCAAACTCCCGCTCAAAAAGCGGGATTTGGCAAATAGAAT